>NZ_OY761553.1:0-302750 GCF_963664735.1 uncultured Cohaesibacter sp. | reverse complement strand
GCGTTTCATCGCCTCTAAGGCAGGCAAGAAGCTGCTCGCAACAAATCCGCATAAGCTGGACAATCAAAGCCTTTTATCCATTCCGCAATTTGCCGCTTACCATGCTTCAAATAAAAAGCAAGGACATGTTGTCGCCGCACGTTCAAGATTTGGCGATGACAGTTCAAAAGAGACATCAACCCCAGAAGAGCAGATTGAAGATGCATTTTCAGCCCTTAATACTGCTCTTCAAACCGAGCTTCTTGATCGAATTCGGGAGAATTCACCTGCATTCTTTGAGCAGGTAATTGTAGACCTTCTCATCGCTATGGGATATGGCGGGTCTCATAAAAACGCTGCTGAACAATTGGGGCGATCCGGGGATGGCGGAGTTGACGGTGTCATTAATGAAGACCGACTGGGTCTTGATCGCATATATGTTCAGGCCAAACGACATGCTGCTTCAAATAAAATCGGAAGACCGGACATGCAAGCGTTTGTTGGTTCTCTGGTTGGCTTCGGCGCAACAAAAGGTGTTTTCGTGACCACCTCATCTTTCACTGGTAGCGCAACGAAGTATACGAGAAGCCTGCAGCAACGTGTGATACAAATTGACGGAGTTCGCTTGGCGGATCTGATGATCGAACATGGTGTTGGAACGCGGGCCTATCGCACCATTCAGGTTCAACGCTTGGACGAAGATTTCTTTTCTGAAGACGGATAGCACCGGCCAGCTGAATACTCTCCAACTTGAAGAAGGACAGAACAATGCCGAAATCATCAAATAGACCGACGGATCATTTGCCAAACCCTCATCCTGGTGAAGTTCTGCTGGAAGAGTTTCTGAAGCCTATGAACCTGAGCCGGGATGATCTTGCACGGGCTATTCACGCACCTTGCAGCCAAGTTGACGAGATCGTTCTTGGAAAGCGTGAGATTTCTGCAGATATGGATCGACGATTTGCCCGCTACTTTGGTCTGTCCGAGGGGTTCTTCCTCGGGCTGCAATCTGATTATGAATTGTTGGAACACCGACGCGATATAATCAAATGACCGGTTCGTCATCACTGTCGGAATGCGAAATAGCACAGAAAAAATCAGGGGTGTAATATGCAGGTCAATATTCTCGAAGCGAAAGCCAAACTCTCGGAGCTTGTCCAGAGAAGCGTTGCCGGCGAAGAAGTGATTATCACCAAAGCAGGTGAGCCGCTCGTGCGACTTATCAAATACGAAGTCAATCCAAATCCTTGCAGGCTGGGCCTCTACAAGGATGCCGGTATTTCGATAGGCGAAGGTATCCATGATGGTGATGCCGAGTTGGCAGCCATGTTCGGGATTGAGGAATGATGAGGCAACCGCTTCTGAAAACTCCGTCATCACTGGCGATACAGGAACCGAGAATACGCGCTACCAGAAGAGACATAGGGAGTGCCAATGTAGTGAATCTAGTTTTTTAGTATCCACACGGAATCAAAGAAATCACACATAAAATGTGTAGATTAAAACCTACACAAATAATCTAGACATATAAATCACTTGCAGCTCATTGATTCATAACAGCTTTAATCAAACAAACAAGTTTTATACCCAATATATCAAAAGTAATCGACTGAAACTGGGTGCACATCTTGTTCATGTTTCAAGCATGTATAGCCAATTGATCGGCAAGGCAAGCCCCTTTGTCGGCAAAGCGGCCATCAATCACCGCCCAAGAACCGTTGATACAACAGCGTCAGAGCCAGAAACAGCCCGGCGGCAAGCGTCAGAATATTCTTGATCAGTTCCGCGCCACTGGCCATTCCGGTCTCCGGATCAATCAGGCTACCAAAAATGCCATTTGGGAAAGCAGCTCGCATGATGGCGCTCGCCGCCATCAGAGAAATCAGCGCAAACGCGAAAAAAATAAGGAGTATCCGTAACCAGCCGGGCATGTTTGGAAACATGGAAAAAAGCGCCCGCGTTACCGCAGGCGCTCCTTCTGCTTATTTCTTGTCGACCTTGGAAACCGTCGGCACAGAGGCCTTTTTCCGCGAGGCTTTGCGAGGACCGGCTTTCTTGTCACCCGCTTCAGATCCCTTGGTTGAGGCCTTTTTGGCCTTGACACTCTGGTCTGCGCTTGGTTCGTCATCCTCGATCACGGACAGGAACAGTTTTTCCATATTGTCCAGATCGATATCGACGCGCACCGTGCCGCCTTTTGTCAGCTTGCCAAACAGGATTTCTTCAGCCAGCGGCCGCTTGATATGTTCCTGAATAACCCGCCCCAGAGGCCGGGCACCCATTTTCGGATCATATCCCTTCTTGGCAAGCCAAGCGGTTGCCGCATCAGTCAGCTCGAAGGTGACACCACGGTCTGCCAGCTGGGCCTCAAGCTGCATGACAAACTTGCGTACGACCTGATGAATAATATCCGTTGACAAAGCTGCAAACGGAATGACCGCATCAAGACGGTTGCGGAATTCCGGCGTAAACAGCTTGTTGATGGCCTCTTCATCGTCACCAGAGCGTTCAGACTGGGTAAAGCCCATCGCAGGCTTATCCATCTCAGCAGCACCGGCGTTGGTGGTCATAACCAGAATGACATTGCGGAAATCGACCTGTTTGCCGTTATGGTCGGTCAGCTTGCCATGATCCATCACCTGCAAGAGGATGTTGTAAAGGTCCGGATGGGCCTTCTCGATCTCATCAAGCAGCAATACACAATGGGGATGCTGGTCAACGCCATCGGTCAACAAACCACCCTGATCAAAGCCGACATACCCCGGAGGCGCACCGATCAAGCGAGAGATCGTGTGCTTCTCCATATATTCGGACATATCGAAGCGCAACAATTCAACACCCAAAAGGTCCGCCAACTGACGCGTTACCTCTGTCTTGCCAACACCGGTCGGGCCAGAGAACAGATAGCTGCCAATCGGCTTTTCAGGTTCACGCAATCCGGCTCGGGCCAGCTTGATCTGGCTGGTCAAGGCATCGATTGCCAGATCCTGACCATACACCATGCGCTTGAGGTTGATTTCCAGATTGGACAATACTTCCCTGTCATCCTTGGAAACGGTTTTCGGCGGGATACGGGCCATGGTCGCAACCGTGGCTTCCACTTCCTTGGACGAAATGCTCTTGCGACGACGGGAAACCGGTAGCAACTGCTGGGCAGCGCCCGTCTCGTCAATCACGTCGATTGCCTTGTCGGGCAACTTCCGGTCATGAATATAGCGCGCAGAAAGTTCCACGGCAGACTTGATTGCCTCGTTGGTAAACTTGACGCTGTGATACTCTTCAAAATAAGGCTTCAAACCTTTCAGAATATCAATCGCATCCGGCAAGGACGGTTCGTTCACATCGATTTTCTGGAAACGACGGACCAAAGCCCGATCCTTCTCGAAAAACTGGCGATATTCCTTATAGGTCGTCGACCCCATGCATCTGAGGTTCCCCGCCGCCAAAGATGGCTTGAGCAGGTTGGAAGCATCCATGGCGCCGCCTGACGTGGCTCCTGCTCCGATCACCGTATGAATTTCATCGATGAACAGGATAGCTCCGTCATATTCCTCAATTTCCTTGATAACCCGCTTCAGACGCTCTTCGAAATCACCACGATAGCGCGTACCAGCCAGAAGCGTGCCCATATCCAGCGAAAAGATGGTAGCCCCTTTCAGCACATCGGGAACCTTGTCGTCGACAATCCGCTTTGCCAATCCTTCTGCAATAGCCGTTTTACCAACGCCCGGATCACCCACGAAAAGCGGGTTGTTCTTGGAGCGACGGCAAAGCACCTGAATGGTCCGGTGGATTTCAGCGTCTCGCCCGATCAGAATATCGATCTTGCCCTCACGAGCCTTGTCGTTGAGGTTTACCGCATAGGCCTTGAGCGCTTCAGCCCTTCCGCCACCCTCTTCGTCTTCATCATCATCATCAAAATCGAAGTCTTCTTCCATATCGTCGTCGATACCGATCGGATTGATCCCTTCCGAAAAGCCCGGCGATTTGGCAATACCGTGAGAGATATAATTCACCGCGTCATAGCGGGTCATATCCTGATCATGCAGGAAGTAGGCAGCGTGACTCTCTCGCTCTGCGAAAATAGCAACGAGAACGTTTGCTCCGGTAACTTCTTCTCGGCCGGAGGATTGCACATGGATAACCGCGCGCTGAATAACGCGCTGGAAACCAGCAGTAGGCTTGGAATCCTGCCCTTTGTGCATCACCAGATTGGAAAGCTCATTGTCGATATAATCGAGCAGGTTCTTCTCCAACAGATCCAAATCCACCCCGCACGCGCGCATCACCGCCGCCGCGTCACTATCTTCAATCAATGCAAACAACAGATGTTCAAGTGTTGCAAACTCCTGAGAACGCTCATTTGCAGTTATCAGGGCTTTATGCAGGGCAGCTTCCAGACTGTTAGAAAATGATGGCACTTGGTATCCTCACTTTTTTTCCATGATGCATTGCAGCGGATGTTGATGCTGGTGGGCAAAGTCCATAACCTGACTCACCTTCGTTTCCGCTACCTCATAGGTAAAGACTCCACACTCCCCGACCCCATGGTGATGAACGTGAAGCATAATACGGGTTGCATCTTCTCGGCCCTTGTTGAAAAACGCTTCTAGAATGTGAACAACAAACTCCATTGGAGTGAAGTCGTCATTCAACAGAAGGACCCTATACATATTAGGACGCTTGGTCTTGGGCTTAGATTTTATAGAAACCCCAAGCTCTTCATCTTCATCCAGGCGCCGAATATCCTTACTCATTGCTTGAACTGTCTCCACAAAATTCCCCCGATCAGATGTCGGGATGATCTTCTTGAGCGTCCGATTTAAAGGTTCGGCAGAAAGCCAACCAGGCACAGCGAACCCATTTTGAATCGACACATCACAAGCATAAGTGTCGCACACAAAAAACCTCAGGCGCCACAAAATAATGTAAGCACGTTTTCATCGCATTGTAAGAGTATACGCTTTGATTGGAAAATAAGATGAAATAATAATTTTATTTAATTATTTCAATGTCTTATGTAAAATCAATAAAAATGTAATCAATAAATTTTTTTGCAAATTGCGTCCTTGCGCCAATTTTTTACCTTTTCCTAACCGAGTTTCAATACCCTTTTTAAAAAGGTTGGATCAGGCCATAACTTCGCCGTTTCTCCAACCCATAGTGAACAAATCCCCGAGCGGAAAAACCGTCAAACATGACAAACATTCAAAGGACGTCAAGTGTTTAGAGTAGCGTTCAGAGCCACATGGTGTTCATCTGGCATGCGTCCCATAACAAAATTCGCTGCGGTCTGCATCCTTGCAGTCAGTGCGCTGGCATCAGCTTATCCCGCTCAAGCGGAGAACTCCAAATATGCAGGCTACGTCATAGACGTTAAAAGCGGCAAGGTTCTCTATTCAAGCAATGCCAATTCCCTGCGCTATCCGGCATCACTCACCAAAATGATGACGTTGTACATGCTCTTTGAAGAGATTGAAGCAGGAAAGCTATCGCTTAACAGCCGCCTTTCGGTATCCAAGCATGCATCCGCACAAGCCCCATCAAAGCTTAATTTGAAACCGGGCAGCTCCATCAGTGTTAAGGACGCAATCCTTGCACTCGTAACCAAGTCGGCAAACGATGTTGCCGTGGTCGTCGCGGAAAATATTGGCGGAACCGAGTCCCAGTTTGCCCGCATGATGACGCAAAAGGCACGTTCCATCGGCATGAAGCGGTCTACTTTCAAAAACGCTTCAGGTCTGCCCAACTCGGGCCAACGAACAACGGCCGCTGACATGGCTTTGCTTGGCCGTGCGCTCAAAGACAGATACCCCAGTTATTTTCGCTATTTCAGCACACGCGTCTTCAGCTATGGCAAAGCGCGCTATGGCAACCACAACAAACTATTGGGGCGCGTAAAAGGTGTTGACGGCATCAAGACCGGCTATACAAGAGCCTCTGGTTTCAACCTCGTTACCAACGTTGAAACCAACGGGCGTCATATCGTTGCCGTTGTGATGGGGGGCAGAACTGGCGCAAGCCGCGATGCAGAAATGCGCAATCTCATCAAGAAATATCTGCCCAAAGCAAAAAGCGGTGCACGTATGACTGCCCTTGTTGGCGTGCCTGCGAAACGCTCCTACATCCAGTTGGCGGAAACTGTTCCGCTGCCTAGGTTTAAAACACTGGACACAGCTTCGGAGGTAAACCTTGTTGCAGAAACAGAAGCGCTTCCCAAAGCCGCAGCTGTTCAACTTGCCGTTTTGCCCAAATCAGGCGACACAGACGCGTCTCCGCTGCGTGAAGCAATTGCAACGGATTTGCAATCTGTTCCAGCACCTCGCCCTAGGTTGACCACAGCGATGCTGGCCATTCCACCATTGCCACGCGCCGCAAACGATCCTATTGGAGATATGTCGACCCATTCAGCCCCTCTTCCTGAGGAAGGGCCGAAGGCAAAAACAATTCCTTCAGGCTGGCAAATTCAGCTAAGCGCAACACCGACGCTGGCATCTGCGAATGACATATTGGAAAATGCGCGGTCTCAGAACAAAAAACTGCTCTCAGCCCGAGTTAACCACACAGAAGCAGTAGAAAAAGGAAATACCACTTTATATCGGGCAAGATTTGCGGGTTTCCCAAGCAAAGAATCCGCACGAAATGCATGTGCGGTATTGAAGAAACAGAAATTCGCCTGTCTGGCACTGAATCCTTAGAGTTGTAGTAAAGAGTAATCGAGTATTAGGAGATCAGTCATGTTTTCCGAGCAAAACGGACTTGGCAGCGTTGATCTTAGAAGCAAGAAAAGTGGAGCCCCCGTGGTCCGGATGGACCCGCTTCATGAGTCGCCGATGAGCGTCAACAACTTCCGCCTCGCTGGCACCCGCCGCAAGCCCAAGCACCTGATAGGCTTCCTCCTTGGTCATGGGGCCAGAGTCCGTCGCGCGAGTTTCCCCCGCTGTCGGGTTAATATCGAAGCGTTCTCGCCAGTCGGGGTGCCTGCTGTCAAGATATGTTTCGAGTAGGTCCCGGCTTTCCTTATCGCCCGCCACTTCATGCCAGAGGCGGCTCAAATCAGTCTCTGGCAAATTATCCAGTTCACATCCTTCATAAGAACCGGCAAGCACGCGCCCGATTATAATGCCCGTATCATGGTCAAGGGTCATTTCCAGCGCGGCCGTCCGCACGGTTGAGCCCCGCCCCCCTTCTCGATCAGCCCCTGCCAAATAGGATTTCTTTCTTATCAGCGACCAACCCAAAAGCGCCAACGGCATGGCAAATACCCACTGCCGTCGAAAAAGAAAAAACACGGCAACGATCAACATCGCGCTTCCACCCAGCTTATAAAGCACGGTAACCAGGTCTTGCACCGGCGCATAGGCGGCCCAACGAGCCAACAAAACAACACCAACAAAGAGCAGAAATCCGGCCAAAAGATAAATCATGTTGTTATGCTCACTTCTTTTTTTGAGACGAAGGTCCGGGCAGCTGTTTTTGCAAATCTTGCGGCAATCGTGTCAAATCCCTGCCCGACGCCGCATAGGCAGCGATTCCCTTGAGATACTCAGCCAACTTGTGTTTTGCCCCGGCATCGAAGCTACCATAAGCACCACCGGTCAACCTTGCAATTGCCTTGAAAACATGGGCCGCCATCGCATCTGAGCCTTCCTGAAAAACGAATACAGGAACTCCCTTGAGAGCGATATCACCGGCAAGTCCCACCGCAACATCAGGGTCTTCCTCAAAGCAATCCCCAACATAGACCACTGCGTCAACAGACGTTGCCTCAGTTTCGTTTTTCACATGTTGCAGAATCCGGCAAAGCTGTGTGCGCCCTGCCCGGCAGTCAAAGCGCTCCATCCACCCGATCATATCAGCCGCAGATCGCGTCCACCGACTTGCCTTGCATTCACTTGTTCCACGAAAATAGACAAGCTGCGTCGCAAGACCACCATTCCTTTCGGCCACTTCGAACATTTCGTTCTGAAGGGAGCAGGCAACGTCCCAGGTGGGCTGGCGGCTCATTGTCGCATCAAGACAGAAAAGCAAATGCCCGTTGGCCGGCTTCAGTCCCTTCGCTTCCTGCGCCTTGCGAACCAATTTAGCCTTGGAAATAAAAGCAGCCACCTCGCTCTTGTCAGAGCGCAGCTTCGGCGTTGTCGGCTCGTTATGCCGAACCAGCTGGTCGCGTTTTTCGTTCATCGGCTCCCCCCCCTCCAGGTAGGACGCGTTTTTCTTGTCCGCATCCCCCAATATTTAGGCAAGTCTTGGAAAAATCCAACCGACAAAATCGTTGCGGCTCCCATAAGCCAGCCCCAGAAAACACGTTCTGGACGGACATTGCACCCCTGAGAGACGAAAAGCTCAGGATCGGCCGACATGCCAAGGCGTTACAAAAGGCCCAAATCGGCGAGCTCACGACGAAAATCGGCAGGCAAATCATCGTCCTCACTGAGAGGGTTCAAATCACGCGGCGCTTCGTTTGCCTTAAGATAGCGCCAGCCCTGAAACGCCCGTTTGGGCTGGGACTCGGTTCGCACCAAAACTGGATCCATGACAATCTGACACCGCGAAATACCGTCTTCGCTCACGATTTGGCGCAGATCGATGATTTGCTGGCGCGCAAGGATCATCCCCTTGATAACCCAATAGAGCGAACCACCATCCAATATCTCATCGCGACGCTTGGGGGTCATGCGTGTTGTGTGAATGTGCTCGTCGGCTTCACCTGCAATGGAATGCAAATACCGCCGATGCTCAATCCAATGCTCGAGATCGTCAACGCTATCGACACCAACACACAATTTAACAATATGAACAGTCATGTGCTTTCCTTATCACTCTGTTCATACGCAATAAAGTTTAGAACGGTTCTCCTTAACTTGGTCATAGATTTATGCACATTTTGCTATAGATTGTATGAGAGCGAATTTTTCGAGTTTGCTATTTTAACTAGGAAAAGACCCAATGCGAATTTTTGTTACTGGCGGCACAGGTCTGGTTGGACGTGCCATTGTCAAAGCATTTTTGAAAAGAGGCGACGAGGTCACAACTCTGGCCCGATCTGACAAGAGTGCAGAAATTCAAAGTGAATTAGGAGCAACTCCCGTCAGAGGCAGTCTCACAGACCCCGGAGATTGGGTAGACTACGCGCTGGACCATGACGCCTTTATTCACACGGCAGCGACCTTTGACAATGACATGGCAAATGTCGACCAAAATCTCATCAACGCCCTTGTTGAAATCGCTTCGAGTCGGCCAGACGGTTACAAGATCCCGTTTCTTTACACCGGCGGCTGCTGGCTTTACCCCGAAGAACCGGTCATTCCGATCACCGAACGCCATGTCTTGGACCCCATGCCGGAATTTGAATGGATGCTGGACAGCATTGAGAAACTTCATGCATGCCCCAATTTCCTGCTAACCGTAATTCATCCCGGCCTTGTGGTGGACAATGGGCGAGGCTTCATAGCCAACTACGCCAAAGACCTGAAGGAAAACGGGGAAATAACCATTGTCGGCTCGACTGACACCCACTTCCCCTTCGTACACGCTGATGATCTGGCGCAGCTCTATGTAAGTGCGGTCGATAAGCGCGAAGATGGCCTGCTGCTCAATGCCAGCGCCATTAAAAGCGCAACTGCCGAGGAAGTTGGCAAACTTGTCGCGCAAGCTTATGGCCTGCCCTACCAAGCGCGTGTCATTTCTATTGAAGAGGCTCAGAAAGAACACGGTAACTGGGCATCCGCTTATGCCCGTTCCCAGCGTATGTCTTCAGACAGAGCACATAACCTTTTCGGCTGGGAACCGTGCTTTGCCACGATTGAGGACATGGTGAAAAGCAGCCTGCAAGACGACCTGAAAAACCAATAGCGACCAGTATTGGAAGCAAGGAACTGCCTGTTCTTCTCGAAGAAACATGAAGGTGCCACTTGGCACCTTTTTTCATAATAATCGACAATCTTCATATCAAATGCAGCCGCTTCTAGCCGTCAGTTCTAACACCTTCTTACAAAGCGCCTGACCTAATTTTTGCTTGACTTAATATTCGAATATACTAAATTAGCAAAATCTAATGATAATGCCGGTCAGTTCGTTGTAATCCCTCAAAGGGTCCCCCAAACTCGGGCTTGCAACCCTGATCGGTGCATAAACAGGATCGGGAATGGCAGAAGAGTCTTCAATCGAAGCATTGGCAGATCAGGCAGATGAAGTCGCACGTCTTTTGAAACTGCTCGGCAATGGCAATCGATTGCGGATCCTTTGCCAGCTGACAGATGGTGTAGACAAATCGGTCAATTGCCTCGCCGAACGCTTGAACATCAGCCAAAGCGCACTCTCACAACATCTGGCAAAGATGAGAGAAGACGGCCTGATTGAAGGACGGCGAGACGCGCAGACAATTTATTATTCTATTTCAGACGGAAATGCCGAGTTATTGCTGAGCGTTCTGAAAGATCTCTATTGCTCCACCAACCAAACCAATACCCCATCTGCCAGCGTCAAATAGCTTTAAAGGAACAGCCTCGAATGGCAAAAAAACAGATTGTCAAACAGATCAATCACGACGAAGCAAAGGCGTTACTCGACAAAGGCGCAGTGTTAATCGACGTGCGCGAAAAGATGGAACTGATGATGAAAGAAATACCTTCCGCTTTGCATCATCCGCTGTCAGGGCTTAATGGCCATATCGAGACCAACGGCGCTCCGGCAGCAATCTTCTTCTGTGCTTCTGGTGCTCGCACCAACGGCTATGCAATGCAGCTGGCGCAATGCGTTGATTGTGACGCCTATATGCTTACCGGCGGCATCCATGCTCTTTCCCGCATGGGCGTGCCATCAAAGAGCGGGATTTCAAAGCTTTTTGGTCGTTGATCAAGCAGATCCCCTCTTTTTGCTGCAGCATCCGTTAGCAAATCAGCATTAATTCAAAAAAAAAAGCGTGGGCCGTACCCACGCTCTTTTTTTTCGGATTCTCCGCACATTTTACATTGTGCGCTTAACCAGCAGCAATCGCTACCGTATCAAATGCTCCGAAGAAATACACAATGGCAAGAATGGCACCTAAGGCCAAAACTGCTTTCATTGCGACGCTCCAACAAGAAACGTTGACTTCGTTGTCCATGTAACCTCAACTGTCACTTGACTATATGATACCGCACACTCAGCAGCAGAGCGCGGAGGTCCTCTTGTTAACGGCTTGGCAATAAATACGCAAGTATTAAGGCATGCAATTATTGCATCTCTGCATACGAAATAAAATAACCCAGTAAAAACAAACATCTAGCGAAAAACAAATTTGTGCGTAATGTGGCAATTTGATGTTTCAATCTGTCATGAGATAACCGATTATTCATCTTCATGGCAATCTTAGCTGAAATCTTAAGGAAACTCATATGATTCCGTTTTCCAACCTGGATATCGTAGCGCTTGTTCTGTATCTCGCGATCTGGCTGGGCTTCACATATATCGTAGACTACTCACCACTCAAGAAATACAACATCTCCATATCCATGGCCGAACACCGGAAACGCTGGATGCGCTCCCTCTCAAAACGAGAGTTCCGCATGATTGACACCGGAATCATTAATGGCCTTCAGAACGGAACAGCCTTTTTCGCCTCGACAGCCCTTTTGGCCATTGGTGCCGGTTTTGCAATGTTGAATGCAACCGACATTGCCATGAAGCTGACTACAGACCTGTCTTTGCCAGTACAGTCCTCCCCTGAAATGTGGGAAGTGAAAGCCCTCTGTCTCACAGGCATTTATGTTTATGCATTTTTCAAATTTGGCTGGGCGTACCGGCTTTTCAATTACACCTCCATTCTGATCGGCGCGTTCCCCTATGCCGGAGACGCCAGCGAGGAAGAAATCGAAAAGGCCATTGAGCAAGCCGCAGAAATGAACACTTTGGCCGGCCATCACTTTACGCTTGGCTTGCGCGGCTTTTTCTTTTCAGCCCCGGTCTTTGGCTGGTTCATCCATCCTTGGCTCATGATTGCAGGCACAACCCTTGTGGCCTTCGTCCTCATTCGCCGTCAATTCTTCTCTCGACCGCAGACAATCGCCAGCTACAATCTCTAGCCGCAAGACATAAGTGAAAGCCCATAAGAATAGATCGATGCCCAATAAAGCCATGGACAAACGGCCATAAATGGTTGCATGAAGCAATCGATTGATGAAAGCATTGCCTGACCCGCTCAACTGCCTCCTTACATATAGAATCAGCTCCACATGGCGAACCTCTCGATCCGCAAACCGACACCGCTCGATCTGTCTCTGCTTTTGTTCCTTACGTTGGTCTGGGCGTCATCCTTCATCTCGATCAAAGTGGCTGTCCCCGAGACAGGCCCCGTATGGTTGGCAGCCATTAGAGTCTGCATTGGCTTTCTGGTGCTCTTGCCTTGGACATTCTATAAAGGGCTTGTCCTGCCCTCATCTGGCAAGAGTTGGCGCAATCTGATCATTATTTCTCTGCTGAACGTCTCGGTTCCCTTCATGCTTATCTCATGGGCAGAACTGACAATCACAGCGGGTATCGCCTCGTTGCTCTTGGGTACAGGGCCACTGCTTTCTCTCATTTTCAGCCATCTGACGACCCACGATGACAAATTCAACAAGTTCAAGGTCATCGGAATATTACTCGGCTTTTCCGGCATTATTCTTGTCGTCGGACACGAAGCCCTCAACACGGTCGGAACCGGTGCCGTGCTATCTATGATCGCGGTGCTGGGAGCATCGGTTTGCTACGCCATTTCCGGAGCGATGATAAGACAGGTGAAGGATATCCCGCCAACGCGGCTTGCAACCCTCATTCTGGGCTTTGCATCCTGCGAATTGATTGTTCTGGGACTGCTGAACGGCACACCGGAGATTGGCGCAATTTCCGGCAAGGCATGGATAAACCTCGCATTTCTCGGGCTATTGCCAACAGGCTTGGCGACCATATTGCGCTATCGGTTGATTTGGGCCATCGGAGCGAGCTACTTCTCGCTTGGCATGAACCTCATTCCGGTTTTCGGAGTTATTTTGGGCGCCCAGGTTCTCTCAGAGCATATCGCCATGACCACATGGATAGCCTTGATGCTCATTCTCGCCGGTCTCATGGTCGCCCGCACAACGCCCAAGCTGGCCAGCCAAAAGGATTCGGAGCCAAAACAAGCTTCAAATAACTGAATCGGAAGAGAAACGAGACTTACAAAGTCACATCAAATCGAGAAATTTTGCGTCTACAAACCCGATTTTACCGTTTACCTGCACTTCACAAACACGGCTTTGCAGCATCTTCCGGCGCTGAGAAAGAGACCCGTAGGCCCAATCCTTGAAGCTGAATTCATTACGGCACCAGCGCATCATAACACCCTCGGTCCCTCTTGGAAGATGATACTTTATCTTCGAATTCGCTTCAGGCGCAGCACGCAGATATGTATCTTTGAGGACCACATACATCGTGTCATAAGGACTCTGTGCCCCTTTCGCCTCTCCGCTGACAGGAAGCAGAGCACAGAAAGCCAACAGAAAAACACCGCCTAATAGTTTGCTACAAATTTGCATAACGCATTCTCCACTCTTCAGACCGATCAACAGGCCTAAAGAAAACCGAACCACCAGCCGGCCAGCCCCAGGAAGGCAAAGAACCCAACGACGTCGGTCACCGTGGTAATAAAAACGGAAGAGGCAATAGCAGGATCCACATTGATCTTTTGCAAGCCAACGGGAACCAGTATCCCGGCCACTCCTGCGCAAAACAGATTCACGATCAGCGCCGTTCCCATCACGAAACCAAGCTGCACATTGCTAAACCAGATCGCAGCAATGGTCCCCAATATCAGCGCAAATGTGATGCCGTTAAAAATCGAAACCAATATTTCACGCGAGACAACGCGCAACATATTGAATTTATCGAGGTCTTGGGTCGCAAGAGCGCGCACCGCAACAGTCATTGTTTGGGTCGCCGCGTTGCCGCCCATGGATGCCACAATCGGCATCAACACCGCCAAGGCAACCATTTGCTCGATGGTGGCGTCAAACAAGGCGATCACGCGGGAAGCGATTATGGCCGTTCCCAGATTGACCGTGAGCCAAGGCAGACGGGACCGCAAGGTTGCAATCACCGTATCAGTAATCTCTTCGTCACCAACACCGCCCAAACGCTTGATATCTTCGGCCGCTTCTTCATGGATAACGTCAACCACGTCATCAATGGTGATAACACCAACCAGTCTCTCCGCTTCATCCAGAACCGCAGTTGACAAAAGGTCATAGCGCTCGAACTGACGAGAAACTTCTTCCTGGTCCTGATCGACCATCACGAAATGGCGTTCTTCATTCTGTATTTCAGAAATGCGTGTGGGTCTGCGAGAGCGCAGCAAGGTGTCCAATGGGACGGTTCCAAGAAACCTGTGTCCGGGATCAATAACGAAAATCTGATAGAAGGTGTCGGGCAAATCTGCGGTTTCGCGCAGATAATCAATCGTCTGTCCAACCGTCCAGAAAGGAGCAACGGCAATAAAGTCCGTTTGCATCAAACGACCTGCCGAATCTTCCGGATAATCCAGAGAGCGCTTCAGCTGTAGTCGGTCAATGGCAGGCAAGGCCGCCAGAATCTCGGCCCGGTCTTCCTCTTCCAAATCTTCCAGAATGACGATGGCATCATCCGAATCCAGCTCACTGATACCTTCGGCAACCAGTTCGTTCGGCAAGGACTCAACGATTTTCGAACGCAATGAATCATCGAGTTCCACCAGTGCGGTATAGTCGAAACTGTCGCCAAGTAACTCGATGAATTCTGAGCGGTCTTTCGGATTGAGAGCCTCAATAATGTCACCCAGATCTGCCTCATGCAAATCCTGAGTGAGACTGACAAGAAGATCGGAATTCCGCTCTTCAATCGCATCATCAATGAGCTGGAAGAATTCCTGAGAAATCATCCCGCTCTCATCGCGCACCTGATGCTGAACAGAGGCGCTATCCTGAATGTTTTCGTCGAACTGCACTCGATGACCCCTCTTGAGCAAACCGGACCTGTTTGGTACGAACCTTCTCTGTTCTGCCGCAAAGCACCCCTACACTTCAACCCCTGTTTAAGCTGAAGCACCATTTTCCTTAGCATGACATTTTAATGTGAACACCATGTTCACCAAATATGTCCAATCTCTCCATGGCCAAGTTCAGCATTAAATGGGGAACGATTTCACATGCGAAAAGGTTCAAAAAAAATTTTAATGAGAGCTGAAAAGAAAAGAGGGAAAGTTATTGAAGCATTTGAGCGGCCTTGCTCGCTTTCCAATGCTCAATGGCGCGCGTAGCAGCCTCATAGACAGACTGCCCGATGGCTTCTCCAAGAGCGGTGTGTAAACCAGCATAGCACACAGTCCCGGACGGCGCAGCAATGGCGATGCAATCTGTGCCCGTGCCAGTGGCCCTACCGGTAGAAATCATGATATCGGCATCAGAAACAGCAGCAGTTCTTGCCTCCGCAGCAATAGAGATTGCTTCCAGAAAAGCCGAATGCGTAAGCCCTGCTTCTATCACGACCGCCAGATTGATAGTACCCCAGCCCGCCTTACTCCAATCGACCCGACGACCGACGCGTTCGGCATTGGAAAGCCCGGCAGTAATGATCGCGGTGACCTTGGTGTCATCAACTTGCGCTTCAGAAACACAATAGCGGCTAAGATCACAGGACGTAAGCATGGTAACCGCATCCAACTGCCCCTTTGCAGTCAATTCGTCGGTAAGCCACTTCTGCGGATCTACGTCGAGAGAAAGGTCTGAATTACGCACTTCGCGCCAGACGATCTGCTCTCCGAGAACAAACCCCGGACGATGAACAGCCCAACTGACAATCTCCAACGGTTTGGAAAATGAAACTCGAAGCCAAGGCGCTTCATAGTGGATCGATTGAATAAGCGGCATTTATCTGGTGAATTTCACAGGCAAGGTTAAGGTGTGTTTGGCTCCGGCAAATTCTGCAGGTGGCTTTGGCGCAGGAGAAGCACGCCGCGGCAAAGTGCGAATCTCATCATCAAGCGCCCGGTCACCAGCGCTCTTGACCAGAGCAACTTGCAGAACACGCCCCGAGCGATCAATCACTATGCGTACCACGCCGCTACCTTCAACTCCACGCATTTTCGCAGATCGGGGATAACGCTTGTGTCGCTCAATCCAGCGGCGCAATTGCATTGCATAGCTCACGCGAACCCCACGCGAACCGGCTCCACTAGCCTTGTCAGAGCGCCCCCCGTCTCCTCGAATCTTTGCCTTTCCAGAAGCCTTTTCCTTCCCCCCTCCGAAAGAAGCCACTTTAACCCGCTTGTTTGCTTGTGCAGACGAGACTGAAGACTTGGCAATCTTGGTGCTTTTGGGTGCGGGCTTGATTTTGGCTCTTGGAGCCGCAGCAGGCAAAGCAGTCAAGGCGTCCCCATCGATCAAAGAAACCTGTTTGACGTCATCCTGCGGAGCTTCAACATCCTCAGGAACAATATCTTGCGATACGGTCAGGACTGGGGCCTGATCTGGCAGGCTCTCAGTGTCGGCAGGCTTGTCGAGAGCTAAAGCAGGCTCTTTTTGCTCAGACACTGGCGCAACAGGCTCGGCAGGTTCCGTGCTTTGCTCTTCAGTTTCTGCCTGAGCGATAAGTTCTCCGATTTGTTCCTTTGCTGGCAGCACCTCTGGCTTGGAAGCCTCTTGCGGTTCAACCTCAGCCTCAGAAACAAGCTCAGGCTTTGTGTCAGAAGTTTCCACAAGATCGGAGGCCGCAAGATTGACTTGCTTATCATGAGCAAGCGGCTGCGTCGGTTCAGCTTCCGGTATTGTGGCTGGCGCTTGCTCTGTCAGCACATCGGCAACAGGCGGAGCAACTTCTTTTGTCGATGCAGCTTCCTTAACGGGTTTCGGCTCGCCGTCAGCAACGACCTGCGGTGCTTGCTCTGCGACTTCATCCGGCGTTTGATCTAGTATCTCGGGCTTTATGGCCCCGGTTTCCACCGTTTCAGCATCCACTGGCTCCGGCGCAGACAAAACTTCTGCCTCTTCAGACTCAACCAGTTCAGCCTGATCGACAACAGGAGCTGGCTCATCCGATGTGCTGTCGGTCAGTGCACCGCCCTCGCCCATATCATCATTTGTCAGTGAGGTTTCAGTGTCGCTGCCAGCAAGCCCCTGCCCCATATCCGGCATAATGCTGACCTGCATGTTACCGGCAAATGCGCCACCGAGATCATATCGAGACTCGCCATCAAGCTCTGCCCAATAGGCAAAAGCGATCGCCAGATGCAACAGCACACCTGCGGCTATTCCCAAAATCCATAGGATCAATCGCTTCAACGCTGGCGAACCTCCAGCTTGACGTCTCCCTTACAGAAGGGGCGAAACACCTGCACGAGATCGAGAATTTTGGCAAAATCGGCACCAGCATCGGCTCGGATGACCAGATCGCGTCCATCCGGGTCATTTTCCAACTCGGTCTTAAGGGCCGCAAATGCTTCCTCATGCTCCGTGTAAGAGTGAAACTGAACCGCACCTTTCGCATCCACGAACAACAAAAGAGCAGCTTCCTTCTCCTGACTGGACTCGCTTTGTGCCGGATTGATATCCAGTTTGGACCGTTCGGAAATATGCCCCATCAGCATGAGGAATATGAGCAACAGAAAAACAACATTGATCATCGGCAAAATGGTTTCGCCGAAAGCGGGACGCTCGGGCTCTTCAAATTTCATTTTGCCCCTCCCGGAATGAGAGACACCGCCTGAACGCCCATGGACTTGAGATGGTCAAGCGCATCAACACCTTTCTGTATAGGCACCGATGGCTCCAGATAAACACTCACAGGCTGGTTGTTTGCAACAGCAAGAGAAAGAACCTCGTTCGACGCTCCGCCATTCCTTGTCACCAAAGCACCATCGGAACGCAACATCAGTTCAAGAGCTGTGCCAGCACCGGCTGAACCAGTGCCACCCTTGACCAGATCGATAACCCGATACTGACTGAATGAGGACACAAGCATAAAAAAGACAATCAGAATAAAGATCACATCAATAAGTGATGTAAGGCTAACCTTGGGGCGCCGGCTTCTTTCTTCTGAAAAATCAAATGCCATCACTCGGCTCCGACATTCATGATGTCACCTTGCACTGAGGCATCAGATCGCCGCGCACCGCGATCAGCTGAATTGCCGAACAGAGCATCCGTGGCAACCGTCTCCAGACGATATCGCAGACTATCCACCATGCTGTCGAGAAAGGCATGAATAACCATTGCCGTCAAAGCAATCACCATACCGGCGGCGGTGGTAATAAGGGCAACCCAGATACCGCCAGCCAAATCGGATGGATTGACGGCGTCTCCTGAGGCCTGCATCGCCTGAAAGGCATCAATCATACCCAAAACCGTGCCAAGCAATCCGAGCAGCGGGGCTGCTGTAACAATCAGTTCAAGCAAGCGAAAACCGGTGCGAGCCTGCCGCAAGAAGCCTCGAACCACCATCGAGACGCTTTCTTCGATTTGCTCTCGATTGGCCCCGGCCTTCTTTCGCTTCTCGATGTGATAGCGCAAATCCTGAGCGGCGCCAGAGCGAAAGGAAAAGGGGTGCAACATGACAATTTGAGCCGCAGACACCAGCGCCGTCGCTACCGTGAGAATGGAAAGCCCAGCCAAGGCAACGAGCGTCCACCCGCCCATATCCATCAGAAGAGACCATAACTCGATCAGCTGTTGTTTAAAGGCCATGAGGACCTACTCCTTCAAGGAAATCGTGCTGGGGGCACCACCTTCTACCAGCTCAGTGGGAACGATGAAAGGATGATCAGCAGCGTCAACAGTTTTGATGCGAACACCATATACTTCTTCCATCCGCGAGGCAGTCATCACATCTCTGGCATTACCATCATCGACAAGCACGCCCTTGTTCATAATGAGAATTCTTTCGCACCACTGACTGGCCAGAGACAGATCATGCAGAGACACCAAAACAGTTTTCCCTTGAGAAACCAGCAGCTTCAGCATCCGCATCAAGCCGATCTGGTGGGCGGGGTCCAGCCCGTTGACTGGTTCATCAGCAATAATGACATCCGCTTCCTGAGCAACCAGCCGGGCAATCAGAACGCGCGCCTGCTCGCCCCCTGAGAGCGCATCAAACGTCCTGTCGACCAAATCCTCCAGCCCCATCAACTCTATGGCCCGGTTCACCGCTTCGACATCGGCTGCGGTCTCTCGACTGAAAGCGGACTGATGGGGCATTCGCCCCAACATGACCACATCACGAACCGCCAGCGGCCAATGCACAACCCGGTCCTGCGGCAGAAAGGCCACGCGCTTTGCAAGCTCCATGGCGCTGAGTTCAAACGATGAAGAGCGATCAATCAGAATTTCACCGGAAAAACCAATCAAGCCGACAATCGCCCGCATGAGCGTAGACTTGCCAGCACCATTGGGGCCAATAAGGCCAATCAGTTCAGGCTTGCAGGAAGAAAAGGTGACATGCTTGACAACCCGGGCTTTCCCCAAAGTCACGCCAACGCCAGTGCACTGGATAGACATCAGACAACCCTCCTTCTGATTTTGCGCAGCAACCACAAGAAGAAGGGCGCTCCAATAATGGCAGTGACAACGCCAAGCTTCAGATCCTTGCCCGGAATGACAATCCGGATGAAAAGATCTGCCGCCAGCAAAAAGGCAGCCCCACCCAGAGCACTCACGGGTAAAAGACGACTGGGTCTGGCACCAACAAGCGGACGCAACAAATGTGGAACGATAAGCCCGACAAAACCGATGGTGCCGCTCACCGCTGTTGCCGCACCGACCCCTATCGCAGTGCCTAAAATAGCCAACGTGCGCGTTCGTCTCATATCGACGCCGAGTGAGCGGGCAACATCCGGCCCAAGGCTCAGAGCATCCAGAGCCCTTGCCGTTGAAAGCAGCATAACAGCCCCGACCACGATCAAGGGAACAGACAGCCAGACATGAACCATACTGCGATCAGTCAAAGATCCCAGCATCCAAAAGACAATTTCCAGAGAAGCGAAAGGATTCGAAGAAAGATTAAGTGCCAGCGACGTCAACGCACTGGACAAGGAAGTTATCGCGACACCAGAGAGGATCAGCGTCAGAACGTCCGCACTTTTCCCTGCCAGAACCAACAATAACACAACCCCAAACAGCGCCCCGACAAGCGCAGCAATGGGCAAAGCATAAGGAAAAACGGCCGTCAATCCGGTATAGATTGCGACAACGGCACCAAACGCGGCAGAAGCAGACATGCCCATGACGCCGGGCTCCGCCAGAGGATTTCTCAGCAATCCTTGCAAAACCGCACCGGAAAGCCCAAGGATGGCACCAACAGCCAATCCCAGAATAGCGCGCGGCAGGCGGATCTCGAACAGAATGATGTGATCGGCTCTGGCAACTTTATCCAGCGGTGTGATCAGGCCAGTGAGCGGATTAATCCAAACGCGCCCCACGGCTAATGACAAAACAAAGAGGACGACAACAAGAATCAGCAGCGTCATCACAAGGACAGGAAATGAAGGGCGACGCATTCAGTGATTTTCCTCTTCTTTTTGCAAGACTTTCCGTTGCAAATCGGCAATGGCATCGGCAGTGAACGGACCACCACAGATCCAGTAACGCGTATCGACAGCGATCCGCCGATTGGTTCCGAACCACTCTTCAAGCGCCGGGTGTTGCAGAATCTGCGTTGCCCGCGTTTGACTGCCACTCCATTGAGACCACGACATGATATAGTCCGGGTCATATCGAATGAGGTCTTCCAGCGGCAACTTTACCGTACTTCCCACATATCCGAGCTCCTCACCCAGATGGCGGAACCCGGCGACCTTGATCATTTCATTGGCCAGCGTCCCGGCCCCGCCGGTATAACTGTTCGGCTCGTAAGTTGCCATAACCTTGCGCTCGGCAGGTGCATTTTTTTCGATGGCCAAGAGTCTGCTGTCAAAATCCTTGACCATGCGAGCAGCTCTTTGGGGCTGCTCCAATACGTCGCCGATGCGCTTGATATTCTTGCGAATGGCATCAAGACCACTATCGGGCGCAAATTGTTCAACTCTGACCCCGAGGCGCCGCAAAAGCGAAATTGTCGTATTGGACGTGTAAATGCCCGCCAGAACCAGATCGGGCCGCAGGCGTATAATTTCCTCGGCCTTGCCATGATTGATCGTTAATTGTTTGGCTTGATCAACCATAAGCGAAGTCGTTGGGTCCATAGCCAAATGGGAAACCGACAGAAGCTGATCCTTATCAGCAATCAACATGGCCAGTTGATCGGTACACAGATTAATTGAAACAACCCGCGAAGGACGGGCATAGCTGGCCCCCGGTGCTAGTCCGAAGAAACAAAGCAGCATCATGAAAACATGCATTCGGGCCATAAGAAACCATCTTTTAAAAGAGCAAAGGGTCACACAGAAAACCCGCGTGACCCATATTTTGTAATCCTAGAAATTGGCCTTTAAACCAAGATAACCGGTAATACCAGCGGTGTTGTAATAGGCGATTTCCTGATAGTCCTCGTCGAACAAGTTATTGACACGACCATAGATCTGAACATTGTCGGTGATCTTGTAATCGGCGCCAACGTTAACCAACGTGTAGTCTCCCAAAGGACCGGTAAAATCCGTGCGGTCAGCAGAGAAACTTGCATCAACAAATGCATGGGCTTTGCCATCAAGGAAGGCTTTGGTGATCTTCACAGTCCCAGAATTTTTCGGTCTGCGCGTTTCCTGAACACCATCTGGCGTTTTGGAGTCGGTGTAGGTGTAGCTGGCGTCGACATGCAGGCTATCAGTAATGTCTGCACCAGCAGAAACCTCGATGCCCTGCCGATGACTGATACCCGTAATGTTGGTATAAACCCAAGTGACGGCATCCGTGCTGATTTCGTCCTTCAGGCGCTCATTGAAGTAGGTAACATCCAGCTTGAAGCGGTTGTCAAACATGGTCTTTTCGATACCGAAATCCCAACCGATATTTGTTTCAGGTTTCAAATCGGCATTACCATAAAGCGCATTGAAGGTCTGGTAATAGGTCGGAATATTGGTGCCTGTACCAACCGAGCTATGCACACGAACACCCAAATTATCGATGACATAGGCGACGTTCGCCTTGTAGGTCACCGCATCGTCGAAATCTTCGAAATGATCGTAACGAATGCCTGCGCCCAGGAACAGGCTATCCCAGAATTCGCCGTTATACTCCATCGCATACCCCGAGGAGTTGCGGTTACGAGTCGGATCTGTCGAATAGGCCTCATCATAGGTTTCATGCAGCCATTCAACCGCACCGGTTACATTGTGCTTGGCATTGGCAAAGCTTGGCGTATCAAAGAAAACCGTTCCCTGATAATTCAGGCTTAAGCGACTGCTGTCATCACCGTAATCCTGATATTCCTTATCCATTGTAACCCAATTTGTTACAGCGCGATCAAGACCACGATTGTGGGTTCTGGAATATTTGACACGAGCTTTTTGAACAAAACGGTCATCCCAAAGCGAATTGGTCAAGCCGAAGTTGGCGTAAAGCTCTCGCGTTTTCAGATAAAGAAACGGGTTATCCAATAAGGTCGTGGTATATTCATCCGTATCGGCGTCTTTATCGCTGTATCTGAAGCTCAAATCAGCAGACAAATTATCGGTCAGATCGGCATTCACCTTGCCATTCAAGGTAACATTACGGTTTGAATCTTCTTCAGACCCATTCATTGCCGTATTGATACCGTCGGTATAATGGAAAGCACCGGAAAAGGCATAGTCAAACCGATCCTTGCCACCGCTGACACCTGCATTAACCAGAGCACTCTTGTCAGTACCAACTTCAGTCTGAAGCGAGTAATGCTGTTTACCGTCGCGGGCACCCCGCTTCGTGATAATATTGATCACACCAGACATGGCACGAGCGCCATAGAGCGAACTCTGAGGACCGCGCAAGACTTCGATTCTTTCGATGCCTGAGGTTTCAAGGCTGGAGAAGTCATAAGCACCAACAGCCATTGATGACGCTTCCACACCGTCAACCAAAACAAGCACATGACGAGACTCGCCGCCGCGAATGAAAACACTGGTAACGCCACCAGCAGATCCGCTACCATTCACAGCAATACCGGGCACCATTCGCAAGGCATCCGCAACAGTTTGAACCTGGTGCTGTTCAAGCTCTTTAGCCGTAATGACCGTATAGGCACGACCGACTTTTTCTTCATCGACAGGGTTCAGACCTGCCGACACAACAACTTCATCAAGATTGAGGTCTTCGGCGTAAGATGCGCCGGTGGTACCGATCAATCCGAGGGCAACTAGGCTTGCTACGCCCACTTTTCCTGACATTTGGACAACTCCCAACGATGCCGAACAGCGCCGCAGGCACGTTCGGGCATACAAAATTTGTTGTCACCAAGCCCCTCCAGAAAGCACAAACCATGCGCCATCAAAGAGCCTTGGAAACAAACTTCGTTTTTATGATGTCACCTCAACGGAAAAGGCCGCACCCTGACACACCCCGTATCACAGGTCGGGTGACAGACAAGGCAGGTCTCCTGGCTTTGCGGGTCTTGGCTTGATATTTCCCTTCCCAACGGCGTCTGGCCAGTCAGTGGATACTCAAATATCAGCTTACCGCTCACAGTTGCGGGGGCAGCCACGGTCTCGGAACTCAACTATCCCTCACCGTGTTCCCTTTTCATCCGAATGGATTGTCGGAACCTTAGTCCTGAGCCGTAATATGTTAAAAATCCCTTGCCACGTCAACGCAACCAAAAGAGAAACAGGCGCTCAACATGCAACTTTTTTCCTTAACTCACTGGAAAATGGCAATAATTACCCGGCGCCATTCACAATTTATGCGATCATGACCGGTGCATAATTTAATACAAAAGTCCAATAAACCTCTTACACGGCCAGAATATTGACCCCCCCTGCGGGGTTCCTCATGACAGCCGAAGCTTCCAACGAACCTAAAATTCTTCTCCATTACAAAAGGGCTTGTATAAATGTCGACCTTGCTGTACATACCCAGCTCTTGCCCGAGCGTGGACGATAGTCTCAATATCAGCGGCGCAAGAATTCTTGCATGCAATCTTATCGATTGATGCCGGGACGAGCAGCAACAGCTCAAACCCCACAGGCAGCTTTTCTGCGCGAGCTTCCCCCTTTTGAAAAGATGAACGTCATGGCTCGCTGCATGTTTGCGCGATAAGCAATGGCATATGGAAGTATCATTTTTGGACAATTTCAGTGATCTCGGCCTAGCCGATCCGATCCTTCGTGCGCTTGAAGCCGAAGGCTACACCACCCCTACCCCCATTCAGAAACAATCTATCCCGGTAGCTCTTTCCCAACGGGATATCTTGGGCATAGCACAAACAGGTACCGGCAAAACCGCATCTTTTGTGCTCCCAATTCTTGACCGTCTTGCACGCAACGACAAAAGACCGACACCCAAAGCCACCGAAGCGCTTATTCTGGCTCCTACCCGTGAGCTTGTGGCTCAGATTGCCGAGAACATTCGCAAATACAGCAAGAATATGCGCGTATCCGTGACGATCGTTGTGGGAGGCGTCAAGCCCGGCCCACAAATTCGCAAACTCGCAAGCGGTAGCCACATCATTGTCGCCACCCCGGGACGTCTGCTCGATCATCTCAACAATGGCTATGTTACCCTTAGCAAAACCAGCTATGTTGTGTTGGATGAAGCAGACCACATGCTTGATCTCGGGTTCATTCCCGATATTCGCCGTATCATGAAACAATTGCCGACACAGCGGCAAACATCGCTCATGTCCGCCACGATGCCCAAACAGATCAAGGCGCTGGCCAAGGATTTCCAGACAAAGCCGGTCGAAATTGCTGTCGCAACCGTATCAAAGCCAATCGAAAGAATCGCCCAGAGTGTTCAGCTTCTGGATCAGGCTTCCAAACGAAACGCTCTCACCAAGATTCTGTCAGCCGATGACATGGAACGAGCGATCGTGTTTACGCGGACCAAACGCGGCGCGGATCGTGTCAGCCAGCATCTTCAGAAAGCCGGTCTTGCCGCCACGGCCATCCATGGCAACAAGAGCCAGGGCCAACGCGTCAGAGCCTTGGCGAGCTTCAAGTCCGGTGAAATCAACATCATGGTCGCAACGGACATCGCTGCGCGCGGCATAGACATCGACGATGTTTCCCATGTGGTGAATTTCGAACTGCCGGAAGTGCCAGAAGCCTATGTTCACCGCATCGGCAGAACAGCCCGTGCAGGCAAAAGCGGTACAGCGATCTCCCTTTGCGATCCGTCAGAAGTCAAATTGCTCAAGGAAATCGAGAAGCTTATCGGCACAAAGCTGCATTCAGAAAAAAGCGACCTATACTCGCCACTCGATGCAGAAATTCCCGATACGCCACCCAGAAGTGGCAGAAAATCTGGCAACCAGAATCAACGCAACGCCAAACCTCGCCAAAAGCAAAAGCCAGCTTCCCAAAAATCGCATGGCGACAAATACGCCGATGGATGGCAGCCGTTGATGAATACGTCATCTTCTGACAGAAGAGAAAGAGACGTACAGGACGCTCCTCACAAAAAGAAGCGCCGCCGCTCTGCCAACTCAGCAACAAGCAATGGACGCCCTGCCGGAAAAAGCGCAGGAAATGCTGCGGCAAGAAGCCGAACGAGCAAAAGAACCAGATCCCGTCCGCAAGCATTCGCATAAGTACGTACACAGAAATATAAATGAAGAAAATAGCGACCGTTGGTCGCTATTTTTTTAACAAGAAATAGTCATAACAAATTTATTTGAGGAAAAATCGGAAAAATCGCAATATCGAGGTGCTCTACAATCGGGATATTTGAAAATTAAACTGGATTTTTTGCGCTTTCAGCTTTATAAGACAGCAGCTGATTAATTTCGTAATACTGTTCCGTCGCGGCCAGCATTCGATGTTGACGCTGCCCTATCGCCGCATGTCGCGGGCGATGATACTACTTCAAGGAATAGAATTACATGTCTACTGGAACCGTAAAATTCTTCAACACCACCAAGGGTTATGGCTTTATTGAGCCTGAAGAAGGCGGCAAAGATGCTTTCGTTCACATCTCTGCTGTTGAAAGATCCGGTCTCTCCACACTGACCGAAGGTCAGAAGGTTTCCTACGAACTGGAAACCGGCCGCAATGGCAAAGAATCAGCTGTTAATCTGCAGCTGGTAGACTAATTCAAGGTTCAAGCCAGCATAATATATGCTGGCTTGGTTCTTTTTATAAGAACAAATAGAGAACTTTTGTCAATTTATCGCTGATAGCAACACATCCACTGTCAGCAACCGCAACTCACCACCCTTCCCCTTCCGTGGCAGCCTCATAAACAGCTGGAGCATTCTCCCCAGCATCGTCAGGAAGAGGTCTGATATCAGGCTAGACGTCCGTCCCTCGCCCTCATCATCTGTTCGCGCTATTGAGCTTGATACACCACCAAGCACCGTCAGCCACATACACGAAGAAGATCTCAAACAAACACGCTCCGGAACGCTGCCCAATTCAAAATGATTTGCGCAAACGACACTTCGCACTCGGAGCAATCCGAATACCGATCACATATGAATTGTTCAAAAAGTCCAAGGAAGGCCAGATAACAAAAAAGGCTGCCGAAGCAACCTTTTGTTTCCAAGAAGGAATTTAGATCTCCAAGAAGAAGACCTGGTGCGGCCGAGAAGACTCGAACTTCCACGGGAGTTACCCCACAGCGACCTCAACGCTGCGCGTCTACCAATTCCGCCACGGCCGCAAACCGTGTTCTGATCAAGGAAGATTTCCTTGTTGGTGGCGTGTAACTATCAAATTAGATTTGCCCACACAAGCGATTAAGACGGAGATTAACAACAAATGTGGAAAGTTGATGACAAAGAGTGACGATTTTGCGCGACCACGAAATTTTCTGCATAATCAACCGCATGAAACAGAAGGATTTGTTATCCTGCGACGCGATGGATACCACGCAGCGGACGCCAGTCTGGGCTTCGCATCAGAACGCGCGTAATAGAAATACCCACTTTCTCACCACGCAGAATCACTTGCCCTAGTGCAACGGGAATATCATTCGCCAGAATCAGGCAATCATCCTCTTCATGTGCATCCAGTTCGATGACGGCACCACGTCCCATGCGCAAAAGCTGATGGATGGGAATTTCTGTTGTACCCAGCACGACGGAAATATTAATGGATATTGAATCAAGATTAGCCACGATGCACCCTTCCGTGATACGCACGGATTGACTATGTGAGACATTAACAGAGTGTTACCTTTTTTGGTAAACGAAATGTTAACGGAAATAACCAAATCAATAGCTGACGACCCCAGACCACAGATCAGACGACCATGACAGAAAAGCAAAAAGACCAAATCTCTCCTAATCCAGTCCATGGCTCATCACACTCCATGTTTTCAACAACCGGGGAGCCTGTTGAGTGGATCATTTCGGATCGCCAGATTCCTTATCCTGAAGCCATGGTCTTCATGGAGAACAGAATAGCCGCAATTGCCAGCGGTACGGCGCCTGAATGCGTCTGGTTGCTGGAACATCCACCACTATATACCGCAGGCACAAGCGCCAACCCAGAAGATCTCGTCTCACCAGACCGTTTCGACGTTTTCTCGACAGGTCGCGGCGGGCAATATACCTATCACGGCCCCGGCCAGCGCATTGCCTATGTCATGCTCGATCTTAAGCGACGCCAACAAGATATTCGCCTGTTTGTAGAGAGCCTTGAGGCCTGGATCATAAATACCCTCGCCGAACATAATATCAAGGGCGAACGGCGCAAGGAGCGCGTTGGCGTATGGGTATCTCGCCCCGAAAAGGGCGCTGGCGTAGAAGACAAGATCGCCGCTATTGGGATACGCGTCAGGAAATGGATCACGTTCCACGGCATCAGCCTGAATATCGAGCCAGACCTTGAGCACTATAGCGGCATCGTGCCGTGCGGTATCGCTCAGCACGGTGTCACCAGCTTTGTGGATCTTGGTTATCCAATTGCGATGACCGACGTGGACATGACTTTACGCGAGGAATTCGAAAGCCTGTTTGGCCCTACGGTCTAGAACTCGCCTCAACACACCAAATAAGTGCAAACTCCAAATCAGCACCGTTTGATATTAACTAAAGATAATCAAAAATATACGCCAGCCATTCCCGTTAACACTCTGTTAGGGTATTTCTATATGTGACAACCATTAATATTTAGAAATATGGCAGTTGCATCATGATACGCACCCAACTTTCAGACTTCATAAAAGACGAGAATGCCAACGCTGCGCTTGAATATGCGCTTTTGGCCGCAATCATAGGAATTTTCTGGGTCGCAGCTGGCGAACGTTATGTCGGTGAGATCCGCGAAACATATCTCAAGATCACCCGGACTTTGACGCAAATTAATTTCTGATCTGGACAGCCAGACCAAATGAGAAAACCCGGCCATTAGGCCGGGTTTTCAAGTCCTCATCACGTTTCAAAGCTCGGCCTTGAGATGCTAAGCCGCATCGCTACCAACGGCTTCGAATTCCATCATCACGGTGTCAACGGCGAGGCTGTCTCCCTCGGACACGAGGATCTTTGAAACAATCACATCCTGCTCCGCCCGTAAAACATTCTCCATCTTCATGGCTTCAACGGTTGCCAACGCCTCACCAGCCTGCACCTTCTGCCCTTCCTTGACGGATATGGACACCACCAGCCCCGGCATAGGGCATAGAAGCAGATTTGAGGTATCCAACGGCACTCGCTTGGGCAAAACAGCTTCCAGCTCCGCAACATGCGGACGCATGACCTTGATTTCCTGCTTCACCCCCTTGTGAACGAGGATGTAGGAATTCAGCCCACGGCGCACCTGGACAATCAGTTCCCGGCCTCCGACCTCCCCGCACCAAAGCTTCCAACCCGGCGCCCAATCGGACAGAATAGACACAACATGACCGTTCGGCAGCGCAAGATCCATATCTACCGGTGTTGTGGGTCTGCCACTGAGATAGCGAATGGGAAACCGCTTTGCCTTGTCGAAAACCGCCACCCAATGCTCATGCATCTCCATGGAATCCAGCTTTCGCTTATCCTTGAAGCGATGTAACCGATCATGCATAACAATCTCCATGGAGGTTGCCACGCACGCGAGCGCCACTTCCGTCTCCTCGTCCCAATGCCCACCTTCAAAACCATCAGGATATTCTTCTGCAATGAAACCGGTAGTAATGTCACCAGCGCGCCATTTGGGGTGTTCCATAAGCGCTGTTAGAAACGGAATGTTATGCTCGATACCATCAATGATGAAAGCATCAAGGGCGCGGGACATATGTTCGATGGCGGCAATCCTGTCTGGCCCATGGGTGCAAAGCTTGGCGATCATGGGATCATAGAACATGGTAATCTCTGATCCCGCCTCAACACCGGTATCATTGCGGATCGTTAAGCCGTCCGCACACCCTTCGAGTGGAGGGCGGTAGTCAACCAGACGGCCGATCGATGGCAAGAAGTTGCGAAACGGATCTTCGGCATAAATGCGTGACTCGATCGCCCAGCCATTGATCTTCACATCCTCTTGCGCCATCGCCAGCGGTTCTCCGTTGGCAACGCGGATCATTTGCTCAACAAGATCCACACCGGTGATAAGTTCGGTCACCGGATGCTCCACCTGCAGCCGCGTATTCATTTCAAGGAAATAGAAATTCTTGTCCTTGTCGACGATAAATTCCACGGTGCCTGCGGAATGATAACCAACCGCCTTGGCCAATGCCACGGCCTGCTCGCCCATCGCCTTGCGTGTCTCAGGATCAAGAAAAGACGACGGAGCCTCTTCAATCACCTTTTGGTTTCTGCGCTGGATCGAACACTCACGTTCATTAAGATAGATGGCATTGCCATGCTTGTCTGCCAGCACTTGAATCTCGATATGGCGTGGTCCGACAACATATTTCTCGATAAAGCAACGATCATCACCAAAAGAGGATTTCGCCTCTGACTTTGCACGCTCGAAGCCTTCGGCGGCCTCCTTGTCATCCCAGGCAATCCGCATGCCCTTGCCACCGCCACCAGCGGACGCTTTGATCATCACCGGATAGCCGATCTCTCCGGCAATTTTCACCGCTTCCTCGGCATCCTTGATGACGCCCATATGACCCGGCACCGTGGAGACTTTCGCATCCAGAGCAAATTTCTTGGATTCGATCTTGTCCCCCATCGCTTTGATAGCTCCGACCTGAGGGCCGATAAACTCGATACCAGCCGCTCCCAAGGCCTCACAGAAGGCAGCATTCTCGGAAAGAAAACCGTAGCCGGGATGAACGGCTTCAGCGCCGGTCTGTTTGCAAATCTCGATGATCTTGTCACCCAGCAAATAGGACTGAGCAGCCGGTGGAGGCCCAATATGAACTGCCTCATCGGCCATTTGCACATGCATTGCGTCTTCATCAGCATCTGAATAGATGGCAATGGTCTTGATGCCCATCTTCTTTGCCGACTTGATGACCCGACACGCAATTTCGCCTCGGTTGGCGATTAGAATTTTTTCAAACATGACAATCCTGCTGATGTCCCTCTTCCCCCACGTCATGCTAACTTTCCTGACGACAAGGACCATTCGGATTGGATCTGCACAAGACGGCGCGTCTATTGGCAAAGATCCGGCGGAGTAAATCTAAGTAGAAGTTTGTAAATCGCAGTCCTTGCGAGCACAATTCGGACCATCGAAGGAATATTTAAAATATATATATTTTTCAGATATTTAACTAAAAACCATGAGACTATTTGATAAGCTCAATAGATACGAAATCGCGTAAAAAGCAAGATTCTGCCCAAATAGAGTCTAATGATGGCTTTCCTTGCCAATTCAAAAGCTGATATTCATCACACCAAATCAAAATAGCTGAAATCGAAGGCACCATAGCTATGCAGAAATCTGGCGGAACACTGAAACTGGGACCAATTGAATGGAGTCCTCTGCACCCCCCTCTTATCATGGGCATCATCAATGTGACCCCGGATTCCTTCTCAGATGGAGGTCAGTTTCTGGCACAAAACAAGGCTCTCGAGCATGCCAGACAATTGGCCGAGGAAGGCGCTCAAATCTTGGATATCGGAGGAGAATCGACCCGCCCCGGCGCAAAGCTTGTATTGGAGCAAGAAGAGCTGGACCGCGTTATCCCTGCAATTACAAGCATCAAGGAAGCGAATCTTGGCCAAGCGATTTCGGTGGACACCTACAAGGCCCGCGTTGCTGACGAAGCATTGAGCGCAGGCGCCCACATCGTCAATGATGTCTGGGGCCTGCAGCGCGAACCAGACATTGCCAAAGCCGCCGCTGACCATTGCGCGCCCGTCATCATCAATCACTGGGAAAAAGAACGCCACAACGAGCTGGATATTCTGGAGCAGATGAAGCGCTTCTTTGATCGTTCGATCGAAATTGCGCTCAAGGCCGGCGTAAAAGAAGACGACATCATATTGGACCCCGGGTTCGGCTTTGCCAAAGATGCAGCAGAAAATATCGAAATTTTAGCTCGACTTGAACAATTGTGCGATTGGGAGTATCCAATATTGATTGGCACATCACGCAAGAGATTTATCGGCAGCTTGACCGGTCGGGAGGAACCAAGGGATCGGGTCTTCGGCACTGCCGCCTCGAATGTGATTGCCCTGATGAAGGGGGCAGCCATATTCCGTGTGCATGATGTTGCAGCACATAAAGATGCCTTAGCTGTTGCACATGCTGTCTATAAACAACAACGGACCTGACCCGATGGATCGAATAATCCTCCGAGATCTAGCTTTCTTTGCCTATCACGGTGTTTTTGAAGAAGAAGCCACCCTCGGGCAACGATTCTATTTCGATCTGGACTGCTATCTGGATCTCCGCCCCGCAGGCGAAAGCGACGATGAAACAAAAACCGTGCGCTACGACTATGTCGTCAAGCGCGTAGAAACCATCGTCAAAAACCAGCGCTTCAAGTTGATTGAAGCACTCGCTGAAGCCGTGGCAAAGGACCTATTGGCAAATTTCAAAGACCTGCAACAAGTCAGGATCAAGGTTCGAAAACCGGAAGCCCCCATCCCCGCGATCATCAAAGACATAGCAGTTGAAATTACAAGAGACCGCAAGGACTATCTATGATGACCAGCAATTCCACGGAAACAGAGGTTCTTATATCGCTTGGTGGAAACATCGGAGACCCGTCAATCACCATCGAAGATACTCTGTCGACGCTTTCCTCCCAAAAGGGTATCAGGGTGATCACTCGATCACCATACTATGTCACACCACCTTGGGGCAAAACGGATCAGGCCGAATTTGTCAATGCCTGTGCCATTCTCAAGACAACTCTTTCTCCAGCCCGATTGCTGGAGGTCTGCCTTTCAGTTGAAAAAAGCATGGGGCGCATCAGGGGTGAACACTGGGGACCGCGCATCATTGATATCGATTTGCTGACCTATGGTGATTGTGTCATTGACGAAGAGAGCCTGAAGATTCCACATCCCTACATGAGCGAGAGAGCCTTTGTTCTGGTTCCCCTAAGGGATCTGGTTCCGGATTTTTCTCTCAACGGACAATCTATAGATGCCATGATCGCAAATTTGGACGTGACAGGCATCAATAGGCTTGATAACCATAAGTAATGCACCTTAGCTGGTGCCTCCTCATATAACTCTCCATGTCAGCCACAGGGCGTTTAGCCCTGCCTTGGCTATCCTCTATTGATGAAAGCATCAGATTATCTGGCGCCTTCCCCTTTCCCCCCCCCCCCCGAAGGATGCGAACATGACGAAAGCTTTGAAAATCGCAGGTATTTGCGGCAGCTTGCGCGAAGGTGCCTATTCCCGCAGTCTGCTGGAAGCAATGGTAGATCTATTGCCTGCGGGCACGGAATTCACTGAAGTGGATATCGCAACCATCCCGCATTACAATCAGGATATGGACACGGCGAACGGCCCGGAGGCCGTTTTCAAGGGTCGAGATCTGATTGCCAAAAGCGACGCCATTCTGATTACTTTACCCGAATTCAACCATGGTATCCCAGGCGTCTTGAAAAATGCCCTTGATTGGCTTTCCCGTCCGGCCTTTACCAGCTGCTTTACTGATAAGCCGGTCCTCTTTGCCACCATCGCGCCCGGCCCTCTGGGCGGTGTGAGAGCTCAATATCAGATGCGCGAAACCCTGTCTTCCATGCGCTGCAAAATGCTGCCGCTTGCAGAAATTGCCGTCACTTTTGCCGCTCAGAAATTCCCTGAAGGCAAGCTCGAAGACGCGCAGACAAAAGCCCATCTGCAAACGGTGCTTGATTCTTTCCTCGGACAATCCAATCTGCTCTAGCAGCCTAGAAATGATGCTTGGCAGCAAACGGTCCATACCGTTTGCTGGCCCCTATCAGATAGGCTGTTGACCATCCGATATAAATGAAGCCAGCGATCCCTTCGAGCGCACCGAGTATGCGCCACCGCTCGGAGAGAATGATATCTCCATAGCCAAGTGTCGAGAAGGTGACGGTAGAAAAATAGAGCGCCTCGTCAAACTCATGCAGCGCCCCTACTGCCCAATATGTCACGGCCCAGACCCAGATCTGAAGGGCATGAATGACAAAAACGCCAAGAACCGTGGCCACCATGAGCCACATTTTCCGGTAGTGAATGGCAATGTTTGACCAGATATGGGCCAGAATACGCACCCGATTGAAGACCTCGATCAGCCCAAGCATCTGAACAAAGACACAAGCCGTAATTACCAGACAGCCAACAAAAAGACTGAGCAGCATCTCCCTTCCCCCCTTCAATAAAGGCAGCCCGGATCACTCTGGACCAAATGCTCCGGACGCTTACATGACAGACTATCAAGAAAAGGTCGCGCATCAGTAAATGAAGCGCGACCGGACAGGGAAAAGGCTAGATTTCAACAGACAAAATAACGCGTTAGAGCGGAATGTTATCGTGCTTCTTCCACGGATTTTCTAGACGCTTGTTTCGGAGCATCCTGAGCGCCCGAGCAACCCTCAACCGGGTTCTATGAGGCATGATCACCTCGTCGATGAACCCTCTTTCAGCGGCTACAAAAGGAGAGAGGAAGCGGTCTTCATAATCCTTGGTATGACCGGCAATTTTTTCTGGATCATCAAGATCCTTGCGGAAGATGATCTCCACCGCCCCTTTGGCTCCCATAACGGCAATCTGGGCGCTCGGCCAGGCATAGTTGACATCGCCGCGAAGATGCTTCGATCCCATCACGTCATAGGCACCACCATAGGCTTTGCGCGTGATCACCGTGACTTTCGGAACAGTTGCCTCCGCATAGGCAAACAGAAGCTTGGCACCATGCTTGATCAGACCACCATATTCCTGATCCGTGCCGGGTAAAAAGCCGGGCACATCGACCAGAGTGACAACAGGAATTTCGAAAGCATCGCAAAAACGCACGAACCGGGCAGCTTTTCGTGAACAATCGCTATCCAACACACCGGCCAGCACCATCGGCTGATTGGCCACAATCCCTACCGTTCTGCCTTCCATGCGGGCAAAACCGATAATGATATTTCGTGCGAAAGCTTCCTGTATTTCGAAGAAATCACCTTCATCAACAATCTTGAGTATGAGCTCCTTCATGTCATAGGGTTTGTTGGGATTTCGCGGCACGAGGGTATCAAGAGAAGGATCCTCGCGGTCCCATGGGTCATAATGATCCAGCACTGGAGGATCGGAAAAATTGTTCGCAGGCAGGAAATCAATGAGCCGACGCATTTGCGCCAACGCTTCGATATCATCATCATAGGCACCATCAGCGATGGATGACTTGGTCGTATGAACAGACGCTCCGCCCAATTGCTCGGAAGTGACCTCTTCGTTCGTCACGGTTTTGACCACCTCCGGCCCCGTTACGAACATATAGGACCGGTCTCGCACCATGAAAATGAAATCTGTCATCGCAGGCGAATAAACATCACCACCGGCACAAGGCCCCATGATGAGGGAGATCTGGGGAATGACACCCGATGACATCACATTGCGCTGAAACACTTCGCCATAGCCGCCCAGCGCATCGACACCTTCCTGAATACGTGCACCACCGGCATCGAATAGCCCGATCACAGGCGCACGGCTCTTGAGCGCCATATCCTGAATCTTGGTTATTTTCTGCGCATGAGCCTTGGAAAGAGATCCGCCCAGCACCGTAAAGTCCTTGGCAAAGATATAAACGATGCGGCCATTGACCGTGCCCCAGCCGGTCACGACACCATCGCCGGGCATCTTGACTTTTTCCATGCCGAAATCAGTACATGTATGCTGCACATACATGTCGAATTCTTCAAAAGAGCCTTCGTCCAAAAAGGCTTCGATGCGCTCGCGAGCCGTGAGTTTGCCTCGGTCATGCTGGGCGTCTACACGCGCCTGCCCTCCCCCCAGTCTGGCTTGTTCACGGCGTCTTTCAAGCTCGGCAATAACATTCTTCATAAAAAAGAGCCCTCAGAGAATCATTGTCCATGGAATGCGCGCAGTTCCTCCAATAAGCGGCTTCGACCGAGACGCACGCAAACCCCGGTCAACACGGCTGAGGTTCGATAAACCATCAGCACCGCGCCATTTCTAAGGGCTAACACATATATTTTAGGGCAAATAGCTGGCAGATCGGATGAAAGCCTGAGAGAATAGTCTTAAGCTTTAAGCACGATAAAGCTGAAAAACTAAGGGCGTATGGCCTTGATGATAAGCACTGCGGCATCAAAATCAGCGCGCCTGAAGACCCGACGCTTGGTCGCTTCCTCGTCTTCTCCCCACAGCTCGATATTCCAGTCTTCATCGACCATGGCAGCATTCCAGACGGCATCGGCGTCAAGGAACCCGTCCCATAAGGCAAAAGCCAGCAAAGCCGAGCCGGTCAGGGTCATGATGCTATGCAAAGCGCCAAGCTGGTAGATATCCAGATCAGCCCACATGGCCCTCAGACACGCCCCCATGACAGGAGACTGCTCTACAGCCAGAATACCGCTGGCCTGCACGAAGCGCCCTCCCAGGGCCTCCTCGGCATGATCCAGCACAGGGTGCCAATGATCCTTCTGCCGCTGCACGAGCCGCTCAGGATGGCTGGCCGGATAACAAATGAAATCATTGTTGAGATAGGCTAGGATCTCCGTGATCATCGCATCACGAGCATCTTCAACACCATCGATGATCGAGTTGATCAGGCGTGTGAGAGGCATGAACGCCGGATTGATTTCCTTTTCCTGCTTGTGCCATTCCATGACCAAAGCTTCGGCAAGGGAACGCTTGGGCACACAAACCGTTTTCTTGGCTGGGCTCTTGACCTTGCGCCCATCCAGCAGAACGCAGTAAAGCGGCTGCCCCTGCTCGCTCTCCTCGCTGCCAACGGCAACGTCTTTATAGAAGCGCTTTGGCAAGGGAGCCTTCGTCGCTTCTTTGGAACGCATCATAGGATTGTCGGAGCTATCCTTCTGGCCGGGTTTGAAATCGCCGAAAAGAACCCCGTAAGTGTCACGAGGCGCGTTATCCTTTTCTACCATTAGACCTTCCCGTCAATTTCCGCTGATTACAAACTTGCCAGCAATGCATGAAGCGCTGGATAGTCATCCACAATATGCTCTGCCCCGGACTCTCTCAACACGTCTCTTGTATGATAGCCCCAACTGACACCGATGGTATTCACCTTGGCGTTTTTGGCCATTTCCATATCGTAGCTCGTATCACCGATCATGTAGGTATGCTCCGGCGAAACACCGGTCTGCTCCATAGCCTGCAAGATCATCCCGGGGTGAGGTTTTGAAGGTGCCCTGTCAGCGGTTTGCACCGTCACGAACAGATCATGCCAGTCATAACATTCAAATAGATGCAAAACGCCGAGATAGGCTTTGCCAGTAGCAATCCCGAGCAGGACATCCGGCTCTTTGGCCAGCGCTTCAATGGCTTCCTTGGCGCCATCATAGAGCAGCTCGATCGCATCGCCGCTCGCCCGCTTGGCAATGACATAATCCTTGTAGCTCTCAACAACGGCAGCATTGGTGTCGGCACTCAATTCCGGAGCAAGTTTGAACACGGCCTCTGGCAGAGACAGCCCGATAATTGAGCGCGTAGCTTCAGCAGTCGGTAACGTAAGGCTATGAGCACCAAATGCATGGTCCATACCTTCTACAATCGTGTGCTGGCTATCAACCAGCGTTCCATCGCAGTCAAAAATAAAGAGTTTGAGGCTCATGAAACCGGATCCTCTGGCTTTCAAAATGAAATTACAAAATGGGAGTTGGCTTATTCTTCATTGCCGAGTTCGTCTTCGATCTCCGGATCATAAGCAGCTTCGTCAAAGCCAAGCAGATTCCAACTCTGCTGCATATGGGTTGGCAGCGGAGCGCTCACGTCCAGCATCCCCCCTTTCGGGTGAGGAATGCGAATGCGTCGGGCATGAAGATGGAGCTTTTTCTGAATGCCTCCAGGGAATTCCCAATTCTCGATATTGAAATATTTAGGATCTCCGATGATCGGGCATTCCATATAGGCCGTATGCACGCGAAGCTGATGGGTGCGCCCCGTCACAGGCTTCAAAACAAGCCATGACATTTTCTGCCCCGATGTCTCGACAACAGAATAATGCGTCACCGCATGCTGAGCGCCGTTGTCGCCATGGCGAGCAATGCGCATCCGGTCCCCATCCTCAGCCTGATACTTGGCCAGATAAGTGGATATTCGGGCCTGATGCGGTTTTGGCACGCCGCGCACGAGTGCCCAGTAGGTCTTCTGCGTTTCCCGCTCGCGAAAGGCTTTCGTCAATGCCATCGCGATGGATCTTTTGCGAGCGATGACGAGAACACCGGAGGTATCCCTGTCGAGCCGATGCACAAGACGCGGCTTTTGACCATTGCGGTCTCTCAAGGCCTCCAGCATGCCATCGACATGACGGCTCATGCCCGAGCCCCCCTGCACCGCAAGGCCGGCAGGCTTATTGATGATGAAAAGATCCTTGTCCTCATAGAGCATGATGGATTTCAGAAATTCGCCATCATCATCAGTAACGCGCGGCATGGCACGCTTGGGTGCAGCACTCTGGGATTTCTCGTCGGTAGCCAGAGGCGGAACACGCACTTCCTGCCCCTTGGTCAGTCTCGCGTTAGTCTTGACCCGCTTGCCATCGACGCGCACCTGCCCGGTGCGCAGCAATTTTTGCAATTGGCCAAAGGAAAGACCCGGATAATGCTCCTTGAACCAGCGGTCCAGACGCAATCCGTCTTCATCCTCTGTTACAGCGCGAAACTGAATGGTTGCCATTCGATAAACTCTCTATTCTCAAACCAGCGCACGGGCAGCCGAAAGCCCCAGGAAGAGCGCCACAATACCGCCCGCCAGCGAGATTGCAATATAAAACAGCGCTAAACCTGATTGCCCACGCTCTGTCATCGTAACAATATCGAGTGAGAAGGTGGAAAAGGTCGTAAAACCGCCCAACAAGCCGGTTGTTAGCAAAAGTCTCAGCTCGGTGCTGGCACTAAAGCGCACTGCGAGAAAATGAATGAGAAGCCCCATGAAAAAGGAGCCGACAATATTGCAAATCATAGTGCCATAGGGCAATCCACTGCCAAAGGAGCGCAACGCAGCCAAACCGACAAGATGCCGCAGACTCGCACCGCAAGCACCGCCAATAGCCACAAAAATAAATTGATTCATTTGTTTCTTTCCATTCTTAATCTGGACCAATAGTCCAGACGTTTTCGCAATTCCCGCTCAAAACCACGTTCAACAGGCTCATAGAAAACTTTTCGCCCCAGAGCTTCAGGGAAATAATCCTGTCCGGAAAAGGCGTCCGGTTCATCGTGATCATAGCGATAGCCCTCGCCATATCCCTGCTCGGCCATAAATTTGGTCGGAGCATTAAGAATATGTTTGGGTGGAGGCAGAGAGCCTCCTGCCTTTGCGACCTTCATAGCAGTGTGAAAGGCCATATAGCCCTTGTTCGATTTTGGAGCCGTGGCGAGATAAATCGCCAATTGTGAGAGTGCATAATAGCCTTCAGGCGCTCCGATCAGCTGAAATGCTTCCCGCGCAGCCATCGCCTGCACCAGAGCATTGGGATCAGCCAGCCCGATATCTTCCGAAGCCATCACCGTCATGCGCCTGAGGATATATAACGGATCCTCGCCTGCATCAAGCATCCGGCACATATAGTAGAGCGCGGCATCCGGATCAGATCCGCGAATGGATTTGTGAAAGGCTGAAATGAGGTTGTAATGGCCCTCGGCTGACTTGTCATAAACAGGAGCGCGCCGTTGCAGGATCCGGCTCAATTGTTCGGGCGTGAAGATTTCATCTTCATGTGCGGCCCGCCAAACCTCCTGAGCCAGAGTAAGTGATGAACGCCCATCACCATCTGCCATGCGGATCAGCGCTGCGCGCGCGTCTTCATCAAGCGGCAGGCTCTTGCCCAAAGCCTCTTCAGCACGCAAGAGAAGCTGCCCGATGGCCTCATCGTCAAGGCTCTCAAAAGTCAGAACCTGAGAACGGGAAAGAAGCGCAGCATTCAACTCGAAAGAGGGATTTTCTGTGGTAGCGCCAACAAGAACAACGGTTCCGTCTTCCATAACAGGCAAGAAGCTGTCTTGCTGCGCCTTGTTGAAGCGATGGATCTCATCGACAAATAGCAGCGTGGTCTTTCCCATGCGCCGCCTGTCGCGCGCCGCTTCAAAGACTTTCTTGAGATCGGAAACACCGGAAAAGATAGCCGAAATTTGTTCAAAATGCAGGTCCGTGCCATCGGCCAGCAGGCGGGCAACGGTCGTTTTGCCAGTGCCGGGAGGCCCCCACAGAATCAGGCACCCCAAAGACCCGCTTTGCAGCATTCTGGTCAATGTGCCATCAGGCCCAACCAGATGCTGTTGCCCGACCACCTCGGCCAGATGCCTGGGCCTGAGCAAATCAGCAAGAGGCCGGGAAGCTCCCTCCCCGGTCCCGTCATGTCCTTTGGCGGAGCTGGTCATTTCCAGCCCCGCATTTTCAAACAGATTATTCACATCATTCTCAACTGATTGTCGTCTTGATGAGCTTGCCATCACGCTGGATTTCCAAACGCCATAGCCTGAATTCATGGCTGGAAAGCGTCTCTAGCTCCCGCGTGTTATGAACGGCCTGCCCATTCACCTTACGAACGATGTCGCCGACCTTAAGACCAAGACGCTCTGCTGTTGTGCCATTTCTAATGTCAGAGATAACAACACCATCGATGCCTGAGTCAACGCCCAACTCTTGTGAAACAGCAGGAGAAAGATTGAGCACCGTAGCGCCTTCGAACGGTGAATAACCTTCTATATAGCGCTGATCACGAGGCGGCTTCTCCGGGGCTGCCTCTGCACGGATCTCTACTGAACGATCCTTGCCCTGACGAGACACTTCCAGAGTGATCTTCGAGCCAATGGGGTTGGTAGCAAAACGATAACCGAATGCATCAGGACTATCGACATCCTTGCCGTTGACGGTGAGGATCAAGTCACCAATCTTCAAGCCCGCGTCGTCAGCCGGGCTATCTTTGTAGACCTCGGTGATGAGCACCCCTTGCGGTCGATCCAATCCCAAACCAGAAGCAATATCGGACGTTACCATCTGCAAGGAACCACCAAACCAGGCACGTTGAACTTTTTCACCGGAGATGGCAGCGTCAGCTACGAGCTTGACCATGTTGGCAGGGATAGCAAACCCGATACCGTTGGAACCGCCAGAACGAGTGTAAATGGAGCTATTGATGCCAACCAGTTTGCCCTGCATATCGACCAAAGCACCGCCCGAGTTGCCCGGGTTGATCGCGGCATCGGTCTGAATGAAATAGCTGTAATCTGACGCGCCAACCTGCGTCCGCGCAACAGCCGAAACGATACCGCTCGTCACGGTTTGCCCGACACCAAACGGATTGCCGATAGCCAGAACCAGATCGCCCACCTGAGTATCATCGGAATCTGCAAATTCCAGATGAGGAAGATCGCCCTTGAGATCGCGCACCTTCAAAATGGCCAAATCGGTTTTCTCATCATCGAGAACGACATCAGCTTCAAATTCGGTCCTGTTGGACAGCGCCACCTTAACCTCGGTCGCTCCATCGATAACATGGTGGTTGGTCACAATCACACCGGTATGATCGACAATAACGCCTGAACCGAGAGACCGCTCGACACGTTCTCGCGGAGCGCCAAAACCGCCCCTACCGAAAAACTGCTCAAAGAATGGGTCATTAAAGAAAGGCGAACGCTGTTGAGTCACCACCTTACGTGTGGCATAGACATTGACCACTGCAGGGGCGACTTCCTTGACCAGTGGTGAAAAGCTGAGCTGCATTTCCGCCTTGCTCTGGGGAACTCTTTCAACGACTTGAGTAACTTGTGGCTTTAGAGTTGAATCGGCGGCTTTGGACGACGACACGAAATCGCGCGCCAGATAACCTCCACCTGTCGCAAGCAGCAGAACCGCAATCGCGGCTAACCCTTTTCGCAAAATCATCATGAAACCTCATCTTTCAAGGAATTGGCTTAACGGAAATCCGAAAAGCAAAATAAATAGCTGCCCCTAGAGATAGGGGCACGACCGGGCAGAATTAAGATCAATTTCCGCCAAATTCCCTTCATTGCCAAGATTTAATCAAATCCTCATCAACAATGCAGCATCAAAACAAAAAAGGGCGGCACGAAGCCACCCTCTTTAATCTTACAAGACTGCGCAAACTTACGCTGCGTCTTCCACTTCAACCTCAGCGGTAGGACCGGAGTCCGTTCCGCGAGCTTCCGGATCACGATCAACCAGCTCGATGACAGCCATCGGAGCGTTGTCGCCATAACGGAAACCGGCTTTAAGAACGCGGGTGTAGCCACCTTTGCGGTCTTCGTAGCGTGGGCCAAGCGTTTCAAACAGCTTTGCAACCATGTCTTTGTCGCGAATCTGAGAGATAGCCTGACGACGTGCGTGAAGATCGCCACGTTTAGCCAGAGTGATGAGTTTGTCTGCAATCGGCTTCAGTTCTTTAGCCTTAGGCAGAGTGGTAACAATTTGCTCATGTTTGATCAAAGCAGCTGCCATGTTGGCGAACATTGCTTTGCGATGAGAAGCGGTGCGATTGAGCTTGCGACCTGATTTGCCGTGGCGCATTGCCCTCTCCTTTACTCTATCCGACGGTTACAAACCGCTGGTGATTAATACTGATCTTCGTAGCGCTTTGCGAGATCGTCGATATTTTCTGGCGGCCAAGCCTGCACTTCCATACCAAGATGGAGGCCCATTTGTGCCAGAACTTCCTTGATCTCGTTAAGCGACTTGCGCCCAAAGTTCGGAGTGCGAAGCATTTCCGCTTCCGTCTTCTGGATAAGATCGCCGATGTAAACAATGTTGTCGTTTTTCAGGCAGTTCGCAGAACGTACAGACAGTTCCAACTCGTCCACTTTCTTGAGCAGTGCCGGGTTGAATGCCAACTCCTGAGTCTGTTCCTGAACAACTTCTTTCTCTGGCTCTTCGAAATTGACGAAGATAGAAAGCTGGTCCTGCAGAATACGCGCAGCATAAGCAACAGCGTCTTCTGGTTTGACAGAGCCATCAGTTTCGATCGTCATCGTCAACTTGTCAAAGTCGAGATCCTGACCCTGACGGGTATTCTCGACATTGTAAGCAACGCGTTTAACCGGAGAATAAAGGCTGTCCACTGGAATAAGACCAATAGGAGCATCGTCTGGGCGGTTCTGAGTCGCTGTCACATAGCCTTTGCCGCTATCAACGGTAAATTCCATGCGCAATTCCGCACCCACGTCGAGCGTGCAAAGTGGCAGCTCTGGGTTCAGAATTTCGACGTCCCCGACAACCTGAATGTCGCCAGCCCGTACAACGCCCGGACCTTCTTTACGAAGAACCATACGCTTAGGCCCTTCCCCTTCCATGCGCAATGAAATCGCTTTAACGTTCAGGATCAGATCCGTAACGTCTTCGCGAACACCTGCGATAGAGGAGAATTCATGCAACACACCATCAATCTGGATGGAGGTTACCGCAGCACCTTGCAAGGATGACAGCAGAACACGACGCAGGGCATTGCCCAAAGTCATGCCAAAGCCACGTTCCAGAGGCTCGGCAACCACTTTGGCGACACGGGATTCGTCGTCACCAGGGGTGATTTCGAGTTTGGTTGGCTTGATGAGTTCCTGCCAGTTTTTCTGAATCACGTCTCAACCCTTTCTTGTTTCGGGGCGACACCCCGCAATTTCCTGCTTGAGGAATGCAGGGAACCTGAATTTCATTTAGACGCGACGACGCTTGCGCGGACGACAACCATTGTGCGGAATTGGGGATACGTCACGGATGGACGTAATAGTAAAGCCAATCGACTGCAAAGCACGCAAAGCAGATTCACGACCTGAACCAGGACCACGAACTTCAACTTCGAGAGTTTTCATGCCGTGTTCAGCGGCTTTTTTACCTGCATCTTCACCAGCCATCTGAGCTGCAAAAGGAGTGGACTTACGAGAGCCCTTGAATCCCATTGTACCAGCTGAAGACCAAGAGATTGTATTCCCTTGCGCATCAGAAATGGTGATCATGGTGTTGTTGAAGGTTGAATTCACATGCGCTACGCCAGACGTAATATTTTTACGTTCGCGACGCTTAACGCGCGAGGCATCTTTTGCCATATTTTACCTCGATCTCTACACCGCCGTGATACCAGCGGCTCCACCGGACGTGGATTATTTCTTTTTACCAGCGATCGCTTTTGCAGGACCCTTGCGGGTACGAGCGTTGGTGTGTGTGCGCTGACCGCGAACAGGCAGACCACGACGATGGCGAAGGCCACGGTAGCAAGCCAAGTCCATGAGACGCTTGATGTTCATGTTTGTCTGACGACGAAGATCGCCTTCCACGGTGTAACCGGCGTCGATCACTTCGCGGATTTTGAGAACTTCAGCATCGGACAGGTCATTGACACGACGATCAGGAGAAACATTGCACTGTTCAATGATTTCCTGAGCGAATTTCGGGCCGATCCCATGAATATATTGAAGCGCGATGATTACACGCTTGTTCGTCGGTATATTGACGCCAGCAATACGGGCCACGTCTTATCTCCTCGTAACAGTTCAGCAGATCCCTGCCCAACTGTAGCTATTGGATATCCCCTCCCCATCCTTAGCCAGAAGGCTTAATGGTAGGAGACTGTTTTCTTCTTTCTTGGTCTGGTGCAATCAGATGGTCCGAGAACCTTACATCAGACTAATTCTGCGCCCAAGTTAAGACGCAAAAAGGTGCTCGAAAGCAATGGCCTCCGAACACTGCCACGTGAAACACGTGATTAGCGCCGGTTAGTACCGGATTCACTTGAGACTAGTCAACCTCAAAACGTCAAATTGCGACAAAATAGTTGACTTTCTCGAAAAACTGATAACTTCCCCACCGATTACAACTCAAATCAATGGGGCAAACAGTCATCGACACCCGATACGATGACCGGGTGTCTTGATATTAAGAAAGTGCGCTTTTGATAGAAGCAGAAACTGCATCGATATCCTGCATGCCGTCAACGGTCTTCAAAAGACCTGTCTTTGCATAATACTCAATCAACGGCGCAGTTTGCTCGCGATAAACGGCCAGACGTTTTTTTAGCGACTCGGCATTGTCATCAGCACGCGCACCACCAACGGTTTCTGCAGCGCGCTTTTCAATGCGAGAAAGAAGAATACCCTCATCTACGCTGATCTCAACGACAGCATCGAGCGTAAGCCCTTTTTCTACTAGAAGCTTATCCAATGCCTCAGCCTGAGCAATCGTGCGAGGGAATCCATCAAGAATGAACCCGTTGGCACAGTCAGCCTCATCGATACGATCAGAAATAATCGCACAAACAACGTCATCGGAAACCAACTCACCACGCTCAAGAATTTGCTCCACCTGCAATCCGACAGGCGTCTTGGCTGCAACTGCGGCTCTTAGCATTTCCCCGGTAGACAGCTGACGAATGCTGTAGTCATTGACCAAGCGTTCAGCTTGCGTTCCCTTGCCTGCTCCCGGAGGCCCCAGCAGAATCAATCTCATCGACGTTTTCCTCTTAGCTTCGATTTCTTAACCAGCCCCTCATACTGCTGGGCTAGCAAATGTCCCTGGATCTGGGAAACCGTATCCATGGTTACGCTAACCACAATCAACAGGGACGTGCCCCCGAAATAGAATGGTACGCCAGTCGCAGAGATAAGAAACTCGGGCAAAAGACAAACGAGAACCAGGTAAATGGCACCGATCACAGAAATTCTAGTCAAAATCCGGTCGATATATTCTGCAGTCCGCTGCCCGGGCCGAATACCCGGAATAAAGCCACCATGTTTCTTCAGGTTATCCGCGGTATCCTGCGGATTGAACACAATTGCTGTGTAGAAGAAAGTGAAGAACACAATCAAGGCAGCATATAGCAGCATATACAGAGGTTGACCATGCCCCAGCAGCGCTGTCACCGTGTTCAACCAATCAGGGCCGGACCCATCACGTGATACAAAGTTCACAACGGTTGTTGGCAAAAGCAGCAAGGAAGAGGCAAAAATAGGAGGAATAACACCCGAAGTGTTCAGCTTCAGAGGCAGATGCGAGCTATCGCCCTGGAACATCTTGTTACCAACCTGACGCTTCGGATATTGAATGATCAAACGGCGCTGAGCGCGCTCCATAAACACGATGAAAGCGATAACACCAATTGCAACAACAATCACGCCGAGGATAACGGCGGTAGACAGTGTGCCTTGGCGACCAAGTTCCAAAGTGTGAGCAACAGCGGTCGGCAAGTTTGCGACAATACCGGAGAAAATGATCAAGGAAATACCGTTACCAATACCGCGAGCTGTAATCTGCTCACCAAGCCACATCATGAACATGGTGCCGCCGACCAGCGTCAAAACGGTTGAGAAACGGAAAAACAGGCCAGGATCCAGCACGATATTGGAAGACCCCTCAAGCCCGACGCTAATGCCGTAGGCCTGCAAGGTTGCCAAGATAACGGTACCGTAACGAGTGTACTGGTTGATGGTCTTCTGACCACGGGCCCCATCTTTCTTCAGCTGTTCCAGAGTCGGTGAAACCGTCGTCATGAGCTGAATGATAATGGAGGCGGAAATGTAAGGCATGATCCCGAGCGCAAAAATGGCCATACGACCAACCGCACCACCGGAAAACATGTTGAACAGCCCAAGAATACCGTTCTGATGGCTACTAAAGGCATTTGCCAGAGCTTCAGGGTTGATTCCTGGAAGCGGAATATAAGTACCAAGGCGATAAACCAGCAAAGCACCCAGAGTAAACCAGATGCGCTTTTTGAGTTCTTCTGCCTTTGCAAAGGCGCCAAAATTGATATTGGCGGCGAGTTGTTCTGCTGCCGAAGCCATTCTCTACTCCGCTTGTAGCGCTCTCTTAAGAAACTAGTTAGCAGTATATATAAGGGCGCCAAAACACATTAATAGGGCGTGACGGGAATCACTTCCCCTCACTACCCTTAAAGCAAAAGAAGGCTCAAATGAGCCCCCTTCTTATTCTTCTGCACCGATGATCTTAACAGATCCACCGGCTTTTTCTACTGCTTCGATAGCCGCTCTGGAAGCACCTTCGATTTCGAAGGAAACCTTTGCAGTCAGCTCTCCGTCGCTAAGCAGACGTACACCATCGAGCAAACGACGGACAACACCAGCTTCTTTAAGAGCAACAACGGTAACCGGAGCCTTTGCATCCAGTTTACCAGCATCAATTGCCTGCTGCACACGACCAAGTGAAACAATATTGAAGTTCTTCGCAAAGATGTTGTTGAAACCGCGCTTTGGAAGACGACGATGCAATGGCATCTGCCCGCCTTCAAAGCCCTTGATAGCAACACCAGAGCGAGACTTCTGACCTTTGACACCGCGTCCGCCGGTTTTACCCAGACCCGACCCGATGCCGCGACCAACGCGCTTACGATATTGTGTAGCGCCGTCGTTATCGCGAACTTCGTTGAGTTTCATAATACTCTCCCGCCTCTTAGTCCTGGTCCACAACGCGGACAAGGTGAGAGACTTTAGCGATCATGCCGCGAACCTCTGGAGTGTCCTCCAAAGTACGACGACGATGCAATTTGTTAAGGCCAAGACCGACCAGCGTAGCACGCTGTTCTTTTGGCCGACGCAAAGGGCTGCCGATCTGTTCAACAGTAACGGTACCCTGTTCCTTAGTTGCCATGTCCGGCTCCTCTTCTATCTAGAGATGTTAGGTCACTCTGCCGACTAGGCGTCAGAGCGGCCTCCATCAGAGACACGACGACGAGCCTGGAGCGTGGAAACCTTCAAGCCGCGACGAGCAGCAACGCCACGAGGGCTGTCTTCTGCTTTCAGCGCATCAAAGGTAGCACGAACCATGTTGTACGGGTTAGAAGTACCAACAGACTTGGCAACAACGTCCTGAACACCCAGTGTTTCAAACACAGCGCGCATTGGACCACCCGCAATGATACCTGTACCAGCAGGAGCTGCACGAAGCGTAACCTTGCCAGCGCCATGGCGCCCGGCAACATCATGGTGCAACGTACGACCCTCACGAAGCGGCACACGGATCATATTCCGTTTGGCAGCATCGGATGCCTTGCGAATAGCTTCAGGCACTTCGCGTGCCTTACCGTGACCAAAGCCTACACGGCCCTTCTGATCACCGATAACGACGAGCGCAGCAAAACCGAAGCGACGACCGCCTTTAACCACTTTAGCAACGCGGTTGATGTGGACGAGTCGATCGACGAATTCGCTTTCGCGCTCTTCACGATCATTACGATCTGGTTTCTTGTTCATGAGCTTTCTTCTCTCGTCAAGCAATCGGTTGCCCGACGCGTTAGAAATTCAATCCGCCTTCGCGCGCAGCGTCTGCGAGCGATTTAATGCGCCCGTGATAGATATATCCACCACGGTCAAAGACCACGTCCTTCACGCCAGCTGCTACTGCTCGCTCTGCGATCAGCTTGCCAACTTCAGAAGCGGCGGCTTTGTCCGCGCCGGTTTTCAGCTTTTCACGCAAGTCTTTTTCGATGGAGGAAGCTGCTACAACCGTAACACCATTCTCATCATCGATAATTTGTGCGTAAATATGCTTTGAAGACCGGTTAACACTCAAACGCGGACGGCCGTTGGCAGTCTTTTTCAGGGCGCGCCGTACACGAGCACGACGACGCTCAAACTGAGATAGTGCCTTCGCCATAATAGTTTTCCGTTACTTCTTCTTACCTTCCTTGCGGAAGATAAATTCATCACTATATTTGACGCCCTTGCCTTTGTAAGGCTCTGGACTACGATACTTGCGGATCTCTGCAGCAACCTGGCCAACGGCCTGTTTGTCGATGCCGCTCACAGTGATTTCGGTTGGCTTTGGACAAGCGACCGAAACCCCTTCAGGAACTTCATAGACAACATCGTGAGAGAAACCGAGAGCCAGCTGAAGGTCTTTGCCCTTCATCTGCGCACGGTAACCAACACCGTTGATTTCAAGTTTCTTTTCGAAACCTGCAGAAACACCATTCAAGATGTTGAGAATCTGGGTGCGGGACATGCCCCACAAGGACCGCGCAGTTTTAGATTTGTTGCGTGGTTCTACCAGAATACCATCATCCGTCATTTTGGCATCGACGTCATCGTTCAGGACAAAAGAGAGTTCCCCTTTTGGACCTTTCGCTTTGACGGTCTTACCATCAATTGTCGCAGTAACCCCGGCAGGGACTGCAACAGGCTTTTTGCCAATACGTGACATAAGACTAACCTGTCCGGATCTGAGATCAACTTGCTCAGGACCGCTAAGACCTGAGCAATAAAGTTGATCGCTTTAAAACCGTTGACCTAATTCTGATCAAGACCAAAACTAGATCCTGGATAACAAGGGTCTTACCGCATCAGAAGACGCGGCAAAGAACCTCACCACCCACGTTGTTCTCGCGAGCGTCATGATCAGCCATAACCCCTTTCGGAGTAGACACGATCGACACGCCCAGACCGTTGTGAATGATCGGAATATTCTTAACCGATGCATACACGCGACGACCAGGCTTGGACACGCGTTGGATTTCACGGATCACCGGCTCTCCATCGAAGTATTTCAACTCGACCTCGAGTTCGGACTTGCCGCCTTCGAATTCGACGGTGGTGTAGCCGCGGATGTACCCTTCTGCAGCCAAAACGTCAAGCACACGCTGACGTAATTTTGATGCAGGAGTGGAAACTTTTGTTTTTTTACGCATCTGCGCATTGCGGATGCGGGTCAACATATCCCCAAGGGGATCAGTCATTGCCATGGAACCGCGCTCCTTACCAGCTCGACTTCACCAGGCCGGGGATCTGTCCCTCGTTGCCCAGTTCGCGAAGTGAAATACGGGACATCTTCAATTTGCGATAGTAGCCGCGTGGGCGACCTGTCACTTCGCAACGATTGCGGATGCGGATGGATGCGGAGTTGCGTGGAAGCTCGGCAAGTTTCAAACGTGCCTTGAAGCGTTCTTCAAGAGACAGAGACTCATCCTTTGCCAGGGCTTTCAGCTTTGCACGTTTTGCAGAATATTTGTCTGCCAAGCGTGCGCGAGCTTTGTTCTTTTCGACAGCGCTCTTTTTAGCCATTACATTTTCCTCGTACTTTCCGCGAGACCTTAACGGTTGAACGGGAAGTTGAATTCTTTCAGAAGGGCGCGTGCTTCGTCATCACTGCTCGTAGACGTGCAGACGATGATGTCCATGCCCCAAATCTGGTCAACTTTGTCATAATCGATCTCAGGGAAAACGATATGTTCTTTAAGGCCCATAGCATAGTTGCCGTTGCCATCAAAGCTCTTACCGTTAAGACCACGGAAGTCGCGAACACGTGGGAGCGCGATAGTGATCAATCGATCGAGAAATTCATACATACGGTCGCCGCGCAAAGTAACTTTCACACCAATTGGCATGCCTTCACGAACCTTGAAGGTCGCAATGGATTTACGCGCCTTGGTCACTACCGGCTGCTGACCGGCAATAGCCTTCAAATCTTCCAAGGCAGACTTAACTTTCTTGGAGTCATTAACCGCTTCACCAACGCCCATATTCAGAACAACTTTTTCAAGCTTAGGCATCCGGTGTGGATTGCTGTAGCTGAACTGTTCCTGCATTTTGGCGCGGATGACATCTTCATAAAGCGTCTTAAGACGCGGAGTGTAAGCAGCCTCAGCCATCGATCACATCTCCCGAACGCTTGGCCACACGCACTTTGTTGCCTTCCTTGACAGTGAAACCAACACGGGTCGGTTTGTTGTCTTTAGGATCAGCAAGTGCCAGATTAGACAGGTGGATCGGAGCTTCTTTGGTAATAATGCCCGCTTCCTGCATCTGGTTCTGACGCTGATGGCGTTTGACCAGGTTGACACCGCGCACAATAGCCCGCTCTTCAGCTGGCATCACTTGCACAATTTCACCGCTCTTGCCCTTGTCTTTACCGGCAAGAACAATGACGCGATCACCCTTTTTGAGTTTCGCAGCCATTACAGCACCTCCGGAGCAAGGGAAATGATTTTCATATGGTTATGAGCACGCAGCTCACGAGGAACCGGGCCGAAGATACGGGTGCCGATTGGTTCCTTGTTGTTGTTCACCAGAACAGCTGCACTACGGTCAAAACGGATAACGCTGCCGTCCGGACGACGAATAGCTTTTGCGGTACGAACCACAACTGCTTTCATCACATCGCCCTTCTTGACGCGTCCACGCGGAATAGCTTCCTTGACAGATACGACGATAATATCGCCGATGCCTGCGTATTTCCGTTTGGAGCCGCCGAGCACTTTGATGCACATGACACGACGAGCGCCGGAGTTATCCGCGACGTCAAGGTTTGTTTGCATCTGAATCATGACTGGCCGCCTTTATTATTAGCCCCTAACGCATCACTGCGTAGGGTATACGTCCAATTGCCAAGCTGGATTAAGCGGTCGGAAGTTCTTTACCGACTACAACCCAACGTTTCGATTTCGAAATAGGTGCTGACTCTTCGATATAGATTTCATCACCTACTTTATAGGAATTAGCTTCGTCATGAGCCTGATAACGCTTGGAACGACGCACCGTCTTCTTAAGAAGCGGATGCGTGAAACGGCGTTCAACCTTCACAACGACAGTCTTGTCCTGCTTGTCGCTGACGACGAGGCCCTGCAAAATTCTCTTTGGCATCCCGTCTCTCCTATTCTGCTGACTGCGCGCGCAGCTGTTGCGCGACGGTCATCAGGCGTGCAATATCGCGACGAACTTCACGAACACGCACGGTATTTTCCAACTGACCAGTGGCCTTCTGAAAGCGCAGGTTGAACTGCTCTTTCTTCAGTTTTTCCAACTCATCAGCAATTTGATCCGCTGTCATCGCGCGGACATCTGATGCTTTCATCGGGGTTTCCCTTCACACCGTTAGTCGGCGATGCGCTGTACGAAGCGTGTCTTGATAGGCAACTTCGCAGCAGCAAGCCGCATGGCTTCCCGAGCGATATCGACCGGTACACCATCAATTTCAAACATAATACGACCCGGTGCTACGCGAGCTGCCCAATATTCCGGAGAACCCTTACCTTTACCCATGCGGACTTCGGTAGGTTTCTTGGATACTGGCACATCTGGGAACACGCGGATCCACACACGACCGGCACGCTTCATGTGACGGGTCATAGCACGACGCGCAGCCTCGATCTGACGAGCGGTGACGCGCGCAGGCTCCTGAGCCTTCAGGCCGTAGGCACCAAAGTTGAGTTCATACCCACCTTTGGCATTGCCATGAATACGGCCTTTGTGCTGCTTGCGGTATTTAGTGCGCTTTGGTTGCAGCATTGTGTTTCTCTCTCAACTCAGTTTGTAACCGACATTAAGCAGCAGGTTTATTGCTACGACGGCGCTGGTTGCTGTTATTACCCTGATCGGATTGCTCGGCAGCACGGCGCTCAGAGGCCATTGGATCATGTTCCATGATCTCGCCTTTGTAGATCCATACTTTGATACCAGAGATACCATAAGCAGTCAGAGCTTCAGCAGTACCATAGTCAATGTCAGCGCGCAGAGTATGAAGCGGAACGCGACCTTCACGATACCATTCGGTACGTGCGATCTCTGCACCACCCAGACGGCCTGCACAGTTGATACGAATACCTTCGGCACCCATCCGCATAGCGGACTGCACTGCGCGTTTCATCGCACGGCGGAATGCAACACGGCGTTCCAACTGCTGAGCGATAGACTGAGCAACAAGGTTTGCGTCAGTTTCAGGCTTACGTACTTCAACAATGTTGATATGTACGTCTGAGCTAGTCAGTTTGCCAACTTTCGCACGAAGTTTTTCGATATCGGCGCCTTTTTTGCCGATCACGATGCCCGGACGTGCAGAGTGAATAGTCACACGACACTTTTTGTGCGGACGTTCGATAACGATCTTGGATACTGCAGCCTGCTTGAGTTCTTTCTCCAGCATGGAGCGGATTGCGAAGTCTTCATGAAGAAGTCCACCATATTCGCCCTTGTTTGCATACCAGCGAGAATCCCAAGTCCGGTTGATGCCAAGACGAAGACCAATTGGATTAACCTTGTGTCCCATCAGGCTGTCTCCTCAACTTCACGAACAACAATCGTCAGGTTGGAGAAAGGCTTGAGGATTTTGCCAACACGACCACGAGCACGTGGCTGCCAACGTTTCATCACAAGTGCCTTACCAACATACGCTTCAGCTACGACCAGACTGTCAACATCCAACTCGTGGTTGTTTTCAGCATTGGCAATCGCAGATTCCAAACATTTCTTAACGTCTTTTGCGATGCGTTTGGAAGAGAAGGTTAGATCGGCAAGAGCCTTGTCTACCTTTTTCCCCCGGATCATCGCAGCAACAAGGTTCAGCTTCTGCGGAGACGTGCGAAGCATGCGGCTAACTGCCTTTGCTTCATTGTCCTTGAGGACGCGTGCGCGTTTTGCCTTACCCATTATTTCCTCCTAGCCTTCTTGTCGGCCCCGTGACCGTAATAGTTACGGGTCGGAGAAAATTCGCCCAATTTATGACCGACCATCTCTTCAGAGACGATAACCGGTACATGCTTCTGACCATTATACACACCGAAGGTGAGCCCAACGAAGTGAGGCAAGATCGTGGAGCGACGGCTCCAGGTCTTGATCACTTCGTGACGACCAGAAGAGCGAACCTTGTCTGCCTTCTTCAGAAGGTATCCGTCTACAAACGGACCTTTCCAAACAGAACGTGCCATCGGTTAACCCTTATTTCTTGCGCTGATGACGACTACGAACAATAAACTTGTCGGTCGACTTGTTAGAGCGAGTACGTTTGCCTTTGGTAGGCTTGCCCCATGGAGACACAGGGTGACGACCACCAGAGGTCCGGCCTTCACCACCACCATGTGGGTGATCAACCGGGTTCATAACGACACCGCGCACTTCCGGACGTTTACCGAGCCAACGGCTACGACCAGCTTTGCCATGATTGATGTTTGAATGCTCGGAGTTCGAAACAGCACCAACACTTGCCATGCAAGTACCGTGTACCAAACGGGTCTCCCCAGAGTTCAAACGAATGATTGCATAACCACTGTCACGACCAACCAGCTGAGCATAAGTACCAGCGGAGCGAGCAATCTGACCGCCTTTACCTGGCTTAAGTTCAACGTTATAGATGATCGTTCCAACTGGCATATTTGCCAGAGGCATTGCGTTGCCAGGTTTGATGTCGGCAGCTTTGTTTGCAGAAACAACCTTGTCGCCAGCGTTCAAACGCTGAGGAGCCAGGATGTAGGCCTGCTCGCCGTCTTCATACGTAACCAAAGCAATATATGCTGTACGGTTAGGATCATATTCCAGACGCTCTACCGTACCAACAACATCAAACTTACGACGTTTGAAATCGATAATACGATAGGTGCGCTTATGACCGCCACCACGACGACGTGATGTTACGCGACCATGGTTGTTACGACCGCCAGACTTGGTCAAGCCTTCGGTGAGCGTTTTGACCGGTTTCCCTTTCCAGAGGTCGGAGCGGTCTACGATCACCAGCTGACGCGTGCCTGGGCTTGTCGGTTTAAAGGTCTTGAGTGCCATGACTTAAAGCCTATCCCCGCGTTGCTTAAAGACCAGTCGTGACGTCAATGGACTGGCCCTCTTCGAGGGTAACAATCGCTTTTTTCACGTCGACCTGTTTGCCGATAATGCCTTTGAAACGCTTAACCTTGCCCTTGCGGACCAGAGTGTTTACGCTTTTGACTTTAACGGAAAACAGTGCCTCAACGGCGGCCTTGATTTCGGTTTTAGTCGCATCCTGAGATACGTTGAATACAACCTTGTCCTGTTCGGAATGAATGGTTGCCTTCTCGGTGATCACCGGGCTGCGGATGATATCGTAATGACGAAGGTTGGTCATTTGAACCGTTCCTCCAGAGCATCGACTGCGGCCTTGGTCAGAACCAGTGTATCGCGACGCAGAACATCAAAAACGTTGATGCCCTGAACCGGCAACACATCGATACCGACGATATTGCGGGCAGCTTTAGCAAAGTTCTCGTTCAATTCCTTACCGGAAATGATCAGAGCGCTTTCGATGCCCAGACCGGAAATCTGTTTTTTCACGGCTGCGGTCTTTGGTGCTTCGGCCATAACATCGTCAAGAATGATCAGATTGTCATTCTTCACTTTGGAAGACAAAGCATGCTTGAGCGCAAGCGCACGGATTTTCTTAGGCAGTTCAATGGCATGAGAACGAACAACGGGACCCATTGCACGACCACCACCGCGGAACTGTGGCACTTTTTTGTTACCATGACGAGCACCACCAGAACCCTTCTGACGAAGAAATTTCTTGGTTGTACCGGTAACTTCACCACGAGTTTTGGTCTTGTGGGTTCCAGCCATTTTCTTCATCTGCTGGTAACGAACCATACGTGCCATGATATCGGCGCGTGGCTCAAGACCAAACACATCATCAGAAAGAGCTACAGAACCTGCATCGCCACCATCGAGGGTTTTAACTTTAAGTTCCATTATTCTTCACCCTCCGCCGCTGGAGCTTCAGCTACTGGAGCTTCTGCAGTACGGATTGCGCCAGGAAGAGGAGCCTCTTCAGGACGAGCCTTTTTGACGGCGTCCTTAATAAGAATCCAACCACCCTTGGAACCAGGAACAGCACCCTGAACCAGAACCAATCCACGATCGGCGTCAGTCTTCACGACTTTCAGATTCTGCGTAGTCACGCGGGTAGAACCCATCTGACCAGCCATCTTCTTGCCTTTAAAGACCTTACCAGGATCCTGACACTGGCCTGTGGAACCGTGGGCACGGTGGGAGACGGATACACCGTGCGTAGCACGTCCGCCGCCGAAGTTGTGGCGTTTCATGGCACCGGCAAAGCCTTTACCAATTGACGTACCAACAACATCCACATGTTGACCAGCAACATAATGATCCGCAGTAAGTTCAGCGCCAACCTCGATGAGGTTTTCTTCGCTAACGCGGAATTCAGCTACTTTACGTTTCGGTTCAACCTTGGCAACGGCGAAGTGGCCGCGCATTGGCTTCGAAACATTTTTTACTTTGGCTTTGCCTACACCCAACTGAAGTGCGGTATAGCCGTTTTTCTCTACAGTACGCTGAGCAACAACCTGGCAATTCTCTACTTTGAGAACCGTAACTGGAACATGTTCTCCAGCTTCGGTATAAATGCGGGTCATTCCCAACTTCTGTGCGATCACACCAGAACGCATGGCTACTCTTGCCTCTCGCTCACGTTAGAGCTTAATTTCAACGTCCACACCGGCCGCAAGATCTAGCTTCATGAGAGCATCAACCGTCTGAGGAGTCGGGTCGATGATGTCGAGGAGACGCTTGTGCGTACGGATCTCGAACTGCTCACGGCTTTTCTTGTTAACATGCGGCGAACGGTTGACTGTGAACTTCTCGATATGGGTCGGAAGTGGAACCGGACCACGTACGTTCGCGCCTGTGCGCTTAGCCGTTGATACGATTTCCTTTGCCGACGTATCGAGAATGCGGTGGTCGAATGCCTTAAGGCGAATTCGAATATTCTGACCGTTCATAATTACAACCTCAAAAGACTGGGGTGCTTTGGGAGCACCCTCAACACCCCTGCCCTAATGACTATTCGATGATAGCGCCGACGATACCAGCGCCAACGGTACGGCCACCTTCGCGGATAGCGAAGCGCAGTTTTTCTTCCATGGCGATTGGCACGATCAACTGCACATTCATGTTGACGTTATCGCCTGGCATAACCATTTCCACGCCTTCGTCAAGGGTAACAACACCCGTAACGTCGGTGGTGCGGAAATAGAACTGAGGACGATAGTTAGTGAAGAACGGGGTATGACGACCACCTTCTTCTTTCGTCAGAATGTAGGCTTCTGCCTTGAACTTGGTGTGCGGGGTAACGGAACCTGGCTTGCAGAGAACCTGACCACGCTCAACGTCTTCACGCTTGGTACCACGAAGAAGAACACCAACGTTGTCGCCTGCTTCGCCGCTGTCGAGCAGCTTGCGGAACATTTCAACGCCTGTGCAGGTGGTTTTCTGCGTGTCTTTGATGCCAACGATTTCGATTTCGTCGCCAACCTTGATGATACCGCGTTCTACACGACCGGTAACAACCGTACCACGACCAGAGATCGAGAACACGTCTTCGATCGGAAGCAAGAACGGAAGATCCTTCGGACGATCCGGAGTTGGGATATAGTCATCAACGGCGTCCATCAGAGCGTGAATGGAATCACGACCGATTGCAGGATCACGGTTTTCAACAGCAGCAAGAGCAGAACCCTTGATGATGGGGATTTCGTCGCCAGGGAACTCGTAGGAGTCCAAAAGCTCACGGATTTCCATTTCAACAAGCTCAAGAAGCTCTTCGTCGTCAACCTGATCAACCTTGTTCATGTAGACAACAAGCGCAGGAACACCAACCTGACGAGCAAGAAGAATATGCTCACGGGTCTGTGGCATTGGGCCATCTGCTGCAGAAACAACCAGAATACCACCGTCCATCTGAGCCGCACCGGTGATCATGTTCTTCACATAGTCGGCGTGGCCTGGGCAGTCAACGTGTGCATAGTGACGGTTCGCGGTTTCATACTCAACGTGAGCAGTAGAAATCGTAATGCCGCGTGCACGTTCTTCTGGCGCACCGTCAATTTCATCATATGCCTTCGCTGTTGCGCCACCAGTCTCCGCAAGGGTCATGGTGATTGCAGCTGTCAACGTGGTTTTACCATGGTCAACGTGACCAATCGTGCCGATGTTTACATGCGGCTTATTACGTTCAAACTTTTCCTTAGCCATAGGAAAGTCTCCATTCTTAAAAATTACATTAAGTGCGGCGGCTAGATTGGCCTGCATTTACATCCAGACCAATCGACCAGACTTCAAAAGATTAGGCGTATTTTGCCTGAACTTCGTCAGCGACTGCCTGTGGCACCTGTGCGTAGTGATCAAAAGTCATGGTAAACTGAGCACGACCCTGTGACATGGAACGAAGAGTGTTCACATAGCCAAACATGTTCGCCAGCGGAACCATGGAGTTAATGACGGTTACAACACCGCGGGCTTCAGTTCCGGAGATCTGACCGCGACGAGAGTTAATGTCGCCGATGATGTCACCCATATATTCTTCAGGAGTAACAACTTCGACTTTCATCATTGGTTCGAGCAATTTCGGACCAGCTTTCTTGCAGCCTTCACGGAAACCTGCACGAGCAGCGATTTCGAACGCCAAAACACTCGAGTCAACATCATGGAAGGCACCGTCGATGAGGTCGACCTTAATGTCAACCATTGGGAAGCCAGCCAGAGGACCTGCGGTCATGACGGACAGAATACCCTTTTCAACGCCCGGAATGTATTCTTTTGGAATAGCACCACCAACGATAGAAGACTTGAACTCAAAACCAGCACCAGGCTCGTTTGGAGAAATGATCATCTTGACGCGACCGAACTGACCAGTACCACCAGACTGTTTCTTGTGGGTATAGTCGACGGTTTCTTCACGGCTGATGGTTTCACGGTAAGCCACCTGAGGGGCACCGATGTTAGCCTCAACCTTGAATTCGCGCTTCATACGATCAACCAGAATGTCGAGGTGCAACTCGCCCATACCAGCCATGATGGTCTGACCAGATTCTTCATCCGTTTTAACACGGAAGGAAGGATCTTCAGCAGCAAGGCGGTTAAGAGCAAGGCCCATCTTTTCCTGGTCCGCTTTGGACTTAGGCTCGACGGCGATTTCGATAACTGGATCCGGGAACTCCATGCGCTCCAGAATTACAGGCTTCAGCGGATCACAAAGAGTATCACCAGTGGTGGTATCTTTAAGACCTGCGATAGCAACGATATCGCCAGCAAATGCTTCCTTGATATCTTCACGAGAGTTGGAATGCATCTGAAGCATACGACCAACACGCTCGCGTTTTTCCTTAACGGTATTGAGAACAGAAGTACCTGCTTCCAACTTACCAGAATAAACACGGCAGAAAGTCAGAGAACCAACGAATGGGTCGTTCGCAATCTTGAACGCCAACATTGCAAATGGCTCTTCATCAGAAGCATGACGCTCGATTTCCTTCTCGGTTTTAACATCGATACCCTTGATGGATTCGATATCGACCGGAGATGGCAGATAATCAACAACTGCGTCAAGCAAAGGCTGAACACCTTTATTCTTGAAAGCTGTACCGCAAAGAATAGGAACGAACTCGTTAGCAATTGTGCCCTTACGAATAAGTTTCATAAGCTTTTCATTGGAAGGCTCTTCACCCTCAAGATAAGCTTCCATTGCTTCCTCATCGATCTCCACAGCGGCTTCGATGAGTTTTTCGCGATATTCTTCAGCCTGAGCCTTATCGTCTTCCGGGATCTCATTGGTTTCGAATTCAGCACCAAGGTGCTCTTCGTGCCAAATGATCTGCTTCATGTTGATCAGATCGATAACACCCTTGAACTCGCTCTCAGCACCAACAGGCAACTGCAAGCAAAGCGGCTTAGCACCAAGGCGGCTCTCGATCATTTCAACGCAGCGATAGAAGTCTGCACCAAGCTTATCCATCTTGTTGACGAAGATCATGCGTGGAACGCTATATTTGTCAGCCTGACGCCAAACGGTTTCAGTCTGTGGCTCAACACCGGCGTTCGCATCAAGACAGCACACAGCACCGTCAAGCACACGCAGAGAACGTTCAACTTCAATGGTGAAGTCAACGTGGCCTGGAGTGTCGATAATGTTCAGACGTTTTCCACGCCAAAAACAAGTGGTAGCAGCAGAGGTAATGGTAATACCGCGTTCCTGCTCTTGTTCCATCCAGTCCATGGTGGCAGCACCATCATGAACCTCGCCAATTTTATGGCTTTTCCCTGTGTAATAGAGGATGCGTTCGGTAGTCGTAGTCTTACCTGCATCAATGTGGGCCATGATGCCGAAGTTACGATAATCCTCAATCTTGTGGCTGCGTGCCATGACTTCGCCCCTAATGGTTTACCAGCGATAATGCGAGAAGGCACGGTTGGCTTCCGCCATACGGTGCGTATCTTCGCGTTTTTTAACTGCAGAACCGCGATTGTTGAAAGCGTCCAGAAGCTCGCCGGAAAGGCGATCGATCATGGTGCGTTCGTTACGATTGCGGGCTGCTGCTATAATCCAACGGATAGCCAGAGCCTGTTTACGTTCTGAACGAACATCAACCGGAACCTGGTATGTCGCACCACCTACACGGCGGGAGCGAACTTCCACTTGAGGCATGACATTTTCCAGAGCAGTGTGGAACACTTCTACTGGGTCTTGCTTCAATTTCCCTTCAACAGCCTCAAGCGCACCGTAAACGATGCTTTCTGAAACGGACTTTTTACCGTCCAGCATGATGCTGTTCATGAATTTAGAAATGACGATATCACCGAACTTTGGATCCGGGTTGATAACGCGTTTCTCTGCACTATGGCGACGTGACATGTGACCTGAACTCCAATAGCGGCTTACTTAGGCCGCTTCGCACCATATTTGGAACGGCGCTGTTTACGGTCTTTAACACCCTGTGTATCGAGCACACCACGAAGGATGTGATAACGAACACCTGGCAAGTCTTTCACGCGTCCGCCGCGGATCATGACAACGGAGTGTTCCTGAAGGTTATGGCCCTCACCAGGGATGTAGCCAATTACTTCAAAACCGTTAGTCAAGCGAACCTTAGCAACCTTACGCAAAGCCGAGTTCGGCTTTTTTGGCGTAGTGGTGTAGACGCGCGTACATACGCCCCGCTTCTGAGGGCAGGCCTCCATGGCCGGAACTTTATTTCGCTTTACCGGCGCTTTGCGCGGTTTACGAATAAGCTGGTTAATGGTTGGCATTAACGTGTGCCTTTCAGATCTCTCTGAACAATTACCTATTGCACCGTCCGCACGCGCAAAAGCGCACCATCGCGCGGCCTTGCCGCGAACGGCGCTGTGAAAACCAGAGGATTACGGCGAACCGCAATCATGAGCCAGTCAATCTCAGCTTCATTAAGACGAACATCGTTTAAATGGTCCTGCGTCGAAAACGTGGCGCTTTCGATCATTGAGCACTTACGGCATGTTCGAGAAGTGGCGCGAAACTACTCTGTAGATTTCAATACGTCAACCCCCTTGATAAAGATTCAAGAGAGAGAGCAATCTTTGCGAGGGCCGCGCAAGAATATTACCAACAAGCACCAGTAATATCGCTAAAATTTTAACATCATTAAATGCTTGATGATTCTTCCCCAGAATCCCTTGATCACGGAGGATCTGAACAAGCCGAATCCCGAAGCCGCTCAGCATAAAATCTAAGGGAAAAGCCCAGATTGGACTTAGCTTCTTTTTGATTCACCATGAATCAAGAAGGCCGCCCTGTATCACAAGGCGGCCTCTCATTATCACTCTTTGAAAGGGACTATTCTGCAGGCTCAGTTGAAGCCTTTTCAGAAAAGTCCTTGATCTGAGGCGTCGAAGTCAAAGACTGGGTACGCTGACGTTCTTCCAAGATCAAATCATCACGATGCGTAGCTACGCGACGCAGACCAGACATAACGCGACCAGTACCCGCCGGGATCAATCGACCAACAATGACGTTCTCTTTCAGACCTTCCAGAGTATCGATCTTGCCCTGAACCGAAGCTTCAGTCAGAACGCGCGTCGTCTCCTGGAACGAAGCTGCTGAGATGAACGAACGGGTCTGCAAGCTTGCCTTGGTGATACCCAGCAACACTGGCTTACCTTTGGCAGGATGCTTGCCCTCGGACTTCATACGCTCATTCTCTTCTTCAAACTCAAGGCGATCAATATGCTCGCCATGCAAGAAGTAGCTATCGCCTTGATCTTCAATTTCGACCTTCTGCAACATCTGGCGAACAATCACTTCGATGTGCTTGTCGTTGATGCCCACACCCTGCAGTCGATAAACATCCTGAATCTCGTTGACGAGATATTCAGCAAGAGCAGCAACGCCCTTAACCGCCAGAATATCGTGCGGAGCGGGATTACCGTCGAGAATATATTCACCCTTCTCGATGAAGTCTCCTTCCTGAAGATGGAATGGACGACCTTTCGGAATGAGATATTCAATCGGCTCCATGGTCTCATCAGCAGGTTCAAGCATGATGCGGCGTTTGTTCTTGTAGTCGCGACCAAAACGGATCGTACCATCAACATCTGCGATAACGGCATGATCTTTTGGACGACGAGCTTCGAACAATTCGGCAACTCGAGGAAGACCACCGGTAATATCTTTCGTCTTGGCGCTTTCCATTGGAACACGGGCAAGAACGTCACCAGCAGACACCTTCGTACCAGGCTGCACAGACAAAATCGCTTCGACCTGCAGCATGTAACGAGCATCACCACCGCGAGGCAAGGGCTTGATAGCACCACTTGCATCTTTGACCGTGATCGCAGGTTTCATATCTGCCGAGCGAGGGTTGGAACGCCAATCGATAACGACACGCTTGGTGATACCGGTTGACTCGTCAGTTGCCTCACTAACCGAAAGCCCTTCGGCAACGTCTTCAAAGTCAATAACGCCGGTAACTTCGGAAAGAACAGGACGCGTATAAGGGTCCCATTCCGCCAAACGCTGGCCAGCCTTGACCTTGTCACCATCATCAACGTGAAGGATCGTACCGTAGGTCACCTTGTTGGCAGACCGTTCGTTGCCCTCTTCATCAATGATGGCAATGGAAACGTTCCGGCCGAGGGTCATCAACTTACCTTCGGAGTTGCGAGCAACGTTACGGTTCCGGATCTCGATCGTACCATCGAAGTTGGACTCGATGAACGAGCTGTCAACCACCTGAGCCGTGCCACCAATGTGGAACGTGCGCATCGTCAACTGCGTACCAGGTTCACCGATCGACTGAGCCGCGATAACACCCACAGCTTCGCCGATATTAACCTCAGTACCACGCGCAAGGTCGCGACCATAACAAGCGGCACAAACACCGTTGCGTGAATGACAGGTCAGAACGGAGCGAACCTTGATCGACTGCAAGCCGCAGGTCTCGATTTCTTCGAGATGCTCTTCAGAAATGATATCGCCCTTGGCAACAATCACTTCGCCAGTCTTCGGATTGACAACGTCTTCAGCGGCGGTACGGCCACGGGTACGAGTACCCAACGTGGCAACAACCTGACCAGCATCAACAATCGCACGAACTTCGAGGCCCTCTTCGGAACCACAGTCGCGTTCTGTGATAATACAGTCCTGAGCAACGTCAACCAGACGACGGGTAAGGTAACCAGAGTTAGCCGTCTTCAGAGCCGTATCAGCAAGACCCTTACGAGCACCGTGTGTGGAGTTGAAGTATTCCATCACGGTAAGGCCTTCTTTAAAGTTCGAGATGATCGGCGTTTCGATGATCTCGCCTGAAGGCTTAGCCATAAGACCGCGCATACCAGCCAGCTGTTTCATCTGAGCCGGCGAACCACGAGCACCAGAGTGCGCCATCATGTAAACCGAGTTCATCGGCTTCTGACGTTTGGTTTCCTCGTCATATTCAACGGCTTTAATGCGCGCCATCATTTCGTCAGCAACGCGGTCTGTACATTTAGCCCAAGCGTCAACAACCTTGTTGTATTTCTCGCCCTGAGTAATCAAACCATCGTTATACTGAGTTTCAAATTCCTTGGCCATTGCACTGGTCTCTTCAATGAGACCGGCTTTGGTTTCAGGAATAACCATGTCGTCTTTACCGAAGGAAATACCTGCACGGAAAGCGCGGTTAAATCCAAGACCCATGATCTTGTCGCAGAAGATGACCGTTTCCTTCTGACCACAAGCACGGTAAACCGTGTGGATCATTCTGGAAATTTCTTTCTTGGTCATCAGCTTGTTGCAAGCCTCATAAGACACATGCGGATGACGGGGCAACAATTCACCTATCAGCATACGACCTGGAGTGGTTTCGTAAATCTGGGTAACTGGTTTGCCATCTTCATCAATGGTCTTGAAACGACCCTTGATTTTCGCATGCAGAGAAACTGCCTTGGAATCCAGAGCATGGTGCAATTCGCCGATATCGGAGAACAACATCCCCTCACCCGGCTCATTCTCATTCATGATGGAAATATAGTAGAGGCCGAGCACGATATCCTGCGAAGGCACAATAATAGGATCACCGTTAGCCGGATGCAGAATGTTGTTGGTCGACATCATCAGAACGCGAGCTTCAAGCTGGGCTTCCAGAGAAAGCGGCACATGCACAGCCATCTGGTCACCGTCGAAGTCGGCGTTAAAGGCCGAACATACGAGCGGATGCAGCTGAATGGCCTTGCCTTCAACAAGGTGCGGTTCGAACGCCTGAATACCCAAACGGTGCAAGGTAGGAGCACGGTTCAGCATGACCGGATGCTCGCGGATAACCTCTTCGAGGATATCCCAAACCTCAGGTTTTGCCTTTTCAACCAGCTTCTTGGCCTGTTTGACTGTCGTTGAATAGCCCTTCGCATCAAGACGCGAATAGATAAACGGTTTGAACAGCTCAAGCGCCATCTTCTTGGGCAGACCGCACTGATGCAGCTTCAGCTCAGGGCCCACAGTAATAACGGAACGACCGGAATAGTCGACGCGTTTACCCAAAAGGTTCTGACGGAAACGACCGTGCTTACCCTTAAGCATGTCACTGAGAGACTTCAGAGGACGCTTGTTAGCACCGGTAATCGTACGGCCACGGCGACCGTTATCGAACAGCGCGTCAACAGACTCCTGCAACATACGTTTTTCGTTACGGATAATGATATCCGGTGCACGCAGTTCCATAAGCCGTTTCAGACGGTTGTTACGGTTGATGACGCGACGATAAAGATCGTTAAGGTCAGAGGTCGCAAAACGACCACCATCCAGCGGCACCAACGGACGAAGATCCGGAGGAATAACCGGAACGATCGTCATGATCATCCATTCCGGACGGTTGCCGGATTCGATGAAAGCTTCAACAATCTTCAGGCGCTTTGCAAGCTTGATTGGCTTCAGGGAAGAGGTGCTCTCGGCGATTTCCTGACGCAGTTTCTCGGAGATCTGTTCCAGATCAAGAGACGCCAGAATTTCACGAATAGCTTCAGCGCCGATCATGGCAGTGAAGGTATCTTCACCATATTCGTCCTGAGCGATCATATACTCTTCTTCACTCAGAAGCTGATACTCCTTGAGTGGCGTAAGACCAGGCTCGACAACAATATAATTCTCAAAATAGAGAACGCGCTCAAGATCCTTGAGCGTCATGTCGAGAAGCTGACCAATACGGCTTGGCAGAGACTTCAAGAACCAGATGTGAGCAACTGGTGCGGCGAGTTCAATGTGCCCCATGCGCTCACGGCGCACACGAGACAGAGTAACCTCAACACCACATTTTTCACAAATGATGCCTTTGTATTTCATGCGTTTGTATTTGCCGCACAAGCACTCATAGTCCTTGATTGGACCAAAAATGCGCGCACAGAAAAGACCGTCGCGTTCAGGCTTAAAAGTACGATAGTTGATCGTTTCAGGCTTTTTGATTTCGCCATATGACCAGGAAAGAATTTTCTCCGGGCTCGCGATGGACACGCGGATTTGGTCGAAAGTCTGGGCCTGAGCCTGCGGACTGAAAAGATTCATGACCTCTTGGTTCATGGTGTCTCCTCTTACGGGTTGACGGACCGCGAGGGGGATACCTCGTGGTCCGTTCCGAAAACTTGCCTCGGTTGAATTGATCGGGCGCTGCTTATTCTGCAGCGTCCGCAGGCGGAGTATCGTTAGGTTCAAGCTCAAGCAGACGCTGGCTATCTTCCAGCTCCATGTTCAAGCCGAGAGACCGAATTTCCTTGACGAGCACGTTGAAGCTTTCCGGAATACCGGCTTCGAAGGTGTCATCCCCACGAACAATTGCTTCATAGACCTTGGTACGACCAGCCACGTCATCCGACTTGACAGTAAGCATTTCCTGTAAGGTGTAGGCTGCACCGTAAGCTTCCAGTGCCCAAACCTCCATCTCACCAAAACGCTGTCCACCGAACTGAGCTTTACCACCGAGCGGCTGCTGGGTAACCAAGCTGTAAGGACCGATGGACCGACCGTGGATCTTCTCGTCGACCAGGTGGTGCAGTTTCAGCATATAAATGTAGCCAACCGTCACCTTACGATCAAACAACTCACCGGTACGACCGTCATACAGTCTGGATTGACCAGACTCATCAAGGCCAGCCTGAGCCAACATAGCATTGATGTCTGGTTCGCGTGCACCGTCAAAGACCGGCGTAGCAATCGAAACACCTTTACTCAGCTGCTCGGCCATCAGCTCAACGCTGTTGTCGTCATACTCGTTAACGTCAAGATTCTTGCCGTTATTGTGATAGACATCCTTCAGCTCAAGACGCAGAGGCTCGATGTTACCGGACCGTCTGTATTCGTCATACATCTTGCCGATCTTTCGGCCCATGCCAGCACAAGCCCAGCCAAGATGAGTTTCAAGAATCTGACCGATGTTCATTCGCGACGGCACGCCCAATGGGTTGAGCACGATGTCAACGTGAGTGCCATCTTCCAGATATGGCATATCTTCGATCGGGTTGATCTTGGATACCACACCCTTGTTACCATGGCGGCCAGCCATCTTGTCACCCGGCTGAATCTTACGCTTGATAGCGATAAAGACCTTCGCCATTTTCATGACGCCTGGTGGCAGTTCGTCACCGCGCTGCAACTTCTCGACCTTGTCGATGAAGCGCTGCTCAAGACGCTTGCGGCTCTCATCATACTGATTGCGCAGAGCTTCAATCTCGCCCATCAGCTTTTCGTCATCGACAGCAAACAGCCACCATTGGCTCCGTGGGAACTCAGACATTTCGGCGTGCGAAATGGTAGCGTCCTTCCTGAAGCCTTTCGGACCAGCGGTGCCAACGTGACCACTGAGCATATCTGCCAAGCGACCATAGACGTTTCTATCGAGGATAGCCTGTTCGTCGTCTCTGTCTTTTGCCAAGCGCTCGATTTCCTCGCGCTCGATCGACATTGCACGCTCGTCTTTTTCAATACCATGGCGGTTGAAAACACGAACTTCAACAACAGTACCAAAAGTCCCCGGAGGCATACGGAGCGAAGTATCACGAACGTCTGATGCCTTTTCACCAAAGATGGCGCGCAGAAGCTTTTCTTCCGGTGTCATCGGGCTTTCGCCCTTCGGTGTGATCTTGCCAACCAGAATATCGCCCGGTTTGACCTCTGCACCGATGTAGGTGATGCCAGCTTCGTCGAGATTCTTCAGCGACTCTTCGGAAACGTTCGGAATATCACGCGTGATCTCTTCAGGACCAAGTTTGGTATCGCGGGCCATCACTTCGAATTCCTCGATATGGATCGAAGTAAAGACGTCTTCCTTCACGATACGCTCGGAAAGAAGAATGGAGTCTTCGAAGTTATAACCGTTCCAAGGCATAAAGGCCACAAGCACGTTACGACCAAGAGCCAGATCGCCCAGATCCGTAGAAGGACCGTCAGCAATGATCTCACCCTTCTCGACCACATCACCAACGGCCACAAGAGGACGCTGGTTAACGCATGTGGACTGGTTGGAACGCTGGAATTTGCTCAACCGATAGATATCAACGCCGGACTTGCTTGGATCAAGCTCTTCGGTTGCGCGGATAACGATACGCGTCGAGTCAACCTGATCAACAATACCTGCACGAGTGGCAGCAATCGCAGCACCAGAGTCGCGCGCAACGATTGGTTCCATACCCGTTCCGACAAACGGCGCTTCAGCACGTACCAGAGGCACAGCCTGACGCTGCATGTTCGATCCCATCAGAGCGCGGTTAGCGTCATCGTTTTCAAGGAACGGAATAAGAGCCGCAGCAACAGAGACCAGCTGTTTTGGCGACACGTCCATGAAGTCAACACGTTCCACAGGAATGTTCATGACTTCACCGGAGTGACGACAGATTACGATATCTTCAGCAAAGCCACCGTCTGGCGTGAGTTCAACGTTTGCCTGTGCGATATAATGCTTGGCTTCTTCCATAGCGGAAAGATAGATAACCTCGTTGGTAACGCGACCATCAATCACTTTACGATAAGGAGCTTCAATGAAGCCATACTTGTTGACACGGGCGAAAGTTGCCAACGAGTTGATCAAACCAATGTTCGGACCTTCAGGAGTCTCAATCGGGCAGATACGACCATAGTGGGTCGGATGCACGTCGCGAACCTCAAAGCCGGCACGCTCACGGGTCAAACCACCTGGGCCCAACGCAGAAAGACGACGCTTATGCGTAATCTCGGAGAGCGGGTTGTTCTGGTCCATGAACTGGGAAAGCTGCGAAGACCCGAAGAACTCGCGAACAGCAGCGGCTGCCGGTTTGGCGTTGATCAGATCCTGCGGCATAACCGTATCGATTTCGATCGACGACATACGTTCCTTGATCGCGCGTTCCATACGAAGAAGGCCGATACGATACTGGTTTTCCATCAGTTCGCCAACAGAGCGAACACGACGGTTTCCAAGGTTATCAATATCGTCAATCTCGCCCTTGCCATCACGAAGATCAAGCAGGGTACGAATGACTTCTACGATGTCTTCCTTGCGCAGAATACGAACGGTATCGGCAACATCCAGATCCATACGCATATTCATCTTCACACGGCCAACCGCAGAAAGATCATAGCGCTCAGGATCAAAGAACAACGACTGGAACATAGCCTCGGCCGTCTCAATGGTCGGCGGCTCACCAGGACGCATAACGCGATAGATATCAAACAGAGCGTTTTCTCTGGTGGAGTTCTTGTCGATAGCCAAGGTGTTGCGGATGTATGGTCCAACCGTGACGTGGTCGATGTTCAGAACGGAAACGCTCTCGAACCCGGCATCCTTGAGAGTCGCCAAGACCTTCTCGTCAAGCTCTTCACCAGCTTCGGCGTAAATCTCACCGGTGGTGTAGCTAACAGCATCTTCAGCAAGATATTTGCCGTAGAGATCTTCGTCAGCAACCTTGAGGAACTTCAAACCACCTTCGACCAGCTTTTTGATCTGACGGGCAGTAAGTTTTTTCCCAGCTTCGAAAACAACCTCACCGGTCTCAGCGTCAACCAAGTCAACGTCCGGCTTGGTGCCTTTCAGCATATCACCATTGAACGCGACCTGCCAGGCGCTGCCAACACGATCATACTCGATCTTGTTATAATAGGTATCGAGAATCTCTTCCGTATCCAGCCCCAGAGCAAGCAACAAGCTTGAGACTGGAATCTTACGGCGACGGTCGATACGAGCATAGACAACATCTTTCGCATCAAATTCGATATCAAGCCATGAACCGCGATAAGGAATGATGCGTGCGGCAAACAGAAGTTTACCGGAAGAATGGCTTTTGCCTTTGTCGTGATCGAAGAACACGCCAGGAGAGCGGTGCATCTGAGACACGATAACACGCTCGGTACCATTGACGATGAAGGTACCCTTATCAGTCATAAGTGGCATGTCGCCCATATAGACATCTTGCTCTTTGATGTCTTTGACCGACTTGGCTCCAGTGTCTTCATCCACCTCGAACACGATCAGACGCAAGGTCAGCTTTAGAGGCGCTGAATAGGTCATACCGCGCATACGACACTCTTCAGTGTCATATTTTGGAGCTTCAAATTCATACCGAACGAATTCCAGCTGCGAGGTGCCAGAAAAATCCGTTATCGGGAACACGGAAGAGAATACCGACTGGAGTCCTTCATCAGGACGCCCGGAGGCAGGTTCTTCCATTAGCAGGAATTGGTCATAAGAAGCCTTTTGCACCTCGATGAGGTTTGGCATTTCTGCCACTTCTTTAATATGACCGAAGTATTTTCTTAAACGTTTGCGACCGGAAAACGTCTGAGCCATCGTCGCTCCTCGTCTCGCTCATGGGCGGTTGACCAAAAAGCCCGTCACAGGATTGTGCAGGCTCTTGAGAAAAACGCCCTAATTAAAGGGCACCTGATTTTAAAAAGAATTTCGGGAGAATCACTCCCCCGAAATTCTACACAAGGTTTAAACCTTATTTCAATTCGACACTTGCGCCAGCAGCTTCGAGCTTAGCTTTCAGCTCTTCTGCTTCTGCTTTGTCAACACCTTCTTTAACCGGCTTCGGAGCACCTTCTACGAGCTCTTTAGCTTCTTTCAGGCCAAGACCGGTGATGCCGCGAACTTCTTTAATCACGTTGATTTTCTTGTCGCCAGCAGCGGTCAGAACAACGTCAAATTCAGTTTTTTCTTCAGCAGCTTCAGCGGCAGCGCCACCAGCTACAGCAGCTACAGCTACAGGAGCAGCAGCAGAAACGCCCCATTTTTCTTCGAGCATTTTGGAAAGGTCTGCAGCTTCCATAACGGTCAGGGTAGAAAGTTCTTCTACGAGCTTTTCAAGATCAGCCATCGTATTGTTTCCTGTTGGTACGAACCTAGATTAGTAAATTTATCGAGAACGGCCTTATGCCGCTTCGTCCTTCTTGGCATAGGCGCCGAATACGCGCGCGAGCTGTCCGCCCGGTGCTTGCAGAACCTGAGCAATTTTCGTTGCAGGTGCCTGAAGCAGGCCAACGATCTTGCCACGCAGTTCGTCAAGCGAAGGCATGGTAGCAAGTGCATTCACGCCCGCGGTATCGAGAATAGTGGACCCCATTGCGCCACCAAGGATAACGAGCTTGTCGTTTTTCTTGGCGAATTCAGAGGCCACCTTCGGTGCTGCAACCGGATCACCAGAAGTGGCGATCAGGGTCTGACCCTTGAAAAGGTCAGCAATCGGTTCAGCGTCCGTGCCTTGAAGAGCGAGCTTGACAAGACGGTTCTTGGCAACCTGCACCGATGCTCCGGCTTCGCGCATTTGTGCACGAAGGGCGGTCATTTCAGCAACAGTGAGGCCAGCATAGTGAGCAACGACCACGACTTCCGCGCTATTCAGCGTTTCGTGAAGGGACGATACAAGCTCTTGCTTTTCCGCTCTATCCAATGCCTTCTCTCCAGTTACCGGCTTCATCCTTGAGGGACAAAAACCGGAGGTTACACTTCACCAGATCTTCTTGACAGAATTGAACAAGGAGTCCTGGCACGAAGGGACCTGTCCTCCTTGCCTCCCTCAAAAGAAGTTCGGCAAGCATAGGTTCGAACCAAACTGACATTTTTGAATGTCAAATTAGCCCACCCCATCTGTGCAGGAAATTAAGCTCGATGCTAGAGGCACCAAACTCCTGCAGTCTTGGACAGGTGTCTGACCAGCGTCAGACATCCCCCCGACAAGAATCGGGAGGAATCTTTTTGACTTCTAATCGGTTTATTCGACAGAAGCAAGATCTACACGCAGTCCAGGCCCCATCGTGGAAGACAGAGACATTTTTTGCATGTAAGTGCCTTTTGCACCGACTGGTTTCGCCTTGGAAACCGCAGAAACAAAGGCTTTAATGTTATCCACAAGAGCAGCTTCTTCGAAGCTTACCTTGCCAACGCCACCATGAACGATACCGGCTTTTTCAACACGAAATTCAACCGAACCGCCTTTGGAATCCTTAACAGCCTGAGCAACGTCAGGTGTAACGGTACCAACTTTAGGGTTTGGCATCATGCCGCGAGGGCCAAGAACCTTACCGAGACGGCCAACAAGAGGCATCATGTCAGGAGAGGCAATGCAGCGGTCGAAATCGATCTTGCCGCTCTGAACGATCTCGACGAGATCTTCAGCACCAACAATATCAGCACCAGCAGCTTTTGCTTCTTCTGCCTTGTCGCCACGAGCGAACACGGCAACGCGAACGGTTTTACCAGTACCTGCAGGCAGCTGACATACACCACGGACCATCTGGTCAGCATGACGAGGGTCAACACCCAGGTTAAGAGCAACTTCGACGGTTTCGTCGAACTTGGTTTTGGAAGTTTCCTTGATCAGCTTAACAGCTTCTTCGAGGCTGTAAGTTGCAGCAGGATCAATCTTCTCACGCGCAGCGCGGATACGTTTAGTGACTTTAGCCATATTCCGTTACCCCACTACCTCGATACCCATAGAACGGGCGGTGCCTTCAATCTGAAGCATCGCAGCTTCTACATCGTTAGCGTTCAGATCCTTCATCTTAGCTTCAGCAATTTCCTGAACCTGAGCTTTAGTGATCTTGCCAGCAACATCACGACCCGGAGCTTTCGAACCGCTCTTCAGGCCGGCAGCCTTTTTAATCAGGAAGGATGCAGGAGGTGTCTTCATCTCGAAAGTGAAAGACTTGTCCTGGAAAATGGTAATGATCACCGGAATCGGCTGACCTTTTTCCATTTCCTGCGTCTTGGCGTTAAACGCCTTGCAGAATTCCATGATGTTCAGGCCGCGCTGACCAAGAGCAGGACCAATTGGAGGAGACGGGTTAGCGGCCCCTGCCGGCACCTGAAGCTTCAGGTAGCCTTGAATTTTCTTTGCCATTTTCTTTCCCTAACGCCCCGAAAGGCTAAGTTAGACACACGAAAGTCGCGCGGTCAGATATCCAGTTTGCCTGGCAAGCAAACCAATCTCCCGCACGAATGAAAGGCAATTCACATTTCAGCAAATCGCCAAATCAGTAATGAACACCGCAAGGCGCAACAACATGCGCCATCGCGGGGATCCTATAATCAGAGCTTATCGACCTGATTATATTCAAGTTCGACAGGCGTGGCCCGTCCAAAAATAGAAACGGTAACTTTAAGACGTGCACGCTCTTCGTCCACCTCTTCAACAAGCCCGTTAAAGGACGCGAACGGTCCATCAGACACACGAACCTGCTCGCCAACTTCAAAGTTGACAGTCGGAGTAGGCTTCTGAACGCCTTCTTCAACCTGCGACATCAAGCGCTCAGCTTCAGCGTTCGAAATCGGCATAGGCTTGTTATCAGCCCCCAGAAAGCCGGTTACCTTCGGGGTATTCTTGATGAGATGGTAAGCGTCATCGGTCATAGCCATTTTCACGAGAACATAGCCCGGGAAAAATTTGCGCTCTGATTCGATCTTGCGCCCACGCCTTACTTCGACAAATTTCTCTGTCGGCACCAGAACTTCTTCAAACAGATCGGACAAGCCGGTTTGCTCGGCCTTCTGCAAAATATCCTCAGCAACCTTCTTTTCGAAGTTTGAATAGGCGTGAACGATGTACCACCGCATAGGCTTAGCCATTGTGCCCTACCCTCCAAGGTTGATGATATAGCTCACACCCAAACTCATGATCTGGTCGGCGAGCAGGAAGAAAGTCGAAGCCAGAACCACCATTACAAACACCATTAGCGTCGTAATTGCTGTTTCCTTACGAGTAGGCCAAGTAATCTTGGCCGCCTCAGATCGGACTTGCTGCAAAAAGGTAAAAGGGTTTGTTTTGGCCATCAATCCGCTCACATATAATAACGCGCGAAACAAAATCCGCGCGTTCAAAGATTCCCACCATATATATTATCTTTTGCACAAAGATCAAGCACGAATTGGCAGGGGCGGAGGGACTCGAACCCCCGACCCTCGGTTTTGGAGACCGATGCTCTACCAGCTGAGCTACACCCCTAAATCCGTGACGCCTAGTGAAAACCAAGTTGGTGTCTACCTATTGACTTTCTCCCCTCACCGCAAGGGAAAAGACAAAAATATGACAAAAAATCAACAAGTGGTTTGTAGAAACGGCGAAAATCGGTATCTCACCCGGTATAACCTTACACAGCCCCCCCCGAGATTCCTATTCAAAAGACGCAAACACCACAAACAGCATGAGCACTATCACAATTGCTACAACTGAAGTTATGGCATTTTTCCTCTTTTAGTGAAAATCTAATGAATAATCACCACCTGCTTGAAGCAAGTGACTCGAAATAGCGTAAATTGAAAACGCGCCTGACGGAAAAACCTGCAATGAGAATCGCCGCCATTTCGAAAAGTATCCCGTCCCAAAAACTGAATAACGCAGATATCATCCAGAAGCTGGATGAATCAAATCCCCATACCGTCACATCACTAAAGCGACGTTATCTTCAAGCCGTTGACAAACTCCTTGCCTATACAGGCTCTCAATCGCGCTATATCCGCGACGAGGAAGAGGGGGAATCAGCCCATCACCTGATCATCAGCGCAATGAAACACGCCTTGGATGAAGCAGGCATGGCAACTCAAGACATCGACCTTTTGATCTATTGCGGCGTTGGACGCGGATTTCTGGAACCTGCCAATGCCTATTTCTTTGCCAAATCAACGGGCATGAAAAATGTCAATTGTTTCGACGTGACCGATGCTTGCATGAGCTGGCTTCGTGCCTTGCACATTGCCTACAGCACGCAGCAACTGGGCAGCTATAGAAATGTTATGATCATTAACGGCGAGTTCCATATCGGTATTCACGACAATTGGCAAATCCTGAGCATGGAATCGCTCGACTATACCTTTCCCATGTACACCATCGGCGAAGCGGCAACCGCAACGATTCTCACGCCTTCCGATCAGGATTGGCAGTTTTCATTTCGCTCCAGACCAGAACATGCAGACCTTTGCACGATCCCTTTGCCCGGACATAACTCTTACTATCCTTCGCCCGAGCGGATCGGCTTGAACGGCACATTGAAATTTGTCTCTTGGGGCAAAAGGCTGCTTGAAGAAGGCAACGCGAGCCTGAGAGAGTTGATCGAAACCGACCCCAACGTCTTGGCAACAACAGATCTCTTTTTACCGCACGCCCCTTCAGAGCGCATATATCGCGAAGCTTGCGAGAAGATGGGCATTCCGCCAGAAAAAATCTATCTTTCCGTCTACAGAAAATATGGCAACGTGGTATCCGCCTCGATTCCCGTAGGTCTTTCCTGCGCTCTGGAAGAAGGACGACTGAAACGAGGCGATAGAATAGCGCTGGTTCCAGCCAGCGCAGGCCTTGTAGCTTCTGTGGTTCAGACAACCTATTAGCCACAAATAGAATCAACAGAACCGGAATCAAAAAAGCCCCTGCCGATATGGCAGAGGCTTCGTAATTTCGTAATCGAACAAGCCTATTCGATGATAGCGCCGACGATACCAGCGCCAACGGTACGGCCACCTTCGCGGATAGCGAAGCGCAGTTTTTCTTCCATGGCGATTGGCACGATCAACTGCACATTCATGTTGACGTTATCGCCTGGCATAACCATTTCCACGCCTTCGTCAAGGGTAACAACACCCGTAACGTCGGTGGTGCGGAAATAGAACTGAGGACGATAGTTGGTGAAGAACGGGGTATGACGACCACCTTCTTCTTTCGTCAGAATGTAGGCTTCTGCCTTGAACTTGGTGTGCGGGGTAACGGAACCTGGCTTGCAGAGAACCTGACCACGCTCAACGTCTTCACGCTTGGTACCACGAAGAAGAACACCAACGTTGTCGCCTGCTTCGCCGCTGTCGAGCAGCTTGCGGAACATTTCAACGCCTGTGCAGGTGGTTTTCTGCGTGTCTTTGATGCCAACGATTTCGATTTCGTCGCCAACCTTGATGATACCGCGTTCTACACGACCGGTAACAACCGTACCACGACCAGAGATCGAGAACACGTCTTCGATCGGAAGCAAGAACGGAAGATCCTTCGGACGATCCGGAGTTGGGATATAGTCATCAACGGCGTCCATCAGAGCGTGAATGGAATCACGACCGATTGCAGGATCACGGTTTTCAACAGCAGCAAGAGCAGAACCCTTGATGATGGGGATTTCGTCGCCAGGGAACTCGTAGGAGTCCAGAAGCTCACGGATTTCCATTTCAACAAGCTCAAGAAGCTCTTCGTCGTCAACCTGATCAACCTTGTTCATGTAGACAACAAGCGCAGGAACACCAACCTGACGAGCAAGAAGAATATGCTCACGGGTTTGTGGCATTGGGCCATCTGCTGCAGAAACAACCAGAATACCACCGTCCATCTGAGCCGCACCGGTGATCATGTTCTTCACATAGTCGGCGTGGCCTGGGCAGTCAACGTGTGCATAGTGACGTTTCGCGGTTTCATACTCAACGTGAGCAGTAGAAATCGTAATGCCGCGTGCACGTTCTTCTGGCGCACCGTCAATTTCATCATATGCCTTCGCTGTTGCGCCACCAGTCTCCGCAAGGGTCATGGTGATTGCTGCAGTCAAAGTGGTTTTACCATGGTCAACGTGACCAATCGTGCCGATGTTTACATGCGGCTTATTACGTTCAAACTTTTCCTTAGCCATGGAAACAGCTCTCGTCGTGGTCGGGCCAACCAATGTTGGCACACTTCAGCGCAAAAAGGCCGCAACTCTTTATCCAAGACGCCGCGAACCCGGTTCAACACAAATAGACCGCTTTTATTTGGGCCTCGGACCATATTGCTCGATTTAGGTAATTCAATGATGGAGCGGGTGAAGGGAATCGAACCCTCGTCATCAGCTTGGAAGGCTGTTGCTCTACCATTGAGCTACACCCGCGCGAGACGTTAAGACGAAGATGGTGGAGGAGGCTGGATTCGAACCAGCGTACGCTAAGCGAACGGATTTACAGTCCGTCTCCTTTAACCACTCGGACACTCCTCCAAGCTTCGCCTTCCTGTCCCTGCGAACAGGATGGTCTCGAATTGCCCGCCAAGTCGCGGTCAGTTCGTGAACGGCTTTATGCAAAACCGCATGCCTGAAGTCAACATGGATTTTATCATTTTTGTGGGTATCGCAAAAATCCTGTAACAGACTGGGGATATGTGTCTGGCAAAGACGACGAGGCAGACCGAAAAAGAGCAAATCACAATGTCATCAGTCACTCCAAACCGATTTGGCATCATCTCTCGCGAGGGGCAAGGCACTCCCCTCCTCTTTCTGCACGGATCGGCTCGACCCGCCGATGCCTGGATTGAAGACTGGCAGGCATTTACCCGCGCCCTAGGCACGGACCGGCCCTCGATTTTTCTACGAGGTCACCATTTGCAGCCAGATGGCTATAGCTTTGTGCGCCGTACCTCCAACCACAGCCTCAACCCGGAGGAAATCGTCTCCGACTCAGTGGATTGCGTGACCTTTCTGACAACCGCTCTCCCTGCAACGGAGAAAGGAAACCGACAACCGATTCTGGTCGGCTATTCCAGCGGAGCCATTTTTGCGACAGCACTCATCTGCCAAATGCCCGATTTGTTCGGCGGCGCTATCCTCCTGCGTCCCCAATCGCCTTTTGCCAAACAGCAGCCAATTGATCCCTTCGCTTTATCCCGAAAGCCAATTCTATTGCTCTCGGGCAATCGGGACCCTCGCCGTTCCCCCAGTGATGGGTCTGCGCTCGCACAGGATCTTCGCAACAGAGGGGCAATCGTAACACACTATGATCTGGACACCGACCACGAGTGGGAACAGAATGGGCAAGACGCCACCCTCGCCAAAGCATGGCTCGACCAACTCGGTTCCTGATCCCAAAAGCGAAGCAGCAATCCCATGAGCACCGACCCCAAGACAATCGAACTTCTACTGGACCGGCTTACAGACGCAGGCGATGTGACAGCCCGCAAGATGTTCGGCGAATATGGCCTCTATTGCGATGGTGTTTTCATCGGCGTGGTCTGCGACGACAATTTCCACATCAAGCCCACCAAGCAGACCGCTTCCCTTACCAAACATCTAGAATCAGCCCCCGCCTATCCCGGAGCCAAGCCCAGCCCGATCATTCCCGCCGAAATGTGGGATGAGCAGGATTGGCTTGAAGACCTGGTACGAGCAACGACCATGGCTCTAGGCAAAAAGAAGTAGCGACTTCCAAACATTGGTTATTGCAGCTGCATTCCATTGGAAATTATTCTCTATCCCGTGATTACACTTGCCCCGAAGTCCCGTTTGGATCTAAATCGCCTCATGACAAAAAACAGATCGCAAAAGCAAAAAAAGGCCCGCCAGACGACAACCGTCGATCAGGGCTCTCATGGCCGCAAGGCTCAGGATGACACCGTACGCATATTCGGCATTCATGCGGTAGCCAGCGCAGTTGCAAACCCGCGCCGAGAACTCACGCGCCTATACGCCACGCCAAACGCACAAAGCCGACTGGTCGAAGAGATTCGCAAAATCGGCGGCGACCCTGCACGACTGGATGGATTGGTCGAAACAGCGACACCGAAAGACATCGATGCCAAAGCCAGAGATGCGGTTCATCAGGGCGCCCTACTCATTACACGCAATCTGCCGGCTCTCGATATTTCCGATATTTACGACTGTAAACTCGTCGTTATTCTCGATCAGGTAACCGACCCGCACAATGTAGGAGCGATCATACGATCTTCCGTGGCTCTGGGGGCCGAAGCACTGCTGATGACCGGACGACACAGCCCTGAAGAAAGTGGCATCCTCGCCAAGACAGCTTCGGGCGGTTTGGACCTGATCTCTATGGTATCAGTTCCAAACCTGGCCAGAGCACTTGATGATCTCGCCGACAACGGTTTTGACGTTGTGGGTTTTGATTCCGAAGAAAGCGAACCCTTCGAAACGATCCTGAAGGAGCAAGACAAAGAGCGCCCCCTCGCCCTTGTTTTTGGCTCAGAAGGCAAAGGCATGCGCCGACTGACACGGGAGAAATGCACACAGCTCGCCCGTCTGGACATGCCAGGCCCGATCAAGAGCCTGAATGTGTCCAACGCGGTTGCCATGACGCTTTATGCGGTAAACCTCATGCGGCAGGGCTTTTGAAACCCTCGGTACGCCGAAGTTTTATCAAAAGCCCCGACACCTCAAGAGTATTGGGCTCAAGCACATTTAGACAAGCCTGCACGACTTGCTGTTAATGTCGCCATCTCTTCGCCTGTGTTATCCTTTATTGGTCAGAAAACACCAATGGGAGAAGCCATGACGAAGCTGATTTTGGTAGCAACCGCACTACTGGCCCTTAATCTGCCCTCAGCATTTGCCAATCCCGTTTTTGGTGAATGGAAAACGCAAGGAAGCGAGATTTCGAAATATAGTGGCCACTATCTGCATGTTCGTTTTGCCCCCTGTCAGAAGAAGATTTGCGGCCACATAACGAAAGTGGTTGGCATCAACGCAAATATTGTTGGCAAGCCCATCATCTGGAACATGAAGGCAAAAAGAGCGGGATATTATTCAGGAGGCACGATCTGGGCACCGGATCGTGGCGGCACCTATGCCTCCAAAATGAAGCTGACAGGTAACAAACTGAAAGTCAGCGGCTGCATTGCCGGTAGCCTGCTATGCAAAAGCCAAATATGGACGCGCTTGCAATAGTGCCCAAGCAACCGCAAAAGCAAGCAAAAGCCGTCTAGTAACGCCTCTACCGAATGCCATTTTGCTCGATCCGTCACACGATATGTGAAAACAGTATAAACAAGTTTGGGAATAGTCTTCAGGTCTGCTTGACAGCCTTGCTGTGTTTCCCTACATAGGGGCACCTTCTCGCCGGTATAGCTCAGTTGGTAGAGCACCTGATTTGTAATCAGGGGGTCGGGGGTTCAAGTCCCTCTGCCGGCACCACTCAAATTCCCAATAGCGTTTTAAAATTTTCACTGTAGCCGATCGCGCGGTTTTGTGTGGCGCGCCTTTTCACTCTGCACAAGTCGCCACATTTCATTGCACAAGCGATTTGTCCAATCGTCTCTTTAGTGGCGCACTTTAGCTGCACCTTTCACGGGTCACGTTGATGATGTGATTTGAGCCCTTTTTATATTCAAAAAGTCAGCTACGTCTGCAGGCTCGTATGGACCGCACTATCCTCAAATTCACACTATGCGGACAAAGCAGACATCATCTGAGCATCGTCCATTCGTCTCGCAGGAGCCCCATCACCTCTGTGTCCCACCGTTCAGTTCCAACTCTGGCAGATGAACGACGGACCCCCTCCTTAACAAACCCGACCTTCTCATAAGTGCGGATCGCAGCTACGTTCCAAGTGTATACGTTAAGCTCAGCCCTCTCAATTTCATCAATAGAGAACAATATGCTTACAGCTGATTTGATCATAGGAACGGCGTATCCTTTGCCGCGCATTTCCGGGGCGACAACTACACGAGCCAAACGCCCCACGCCATTGATCCAATCGAGTGCGATCTGGACATGCCCAATCTGCTTTCCTTCATCATCGATCGCTGTTCGACACAACCGGCTAGGAGGGATCTTTTTCTCCTCATCCAGCATTTCCTGTATCTTCAACGGAGAAAGCACAGGACCGAGCCCTGTCCCTCCCCATTGGGCCAGCACTCTCTCATCTGGAAACCAACCCACCAAATGTGAAAAATGCTCAGACGTAGAAGGAATAAGAGACAACATCGTGCTCATCTTTATGGACAGTCAATCTAAACTCTATTGAGGACATACACCTGGCTGTCGGTGACCACAATGGGCTCCAAACGGCCTTGTAAATGTAGAAAAGCGCTGATCAATTCTGTCTTTTGGCGTCATAGATTATTCCAAACGAAAAAGGAGCCTTTCAGCTCCCATTTCGCTTAATCAAAGCCATTCAAGAAATGAAACAAATGACTCTCATTCGACTCATGTAATCACAATGCCTGATAAGTTTCGTTCAAGTCATTGAGAAACTTGTCCGCATGCTGGCTGAGATCATTGGACTGTCCGGAAAGGTGCAACGACCGTTCGGTAACCGTCTGGGCTGCCGTTTCAGTTTGTTTGGCGGAGTCTTCAACGCTTTTAAGAGCGCTGTTGATCTTCTGCGCACCATCAGACGCCTGAATGACGTTATCCGCGATTTCTTTGGCAGCAGAAGACTGCTGCTCCACAGCGGTTGCTATGGACGAGGAAATGTCATTGATGTGGGAAATAATTCCGGCAATTTTCTCGATTGCCGAAACGGTCTGACTGGTAGAGGTCTGAATACCACTCACCTGCCCTGAGATTTCTTCAGTTGCTTTGGCCGTCTGATTTGCCAAATCTTTGACTTCTGCGGCGACAACAGCAAATCCCCGGCCAGCTTCACCAGCCCTTGCAGCCTCGATCGTCGCGTTCAAAGCAAGCAAATTGGTCTGCTCGGCAATTTCCTGAATAAGCCGAATAACGTCACCAATACGGCTTGCAGAATTCGCCAACTCGCTAACCACACTCGTGGTGATTTCTGCTTGGCCCGATGCTTCCTGAACAACATCGGTTGAGGTGGAAACCTGTCGGCCGATTTCATCGATAGAGGCAGACAATTCTTCTGTTGCCTGCTGTACGGACCGCATATTGTCGACAGTCCGATTGGTCAAATCGAACAGAGCAGAAGTTTCAGAGCTGGTTCTTTGTGCCCCGCCAATCATCTGTTCTGCAGTATCCTGCAAATCACTGGCGGCACTGTGAATGGTCTGCGCAACATTGCCCACGCTGCTCTGGAATGAACCGGACAGAGCCTGGAACTTAAGATTTTGCGAGAATGAAGCTTCGCAATTTTCGGCATCCTGAAAAATGGCGCAAGCGTAAGGCACCCCATCCATCTCGGCGATTGAGACATCAACCAGCGCGCCAAAGACACCCTCGCCATATTTATTATATATGATACGACCTGTCCATTTGCCCTTACTCTTGATCGCAGAATTGACCATTTCGACAAACTCGGCGACAGCCTCTCCACCATATTGCTCCGACGCTAACAACATTGCGACGGGCTGGCTTTGCAGCGCTTGCAAGGAAGGGAACCCCAATGCCTTCTGAAAAGATTGATTGGCATACACGATGCCCTCACGCCCCGGAGCCAAACAATTGATAAACACTCCTGAGGGGGAAGCATCCATTGCCTTAACAAGGAGTTCATTGATCGAGAACTCCGGACCAGACTGTTTTTTACTCAAACCAAACACAAAATCACCCCGCCCAACGCGACTAACACAACTATGCGAGGGACTATGCTACTTGATAATTTGATAACAGGTTAATCAGCTAACACATTCCATTACTTGATAAAAATTGCTGTTGATTGCACAGACAGAAGGTAGCAGGAATACCTATGACAGCGACCTAGAATCAAGATGGGGTGTACTGAAACGCCAAACAAGTTTGCAGGCGAACTTCAGAAACACCCCATCGCCAGTCCCCCCCACGGGACTTTGAACACCAGATGCAACGGCCCTCGATTCGAGGTCCGAGAAAACTGTCTGAAATGGGAATTGCGAAAGAGTGGCCGTTAAATTGCACACGTGCAGCCAAAAAACAAAATAGAATACGCCCTCACCAAAGGCCCAGCGTAGATCCCCACCAAATCAATACCAAACACTTAGAAGTATACTCAAAAAAAGATCAATTGCACCAGTACATTTAACAATGTTTTTTTTCACAATAGACTTGAACAACCTTCTTCAAAACAAGCTCTAAAGGGAGATCGATGTCTGACGTGAAATTGACGGACAAGAATTTACGATCAAAGAGGCGACAAAGCCTCATCCATCACTTCGCCTAGAAGACAGAAAGCCCGCGTTGATTCTGAACATTTTCAATCCGCTGCTGATAGTGAATGGCAGGAAGCACTACCATATCAACGATCTCTTCAATGTGGGACTGCTCGGGTTGCCGCAATGTCATGAAAAATTCACTACGTAGCAAATCAAACGGAAGATGTTTTATCCGGGTTGGCAAAGGACGGGCACTGATTTCGCCTCTTTTGACCGCATTGAATAAAATCGCGTCTAGGACATTTTGGCCCACAATAACGATCTTTTCACGCAATTCAGCGGGCTTGGAAGATGCCTCACGAAAATACTCAAGCACCTGAGAATTGAGGATCATCGTCATATGGCCTCTCATGTGCGAAACCTGATTGAGCAGGTCAATGAGATCATTCCGTAAAGACCCCTTATCCGGAACAGAAGGCCTGTTTTGTGTAAAGTAATGAAGGAGCGCAGCTTCAAACAGCTCAACCTTATTTGACCATCTGCGATAAATCACCGAACGGCTAGTTTTTGCCCGCTTCACAACTCCCTCAACAGTGAACTGCTGAAAACCGGAAGCCAAAGCTTCTTCCCATGCGGCATCGAGAATTGCATGTTCCAGCAACTCCCCTCGTCGGCGCGTTTGCTTTTCCTTCACAGGTTTCTCCACACAATAGAAACAATTCAGTATCTTAAGCCCAACTATGCATAGATCATTAGATACGAACTCGTTCTCTATTATTCAAGGCGCCGGTCACTATTTTTCGACGATCCATTTTGACGCAGCATCCCTGCCGTCAAATTAAAAGGGTATGTCGGTCGCCAGACACACCCTTTCGCAAGACAAAATTAAAAGCCAAATAGAAAATATATCTGCAATTACAGCTCGCTAGACCAAGGAGGGTTAGCCCCTTTGCGAGAAACAGTTACCGCGGCAACACGCGCGGCAAACTCCATTGCCAAAGCGATTTGGTCGTCGGAAATCTGTCTGATAGCTTCCTTGCTCAACAGTCCCAGCTCCGAAAGTTTGGCCAGAATTCCTGCATTGAAAGTATCTCCAGCGCCGACAGTATCAACCACAGAAACCTTTTTGGAAGCCACCGAAATCTCCCGCCCATTGGCAAGATAGGCCGTTGCCCCCTCGGCCCCCTTGGTAATCAGAACAACAGAAGGGCCGAGCTTCTTTATTTCAGCAACCTGCGCATCTAGCGTCTGATGGTCGGGGAAAAACCATGCCAAATCCTCGTCGGACAACTTCACGATGTCGCAGATGCCGATCATTGAGATGATCCGTTTGCGATAGATATCGGCATCCTCGATGAAACTCGGGCGCACATTTGGATCTATCATTACAAGATGATTTGCAGCCTCTCGCAAAGCAAGTGCTTCATAGGCCCGTGCGCAAGGCTCAACCGCCAAGCTGATGCCGCCAAAGAAGAAGGCATCGATAGAAGCGGGCACACCACCTACGTCATCGATCGAAAACATGCGACCTGCGGAATTTTCGTCATAAAAATGATAGCTCGCATGGCCATTCTCCAGCTTTACAAATGCCAGAGTTGTCGGCAGCTTGCTCTGTTTGCAAAGGCTTGCACCAACGTTGCTTTCCTGCAGAGTTTGCTTGATTTGCTCCCCAAACAGGTCTGAGGAGAGCCCGGTAAGAAACTCCGTTTCAACACCAAGCCTGCCAAGCGCAATGGCGGTATTGAACACCGCCCCGCCCGAGCAGGGTTGATAAGCCAGCGCCCCACCTTCACATTCCATGGGAATCATATCAATTAGCGCTTCACCGCAACAGATGATTTTTGCCTCAGAACTCACCGTCCTGTTCCTCCTTGTCTCAAGTCAATCTCCGACCACCCTCGCAAAGCTTTCAGTCATCGTGAAAACTGATCTTCGGTTCCTGAATGATTTGCGATACACCCGTGGCGCTGCCCTCCAGAATTGACAGCAAATTTTGCCCCATCAGACTTCCCGCATTTTGAATATCCTCATAAACCCGATCAAGGGTCGGAGATATCTGCCTCAAAATGCCGCTATTGGTTTTTACCACTGCTCGATATTCGACACCGCGCTTCAAGCCGATGGAGCGAAGCCCTGCATTCAAAGCCAGATAGCTTGCTTCTCCCGGACAGATGAAACCATGAACATCCCCTTCTCTGCGATTTGACAACAGCTCAACCGCCCAGGCACGAATGGCGTCAAGATTGGAATCAAGCGTAACAGAGTCAGGAATGATATAATCAAGCCCGCTCTCACGCACCGCGCGCATGAAGCCGTAACGCAAATGCTGGTGAAAGGTGAACCCTTCCTGCGGCAGGATGATGGAAAGATGATTGCAGCCTAACGAGGAAAGCCTGTTGGCCGCTTCATAGGCAAAGGCTTCGTTATCGAAATCGACATAGCTATGGGGCTGCGAGAAATCCGTGCGTCCATGGCAGATAAAGGGAAAATCATTTTCCAGCAGGAAACGGATACGTTCGTCAAAGTTTCGCGTACGGGTCAACACCATGCCATCGGCCAACCCATTGCGGATCACATGCTTGATGGGAGCCATTTCATCACCACCGGAAAAGGTCGGGGTAATAATAAGGTGATAGTCAGTCCCTTCCAGAGACCGGGTCAGTCCTTCAATCATGGAATTGCCGAATCCGAAAATCTCGTCATGCGGACTGAGCATCAAGCCGATAACACGGGTCTTGCCAGTTCTGAGCCGTTGTGCCGCCCGGTCTGGGACATAGCCAATCTCTTCCGCAACTCTGGCCACATCAATACGAGTCTTTTCCGCAATCTTCGGGTCGCCCTTAAGCGCTCGAGAAACCGTCGTGACGGCTAAGCCCATGATTTGAGCGATTGTTTTCTGTGTCGGCTTACTGGACCCGTGCTGCATGGGCTTCCTTCAATTGCATAAAATACTAGACCAAAAGGCAAATTTAACACGAAACTTTCGTAATCAAACACGGATCATATGCCATTTTCCAGCGAGTTACAAATAGTTACCGATTTATCCCCTTAGCCTATTATAACGATATAATTATCTAAAGACTTGTCATATACTACCGCCAATTGCACGCCTGCAGTCTATTTTCAAACCTGAAGTCAGAGAGCTAAGTCGATGAAACGTTCCCACGTCAATGAGATTTTAAAGGAAGGCGAAGCCTTCATTCGTTCCTTCGGATACACCCTACCCCCATTTGCCTATCTCTCCCCCGATGAAATGAAAGCCATGGATCACAGCCTCTATGTAGAGCGCGCGCTCGGCTGGGATATCACTGACTATGGACAGGGGAAATTTGACGAAGTCGGCCTGTTTTTGTTTACCGTGCGCAACGGCATTGCTGCAGATTTGTCAAAAGGCAGAGGCATGCTCTATGCCGAAAAAATCATGATCAGCCGCAAGGATCAGTTCGCGCCGATGCATCGCCACAACCTGAAGGCGGAAGACATCATCAACCGTGGCGGCGGCAAGCTTGTGCTCCAGCTCTGGGCCCCGAATGAAGAAGGCACCATTGATCGCGAAAAAGATGTCGTTATCCCAACAGACGGCCGACTGAGAACCCTTCCAGCCGGAAGCCATCTCAAACTCGATCCAGGCGAGAGCGTCACCTTGATGCCTGGGGTCTGGCATTCCTTCTGGGGTGAAGAAGCAGACGTACTGATTGGCGAAGTCTCCACCGTCAATGATGACCTCACGGACAATTGGTTCGAAGAGGATCTGGGCCGCTTCTCAACCATTGAAGAAGATGAAGCTCCAGTCCATCTTCTCGTATCCGATTATGATAAATTTCTGGCTTGATGCTTGAGCAAGCCCTACCGAGCCAAAACCGGTAACAGAATAAGCAAGGCCCTCGCTTCGAGGGCCTTTTCTTTATTCTGCCCCCAAAGCGGCAACGAACCCCTCAGGATCATCTGTGGTGATCTGATCAACTTTCAGCGCTAACAGGCGTTCTATGCAGGGACGGGTCTCATTATTGACTTCATGCAGTGTCCAGGCATCAATCAGCTTGCCAGCATCGTGAAAAGCTCCAATCATGTCGAACCCGGCACGGTCCGCATGGAGCACAAGCCCATATTCCAGATAGATCATGCTCGCCCAAGGAGCCGTAGACAAAGCACGATCGACAAATCCTCTGTAATCGCCAGTCTCAATAACTTGCCGAACAGCAGCCTGATTGCAGGGATCATATCCCACGGGTAGCCCTTCAACGGCGTTGGCCAGCAACTGAACCGCATCCGCATGCATGCCAGAAAGGATCATATGCTGGGCAACAGGTGCAATCGCCTTTGTGAAGCTCGCAACGGTGTTGTCGTGGAAGTCTGCCAGCCCGTCCTTAAGATCGAGCTGTAATATTGCCCCCTCCCCGACGGCGCTTGACGCCACCAAAGAAGCAAGATCATCAAGCAACATTACCTTTTCGCCACTGTTGCCACCCGACATATCCTTGATAAACAGGTCCGCCAGATACGCTGTATTGGCCATATTGACAGGTCCGGTTCCTGTTGTGGACTGCTCCAAGAGCTCATCATGCAAAACGACAAAAGAGCCATCGCCGTTCACCTGCAAATCAATTTCGATGCTCCCTCCTGCCTCCATGCACTCTTTAATGCGACGCCCCGTAAAGGGAGCATCACTTGAGAAACGACGCGCGCGATGCCACTTCAGCAAGCAGCGATGACCATTGCGCAAGAGAGAAACCGGAGCCTTCATTTTCATTTCCTCACAGTGAGCCGCATATAAGAACACCCGGAAGATCCGCTCTTCCGGGTGTCGTCTTGTTTCACATTCACATGTCAGTTTTGTAAAGCATGCTTACAAAGAGATGCGATAAACACCGAATCCAGTTTCGCTGGTTTGGCCCGTTGCTTCGATCTTTACGGCTTTTACGTCAGCAACGAACTGAGCTGCTTTGGGACCGGTTTCAAACAGAACCGTCGTGTCTGCCAAAGGTGCCAACGACCAGTTGGAATCGGCAGTCGGATTAACGGTGCCCTTTTCGACAATGTAGCGGACAATCACATCGCGGTTGGTATCCGGAGCTGTCAAAATGATGGTTGAGCCATCGCAGCCCGGGAAATTACCGCCACCGCCAGCGCGATAGTTGTTGGTAGCCACAACAAACTCTGCAGCCGGATCAATCGGCTTACCATCATACATCAGGTCGACGATACGGTTGGCGTCCGGGTTGATGACTTCCTTGCCGTTGGATGAATATTTGGACGGCTGGGAAATGTCGATCTTGTAGGTTACGCCATCAATCACGTCGAAATTATAGGACGGGAAGTCTGGATTGAGCAGGGTCTGATCCTTGGAGCCAGCCTCGATCTGATTGAACATGCCAGCAGAGCGCTCCAACCAGTCCTTGACTTGCTGACCGGTCACTTTCACTGCACGAGCCGTGTTTGGATAGAGATAAAGGTCAGCGACATTCTTGATAGCAACAGGACCGGCAGGCACATCGGTGTAATATTCCGGCCCACCGCGACCACCACATTTGAACGGAGCGGCAGCAGAAAGCATCGGCAACCCTTCAAATTCGGATCCCTTAAGCATCTGCTTGGTGTACCAAAGCTGAGCGTTGGAAACGATCTGAACGGATGGATCATCAGCAACAAGCGCAAAATAGGAATAGAGCGCAGAAGCAGCCTGCCCAACCGGACGCCGGATATAATCGAGAGTTTCTTCGTGGGTTTTCTGCACTGGCGCCAAAACCGTTTCAACACTCTCAACGAGCGGAATATATTTGCGTTTTTCCCGTTTATAGATCGGACGCGCTTCGGACACATGGGAGGCAATGGCCCATTTGCCATTTTCATCCTTTTCCAGCAGCAAATCGATAAGGCCCATGTGAGATCCCCAGAAACCGGCCATGACAGCTGGCTTACCCATCAAGGTGCCTTTTTCGTTGTCCACGCCCTTCATGTCGGCATAGTCGCCAGGGAAAATGCGGTGATGATGGCCCGTAAAGACCACATCGATATCTTTGACGCCGGCGAGATAGAGAGAGGCATTCTCCATGCCTTCGGAATAGCCCTCGCCAGCAATACCGGAATGGCAGAGCGCGATAATGAGCTCAGCGCCTTCTTCTTTCATCTGTGGCACATAAGCTTCAGCTGTCTTGACGATATCGCGTGTCATGACCTTGCCAGCCAGATTGGCCATGTCCCATGTCATGATTTGTGGCGGAACAAAGCCGATGAACCCGAGCTTGATAGCATGTTCATTACCATCGCCATCCTTGATCTTCTTTTCAAGAATTTCATATGGCTTGATGAGAGTCTTGTCCTTGGTGGGATCAGCACCAAGCGTGTCGCCCATGGCAATGTTGGCGCAGACAAACGGGAAGTTGGCGCCAGCCATAGCTTTCTTCAGAAAGTCGAGGCCGTAGTTGAATTCATGGTTGCCAAGGGTTGCCATGTCATAGCCGAGGGTGTTCATGGCCGCCATCATCGGATGCAGCTGATCGCCCTCAAAGCCACGCTCATAGGCAACATAATCACCCATCGGATTGCCTTGAATAAGGTCACCATTATCCAGCAACATCGAGTTGGTTGCTTCGGCCCGAATGTCGTTGATCAGAGCCGCCGTGCGAGCCAAACCGGCAGAATCGGTTGGCTTGTCGCCATAATAGTCATAAGGGAAAATTGCGACGTGAATATCTGTCGTCTCCATAAGGCGCAAATGTGCTTGCCCTGCCTTTGCAAAAGCGGAGAAAGGATGCAGAGCAATCAAAGCGCCCGCACCAGCGGCGCTTGCCAGAAAATGGCGACGGGAAATAGAAAGTGAAGACATAAACAATCTCTCCTTGAACAAAAGGAATGGAAGACCGGCTGTAAAGACACCTGACAAACAGCCATCAACAAGATATCGCCGACGCACATAAAGTCTTACGGAAAGACTTAGCGAACGTTCAGCGCCCGCTAAAATTAAGAGCAGAATGAAGAGTGTATTTGCATTTATTGTGACGCCCATACCCCTTTGTACCAATCCTTGGGAAAGTCACAGATAATTGGGCTAAATCGCTTACCAGCCTCTCCATTGTCCTCATAACAGTAGTCAGTCGAGCGAGTTTTGCTATCAGTCTTGCTTGATCCCGTTCATGAAGAGATCAAGCACCAGATCAACATGGGCCAGAATATCGTCCTTCACCATGCCCTCCCCTCCGCTCATAAGCATAAATGTTCGCTTGGAAAGCAGCATCGCGTTAAAGAGCTGCGCATATGGTTCTGCCATCTCTTCTGCAACACGGTCTTTCAAAAACCGGATCAGCTTACCAGACCAATTGGGTTGTGCGTTAGATCGAAAGATGTCACCAAGCTCGCTGTTCTCGCGACTTTCCGAGATCATCAATCGAAAAAACGACAAATTCCGAGGCTGCATGTGCCGTGAAATGAAGGCAATCCCGTAGCGACGCAATTCATCCGTCAGCGAGCCTTCACCAAAATGGAATTCGGCGTTGGTTTCATCGAAACGACCAATCAGCGCAGCGAATAGGGAAACCTTGGACGGGAAATAGCGATAGATCGTCTGTTTGGTAAAGCCGGCTTCGTCAGCCACAGCATCCATGGTCGTGCCGCCATACCCTGAGGCCAGAAACAGGCGTTCGGCTGCGGCCAAAATTTCTTTCTTTTTGAGTTGGACTTTTTCAGCGGCTTTCATATCGACACCATTTGTTCTTGAAAATCATACTAATCGGTATTATTGATTCTTGCAAATCATACTAATCAGTATTATATTCACAGTTATGAAATTAAAAGTCAGGAATTCCAAATGACACATCACGAAAAAGGCCTCTCCTATATTCTCATAGCAGCGGCCCTCATGAGTCTGGACGCCGTTTTCATTCGGCTGTCTGGGCTACACGGGTTTGCACCTTCCTTTCTTTTTGGCGTGTTTTCTCTCATCTCCATGATGATTCTGACACGCGTCAAAGAAGGAAACCTCATAGGCGTCATGAAGGCTGGCGGCTTTATGCTCATCGTTTCCGGCGCCATCATGGGCGTAAGCGGCACAGCCTTTACGCTTGCGGTGCAGCAAACCACTGTCGCCAATGTGCTGCTCATCATGAGCATCACTCCGATTTTGTCAGCCATTTTCAGCTGGATCTTCCTAAAGGAACGCCTACAGAAGCAAACCTTCTTCGCCATTCTTCTCTCCATGATCGGCATTTACATCATCGTAAGAGGCTCCCTTGGCTCAGGAGCCATAACAGGAGATCTGATTGCGCTTACCGGTGCGCTTGCCGTATCATTGAATTTTATTGTCTGGCGCAAATACAAACAGTTGAACCGCTCGCTCGTCATCGGGGCTGGCGGGTTTTTCATTGCCTTGTTTGCCTCCCCGTTCATTGCAACAAGCCAGTTCGACCTGCACGGCATTCTGGTTATGATGGTCATGGGCTTGTTCACGGCCCCGGTTGGGCGCATGTTTAACGCCATGGCCACGCGTTTGATTTCCGCACCAGAAGTCAGCCTGATATCTCAAATCAAGATCGTTATTGCACCGGTCATCATTTGGGCCCTATTTGGTGAAGTACCCAGCCAGGCAACAGTTATCGGCGGATGCCTCATTCTCATAGCGGCTCTGGGCCAGCCTCTTCTCAAGCTTTTCCAAATGAAGAGGCAACCAGCTCCCGCCGTCGCCGAATAGAGGCCGCGGGACCATTTACCGGATAAGCCAGCATCCTGACAAAAAAGCGCAGCCTGCATTTTGCAAGCCGCGCTTTTAACATTTTCAAACGACGAGACCTTAGCTCAAAAAGCCTTAGCCGATAATTGCCTCAACGGTAACTTTGCTGACGCCTTCTGCTGGAGGAGGCACAATGTCGCCAGCAATCGGCTTTCCATCGACACTCAATGACACCACATTGCCAGACCCTTTGCGCACAACGGAAATGTCATAGGCTACGCCACGGAACATGCGCTGGACGCGGAAATCATCCCAGCGCTCGGGAATAACCGGAGCAATCTTGAGGCCGTTATAGTCTGGACGAATGCCGAGGATCCATTGCGTGATGGTGTAATAGTTCCATGCGGCAGTTCCCGTCAGCCAGGAGTTTTTGGCTTCACCGTGACTTGGCGCATCACGGCCAGCGATCATCTGGGCATAGACATATGGCTCCAGCCGATGCACATCCGAGATTGCTTCACGCACAGAAGGACTGATGCGGCTGTAATAATCAAAGGCAGCATCGCCGTTGCCCATGACCGCTTCTGCAATGGCAACCCAAGGGTTGTTGTGACAGAAGATACCGGCATTTTCCTTATATCCCGGAGGATAGGTGGAGATTTCGCCATATTCGATATAGTAGCGGGAATAGGCTGGCTGTTGCAGCACAATGCCATGCGGTGTCGCCAGATGTTTGGCCACAGAATCCAGCGCCTTGCGGGCCTTGCCGTCTTCCACGCCGACACCAGCCAGGACACAAAAACCCTGAGGCTCAATAAAGATCTTGCCTTCAGCCTGTTCGTGAGTCCCCAGTTTGTTGCCGAAATCGTCGTAGGCTCTGAGGAACCAGTCTCCATCCCAGCCATGTTCACTGATTGTGGCGCTCATATCCGAGGAAAGGCGCGCATAATAGTCGGCATCCTGTTCCTTGCCTGTGACTTTGGCAATCTCAGACAGCTCTTTTGAGGAGAGGACCATCAAACCGGCAATAAAGACCGATTCAGCAACCGTGCCTTCTTTGCTTGTCGTGGTCTGGAAGCTTTCACCCGGCGTATCAGAGAAGCAATTGAGGTTAAGACAGTCGTTCCAGTCGGCCCGCCCGATGAGAGGCAGCCCATGCGGCCCCATGCGATCTTCGGCATATTGAATGGAACGCTTCAGATGCTCATAGAGCGGCTCTTCAGTGCCCGGCTGACAATCGAACATCACCGGCTCTTCCAGAATGGAGAAATCGCCGGTTTCCTTGAGGTAAGCTGCGACACCGATAATCAGCCAGTGCGGATCGTCATTGAAGTCTCCGCCGATGTCGTTGTTACCCTTTTTGGTCAAAGGCTGATACTGGTGATAGGCACCACCAGAAGAAAGCTGCGTAGCGGCAATGTCGAGAATGCGTTCCCGCGCCCGAGACGGCACCATATGCACAAAGCCAAGCAGATCCTGGTTTGAATCGCGGAAACCAAGCCCACGCCCGATACCGGATTCAAACGAGGAAGCCGAGCGCGACATGTTGAAAGTGGCCATACACTGATAGGCATTCCAGATATTGACCATGCGGTCGGTATGCTGGTCTGGCGAGGACACCTGATACACGCCGAGCAAATTATCCCAATGCTTGGCAAGCGCTTCAAATGCAGCATCAACAGCACCTTTATCGCAATATTTCGCAATAACTGGCTTAACGGTCTTCTTGTTCAGAATCTGCGAGTTTCGCGGGTCAAACTTATCGTCCTTGTCATTCTCATGATAGCCGAGAACAAAAATGACCTGTTTGGTTTCGCCCGGTTCCAGACGCAGTTTCACATGGTGCGAGCCAATCGGCGACCAGCCATGAGCGATGCTATCCCGCGACTTGCCCTCAAGAACGGCAACAGGCTTGTCCCAGCCGCGCCATGGCCCGAGGAAATCTTCTCGCTGGGTATCGAAACCGGCCACATCTTCAGAACAGGCAAAATAGGCAAAATGATTGCGACGCTCGCGATATTCAGTCTTGTGATAAATGACACCGTCTTCCACTTCCACCTGACCGGTAGAAAGGTTGCGCTGGAAATTGCTCTGGTCATCAAGCGCATCCCAAAGACAGAATTCAACAGAAGAGAACAGCGAAATATCAGCAGCAACAAGCCGTTCATTGGTGACGGTAACCTGCCAGATTTCCAAAGTCTCATCAAGCGGCACAAAGTAACGGGTTGCAGAACGGATACCGTCTTTCTTGGAAGAGATAACCGAGTAACCCATACCATGGCGACAGGAGTAATCCTCGATTTCAGACTGCATGGGCATCCAAGAAGGTGTCCAGCAATCACCGCTCTCATTGTCTCGCACATAAACATAACGGCCACCAAAATCAGTCGGCACATTGTTGTAGCGGCCACGCGTCAACCGGCGCAAACGAGCGTCTCGATAGTAGGAATAACCACCAGCTGTTGCAGACAGAATGCCAAAATAGCTCTGACAGCCAATATAGTTGATCCAGGGAAGAGGCGTATCAGGACGCGAGATAACATATTCACGAGCCTGATCGTCGAAATATCCGTATTTCATGATAGGTACCTGTCTTATGCGTGTCTGAGTTGAGCAAGCATGAGTGCAATATAATAGATATCAACCCCGAACGAGCTTCTATTTTTAAACTTGCGGCTCAGTATCACAAAAGACAGAAAGTTGGAAGTGAAACGTTTCAGATTTTTCTATTATTACCTAATTTTGAAATTATATAGAATATTACAGACTAAAGATCTAAATTGCTTTCAAAGACTCCGGGAGAATCTCTCACAAAAATCCTGCCTTGTTGAAATCTCCAATCGTACAACCGCAAACACAATGACGGTGAGCCAATTCCAGTTAGCTACAACCATCAGTTTGACCCCGCTCCTTTGAAGGAATACGAGCCCAATATGGTACATCGTGAGAAAGGCATATTTTTGCACCGACGACCTGTCGCCAAGCGAATTTGGCTCAAACACGGCATCAAACCAGTCCCTATAGTTTCATATACTTACAATAAATCAGAAAAAAATACACAAAATACATATATGAAATACTTATTAAATATAGAATCTATGACAGATATAATCGACATGCATTTTAATCACAAAAATACAAATAAAAACCAATCATTAAGTACAATTTTGACAAAAACACAGACAATTCATATAATTATTTAAACTTTTGATTGATCATTAACGAAAATATACATTTAATAATATCAACAAAAATTCTACTCAATTAGATGAATAGAAAAACGTATTATTACCGAAAAACTTACTTAAATTGCTGATATTTATAAATATTGAGCAATTAATACTGATGCTCCCTTCGATTAATCAACAATAGTCCTATGGTATTCCTGTTAAAAGCCTCAGTAGGTTTACTTAGTCTATGTCAGACTGAGCAACCGCTTTGAGGAGAGCTGGTTGCGGCTTGGCCACCTTGAGGAGCGTGGGCCATTTACACTTTTGGGAGGAACTTATGACCAAACTTACGATTTCACGTCGTGGTTTGATCAAGACCGGTGCATTTGTCAGTGCCGGCTTGGCCATGCCAACCATATTTACAAGCAGAGCAAATGCCTTCACCAACGCGCCGACCGGTTCCACCGTGACGCTCGGTTTCAACGTACCGCAAACCGGTCCTTATGCAGACGAAGGCGCCGACGAACTTTTGGCTCAAAAGCTTGCCGTAGAACATCTCAATGGCGAGGGTGATGGCGGCTGCCTTAACACCTTCTCGTCCAAAGCATTGAAGGGCAACGGCATTTTGGGCAAAAAGGTTCAGTTCGTAACCGGTGACACCCAGACCAAATCAGACGCAGCCCGCGCGTCGGCTCGCTCGATGATCGAAAAAGATGGTGCGATCATGATCAACGGCGGTTCGTCCTCGGGCGTGGCTGTTGCCGTACAGGGTCTGTGTCAGGAAGCCGGTGTCATCTTCATGGCTGGCCTGACCCACTCCAACGACACCACCGGCAAGGACAGAAAAGCCAACGGCTTCCGTCATTTCTTCAACGCCTATATGTCGGCAGCGGCACTGGCACCGATTCTGGCCAAGGAACTTGGCACTGATCGTAATGCCTATCACCTGACTGCAGACTATACCTGGGGCTGGACGCAACAGGAATCCATGCAGGCAGCGACCGAAGCAATGGGTTGGAAGACCGTCAACAACGTTCTGACCCCGTTGGCTACCACAGATTTCTCGTCCTACATCGCACCGGTGATTAATGCGGGCGCAGACGTTCTGGTCCTCAACCACTATGGCGGCAACATGGTCAACTCCCTGACCAACGCCGTTCAGTTCGGCCTGCTCGACAAAATGGTCAATGGCAAGGACTTCAAGATCATCGTTCCGCTCTACTCCGAACTGATGGCAGCTGGTGCTGGCGAAAACATCAAGGGCGTTCTGGGTTCCATGAACTACAACTGGCAGCTTCAGAATGAAGGATCCAAGGCCTTTGTGAAATCCTTCGGTGAAAAGTATGGTCGTCCGCCTTCCAACTCGGCTCAGACCTGCTACGCACAGGTACTGCTGTATGCAGATGCATGTGAACGCGCAGGCACCTTCAACCCATGTGGCGTTGCTGAAGCTCTGGAAGGCTTCGAGTTCGACGGTCTTGGCAATGGCAAGACCCTCTATCGTAAAGAAGACCACCAGTGCTTCAAGGATGTGTTGGTCGTGCGTGGTGCACAGAACCCGACCACAGCATATGACACGCTGGAAATCGTTGAAGTCACTCCAGTCGATCAGGTTACCTACGCGTCGAACCATGCAATGTTCGGCGGCGATGACGCATCGCTCGGCACCTGCAACGCTGGCGCATAATCAGAACAGCCAAACTGGCCGTGCCACACAACCGTGGCACGGCTATCTTTTTGATTTAGAACGAGAACCGACGCAGCTTTAGCGCACGGTCCATCGATGCGGGCTTTTCAATGGACGCAATCATTCTTCAGATTCTCAACGGTTTAGACAAAGGCAGTGCCTATGCTCTGATCGCTCTGGGACTGACACTCATCTTCGGCACGCTGGGCGTGGTCAACTTCGCTCATGGTGCCTTGTTTATGCTGGGCTCCTTTTGCGCAGTCACGCTTCAAAGACTCCTGTCTCTGTCGTTCACAGTCGTTGATCCGACGAAAAAGGACTTTTTGGGCAATCCGCTAAAGGTCGAAACGCCCTATGTCGTTGACTGGTTCGGCGAAGCGGCTGGCAATGCCATTGTCAGCTGGTCCGTGCCGCTTGCGATCCTGTTTGCGATACCGGTGATGCTGTTGATCGGCTATGCGATGGAACGCGGGCTTATCAAGCATTTTTATAAACGCCCTCACGCCGACCAGATTCTGGTTACCTTTGGCTTGGCCATCGTGATTCAGGAAATCGTCAAATATTTTTATGGCGCCAACCCGATCCCGACACCCGCACCTCAAACCTTCAAGGGGTCGCTCGATTTTGGTGTCATGATTGGCTTCGCCGAAAACACGATCATCTACCCATATTGGCGTCTGATCTACTTCCTGTTTTCTGCAATAATCATCAGCGCTGTGTTCGCTTTCCTTCGCTTCACAACATTCGGCATGGTGGTCCGCGCAGGCATGGCCGACCGCGAAACCGTAGGCCTATTGGGCATCAACATCGACAAGCGCTTTACCATCATGTTCGGGATGGCAGCAGCCGTAGCCGGTCTTGCCGGTGTCATGTATGCGCCAATCAATTCGCCCAATTATCATATGGGCATGGACTTTCTGGTGCTGTCCTTCGTCGTGGTCGTTGTCGGCGGTATGGGATCTCTGCCCGGCGCTGTGCTGGCCGGTTTCCTGCTGGGAATTCTGGAGAGCTTCGCTTCCATGAACGAAATCAAGTCGATAATCCCCGGGATCGACCAAATCATCATCTATCTTGTTGCAATCATCATCCTTTTGACCCGTCCGCGCGGTCTCATGGGTCGCAAAGGCGTGATGGAGGAATAAACAATGCTAGGTCTCAGTAAGAAAGACACTTCCTTTCTCCTGATCGTCATGTTTCTGACTTTGGCGACACCGATATTGCTGCAGCCGTTTCCGGAAAGTTCGGCACTGGCGCAGTTCAATGCCGGATATCCTGATCTGATGCAGAGATTTGCCATCTATGGCATCTTTGCCATCGGCTTCAACATTCTCTTTGGCCTGACAGGCTACCTCTCGTTCGGTCATGCGGCCTTCCTTGGCGTTGGCTCCTATTCCGTCGTCTGGATGTATAAGCTCCTGAGCTATAATGTTCTGCCAGGTCTCATCCTTGCTGTAATCATGTCCGCGCTTTTTGCGTTGCTGATTGGCTACGTCTCCCTGCGCCGATCGGGCATTTACTTCTCGATCCTGACATTGGCCATGGCGCAGATGTCGTTCAATCTGGCCTATTCGGTGCTCACACCGCTGACCAACGGTGAAACGGGCCTTCAGGTTTATGGCGATGACCCACAGGTTCTGTTGGGCGAAGGCAGCCCGACCTCGCCGCATTTCTTCGGCATCGTCATGAATGAAGCGACAAAGATCGATGTTGCTGGCTGGCAATTCACATTCAGTAATGGCTACTATTTCTGTGCCATCATCGCGATTGTGGTGTTCTACATCTCCCTCAGAATCTTCCGCTCACCTTTCGGTCTGATGCTGCGGGCAATCAAGACCAATCAAACCCGCATGAGCTATACCGGCCTCAACACGCGGCCATACACACTGGCAGCCTTCGTTATCTCGGGCATGTATGCCGGATTGGCTGGCGGCCTGCTGGCAGCGATGGACCCTCTTGCCGGTGCAGAGCGCATGCAGTGGACAGCATCGGGTGAAGTGGTGCTGATGACTATCCTGGGCGGCGCCGGGACCCTTATGGGACCCGTGCTTGGCGCTGGCTTCATCAAATATTTCGAGAATATCTTCTCCAAGATCAACGACAACGTTCTGCATGGCTGGTTCGCAGCACTTCCGGACGGGCTGGAAGACGCAATTGTCTTCATGCTGCACCCCTTCATCGGCAAGGGCTGGCACTTGACCCTCGGGCTGCTGTTTATGCTTGTAGTGATCTTTCTTCCGGGTGGCTTGCTCGAAGGTGGCCAGCGCATTCGCAACTGGTTCAAGCGCGAAAAGAAGCCGGAAATTCCGCCGAAAGATCCAGAACACGCCCCTAAACCGAGCCCCCACGTGGCCTAACGGAGACTGCAAACATGGGTATTCTTGAAGTCAAAGACGTTAACAAGCGCTTTGGTGGCCTGCAGGCTCTGGGCAACGTAAACCTGTCGGTTGCCGAGCATTCGGTTCATGCCATCATCGGGCCAAACGGAGCAGGCAAATCCACCTTGCTCAACTGCCTCATTGGAAAACTGGAACCGGACACCGGTTCCGTTACCTTTCAGGGACAATCGGTACTGGGCCGCACGCCCTACCAGATCAACCAGATGGGTATCAGCCGCGTTTTCCAGACACCGGAAATCTTCACCGATCTCACGGTAATGGAAAACATGCTCATCCCCTGTTTCGCCAAACGGGATGGTGCTTTCCGCATGCAGGCATTTAAAACGGTTAAGAATGAACGCGAGGTCATTGAGCGCGCAGAACATATGCTCGAAGAAGTCAATATGATCGAAAAGCGGCAAATGCTTGCAGGCTCCATGTCCCGCGGTGACAAACGTCGTCTGGAAATGGCCATGTGTCTTGTGCAGCAGCCAAAGCTTCTGCTTCTCGATGAGCCGACAGCTGGTATGGCGCGCGCCGACACCAACAACACCATCGATCTACTGAAAGAGATCCACGAGAAGCACGATATCACCATCGCCATTATCGAGCATGACATGCATGTGGTCTTTTCGCTGGCCCAACGCATAACGGTTTTGGCACAGGGCACGCCGCTGGTCGAAGACACCCCGGAAAACATCAAGGGCCACCCGAAGGTCAAGGAAGCCTATCTTGGAGAAGCAGCATGACAGATCTCTCGATTGAAGCAACCAGGCGTTCGGAAGAAAGCCTTACAGACTTCTCCATAAACGCCAATGTAGCAGCCACAGCCCCCGCATTCTTGTCCGTGCACGATATCCACGCCTATTACGGCGAGAGCTACATCGTCCAAGGGGTATCTTTCAATGTTCATGAAGGCGAGATCCTCGCCTTGCTTGGAAGAAATGGTGCTGGAAAAACCTCAACCTTGCGCACCATAGCACGGTTGGACAATCCCACCCTCACCTATGGTGAAATCTGGCTGGACCACAAGCATCTGCATACCATGGCCAGCCATGAAGCGGCTCGGGCGGGAATGGTTTTGGTGCCAGAAGACCGGCGCATTATCCCCGGCCTGACGGTTGAGGAAAATATCCAGCTGGCACAGATTATCGAACCGATCGGCTGGAGTATCGAGCGGCTTTATGATCTGTTCCCACGGCTGGGCGAACGCCGCAATCAGGAAGGGGTCACCCTTTCTGGTGGTGAACAGCAAATGCTGGCAATCGCCAGAGCTCTCGCCCGAGACATCAAGGTGCTGTTGCTTGATGAGCCTTACGAGGGTCTAGCTCCGGTAATCGTTGACGAGATTGAAAAGACACTCGAAATCATCAAGATGCAGGGCATTACGACCATTCTGGTCGAACAGAATGCAGTTCGTGCGCTTGAGCTGGCAGACCGCTCAGTCATTCTTGATACTGGTTCCGTGGTTTTTGACGGAACAGCCAAGGAAGTGCTGGACAACAAGGAATTGCGCGAGGCCTATCTCGCCATTTAACACAGAATTGTTCCCTGCCAAGCTACACCCCTCTTTTAGGGGCAACAGGCAAGGCAGGGAACACCATCAAACAATGTTGGTTTGAATTTTGTAAGCTGGACCCAAGCATCCCTTCTGAATATCAACTCGACCTTCGTGCCCTTGCCCACTTCGCTTGATTTTTCCATAGTGCCATTCTGACTTTTCGCAGTAGGCTGAACATTCAGCAAACCAAATCCGGCCCCTTCCTGAGCCAAATGTCCTGGAAGCTTCACGCTCCTGTATGCGTTAAGGCCAAATCGATTTCAGCCTTGCTCATTCCGATACCCGGATCTTCTATCCGGACGACACAATGGCAGGGGCCCGAATGCACTGAATTCCTGACTGAGCCTTCCGAGGCCGCTTCCCATATCATTGCCTGAACGTCATTGGCTGAACGTCATTGGCTGAACGCCCATTCTCAAGACAATGATGTCGGACTAATGAATCTGCCTCATAATTGTTTGTACTTCAGAGCGCCTAAACAAGCCATAACGTCCACCATACATTTGCAGCATTCCGAAAACAGAAAACGCTTCCTATCGGCAGCAACGAAACAACAACAGGCCACAACGGCCCAATTCGAAAACATGCTTGGAACAAGAGACAAGCCAAAAAATCTGACCGGATTTTATCCGGTTCACCGTAAACAAATTGAGGCTAACAATGATTAAAGATAAAGTCGTCATCATCACCGGCGCATCTTCAGGCATCGGTGAAGCATCCGCGAAACTTCTTGCAAGCAAAGGCGCCAAAGTCGTGCTCGGTGCACGCCGAGAAGACAAGCTTCAGAAGATTGTAGCAGACATCACTAGCGCAGGTGGCCAAGCAGCCTATCAGGTTCTCGACGTAACCAAACAGGCAGAAAACGATGCGATCGTAACCTTGGCAAAAGAAAAATTTGGCCGCGTGGACGCCATCTTCCTCAATGCAGGACTGATGCCCGCGTCCAATATATCCGCGCTCAAGACCGATGAGTGGGATCAGATGGTCGACGTCAACGTCAAAGGCGTACTGAACGGTGTTGCGGCGGTTATGCCAACCTTCACCGAGCAGAAGTCTGGCTATGTTCTGGCAACATCTTCAGTTGCTGGACAGAAAGCATATCCGAGCAATGGCGTTTATTGTGGCACGAAATGGTTCGTTCGTTCCTTCATGGAGGTGCTGCGCATGGAATCGGCTATGGAAGGCACCAACATCCGCACTGCAACGCTCTATCCGGCGGCCATCAACACCGAGCTTCTCGATACAATCTCCGACTCTGCCACAGCGGAAGCTTATCAGGGGCTTTACAAAACCTACGGCATCTCTCCAGACCGGATCGCCGATGTTGTGGCCTTTGCGCTTGACTTGCCAGACGACACCGCAGTTAGCGAGTTTGTCGTTGGTCCAGCAAACCAGCCTTGGTAATCGCACCGAGTTCTATTTGAAAACAAGTCATGGCCTTCGAAAAGGGGAGGCCATGACTTTACCCACGCATATCGGCAAATTGCGCCACTTACGAAGAAAATAAATTGCAGCGCTGATTGGATATAATACCAGCAGCCCCTCGATCAACCATACCTGCCTCCTCTTCCACTTTGGTCATGTCTTTTTCAGACAATCAAATAGGGCTTTGCTCATAAACGAGTCATACCGCCCCATCTACAAACTTATAAAATGCAGGTTCTTTCACTAACACCAGTAAATTGCCAATATTAAAATAAGTTATTAGGGGTTGAAATAGTTCCGAAGGCAGGAAATTAACCCCCTACCAAATCGAATTACGAACAAACTCGTACACTCAATTTTGCTTCCTTTATTAAGTGTGCAGAATCGCGGCTCTTTTTCCCTGTAGCTATAATCTTTCTATTCAATTCCGCGGGCACTCTTGCATTTAGGTCCGCGCTGTAACCTCATATTTTTCTTGACAGAATAGACAACCAGCTCAATATTTACCTAAATATTTTTGAGTAAATATGAACGCTGCAGCTCAATAAGCTCAAAGGAAGACCTGAATGAAAGCCCCCAAATCCGACACCCCAAAAGGCAAAAGCTCTCGAAAGTCCGACCTCAAACAGTTCCTCAACACCTCATTGGTCGATCTGGTGGCCAAACAGATCCGATCGATGATTTTCGCGGGCGACTACCTGCCCGGAGAAAAACTGGTTGTTCGGGAACTTTCAGAAACGCTCGGCGTGAGTCACACACCGGTCAAGGATGCGCTGAACCGTCTCGTATCCGAGGATCTGGTGGAGGCGATCCCCAACAAGAGCATGGTCGTCAAAAGCTTTACCAACAATGAGCTGGTTGAACGGCTGGGTGTGCGGCTCATGTGCGAGCTGTTTTATGCCGGGGAGATCATTCGGTCTGCAAAAGAAGACAATACACTGGTGGCTGATCTGGAATCCTGTTTAGCCGCCATGGAGGAGGCGATAAGCGACGATAGCGACATTGACTATGAAGGCTGGGTATCCAATGAAACCCGTTTTCATCGCCGCTATATGATGGCAGCACAAAACCAGTCTTTGGTGAGTGTTTACAATGGCTTGAACACGAACGAATTCACGTTCTTTGCCTATCTGCACAACGAGCACAAGCCGCTGAACCGCCCCATATTCGAGAATAATCTGGTTGAGCACCGCGAGATCATTGATGCCCTCAAGGCGCTCGATCAAGCCAGATTTGTCAAGGCCATCGCATGGCATGTTCTGCATGCCTGCGAAGACTACAAAGTCGATGAGGAAGCCAAGCTTCGCATTGACCAAATCAAGAGGCTGGCAGAGAGCCACCTCGACGGACTGGGAAAACCGTCTCAAAAAATTTCCTGACATTCTGCCCTGGATACGTCTCGACTGAGCCTGATCCGTCAAACACGGTAAGGACCCCGCCTCGTACCCGAGACAGATTTGCGTTCAACCCTATGGAGGAAATTATGAAAAGAACAAATTGGGCATTGACGTTGCTTGCCAGTGCAGCACTGACAGCAGCAGGAGGAATGATGACCAGCACATCAGCTCTGGCAGCAGACCAGATCGTGTTGCGTCTTGCCCACATCAACGCAAATACTGATCCAAAACAGAAAGATGCCGAAAAGTTCAAAGAGCTTGTCGAGCAAAAAACCAATGGCCAGGTCAAGGTCGAAATCTACGGCGCGGGCGTTCTTGGCAACGTGCGTGAAATCATCGAGGGCCTGCAGCTTGGCACCAACGAAGTCGTCATCGAAGGCTTTGGCACACTGCCATCCTACACCAAGCTCTCCCTGCTTGACCTTGTTCCGTTCATGTTCCGCGACCGCGCTCACTTCGACAAGGTCTGGGAAGGAGATCTGGGCAAGGAATTGCTCAAACAGGCAGGTGACGAAGCCAGCATGAAGCTGTTTGGCCCATCCTACCGCGGCGTTCGTGTAACCACATCCACCAAGAAATTTACCGATATTGAAGGCGTCAAAGGCCTGAAAATCCGTGTTCCTGCCGACGACATGAGCGTCAAGACATGGCAGGCACTTGGGGCTACCCCAACCCCAATGGCAATGACCGAAGTGCTCACTGGCCTGCAGCAGGGTACAGTGGAAGCTCAGGAGAACCCACCAATCCTGTCTTACAACTTCGGTCTTGCCGATATCTGCAAGTTCCTGATCAAGACAGACCACCGTTGGAGTGCTGACGTCTTCATGATGGATCAGGACTATTTCAACAACCTGCCTGAAAATGTTCAGACAGCTATTATCGAAGCTGGTAACGAAGCAGGCCATTACACCAGCGGCCTGATCACCGACAACGAAGACGGTTATCTGCAGAAATGGAAAGATGCAGGTGCAGAAATCGTCACACCAGAACTCGATGGCTTCCGTGAAGCCACAAAAGATGTCGTTAAAGACAACTTCCCCGAACTGACGGAATGGGTCGAAAAGATCAAAGCCGTTAAGTAATCAGCACTCGCTAGAGCCGAATGAATGACCAACGGGTGCCGGACCCCTCTCCGGCACCCGACCGGTCAGTCATACCCGACCCTTCCCCACTGCAGGGCGGCCAAACACCGCCAAAGACCTGCGGAGAAAACCATGCGTACTTTAGAGTGGGTCTGTAGTGCGATCGAGAAGATCATCAATTTCGTCATCATCCTATGCCTCATGCTGATGACCCTGGTTATCTTCTATCAAGTCGTACTGCGCTACGTTTTTGACAGTTCAAACATCTGGGCGGAAGAATTCGCCCGCTATGCCTTCATATGGGTCGTCCTTCTTGGGTCGGCCAGTGCACTCAGACGGTTCCAGCACATCCGGATTGACTTCATCGTCAATATGCTGCCCGAGCGCGGCCAGAAGATCGTCAATTTCATCAATTACATCCTGATTGTCGGCTTTCTTGTCACTCTCATCAAATATGGCATCGCCATTTCGATGAAAACCACCCATCAGATTTCAGCAGGCCTGCACATTCCGATGTCCTTCATGTATCTGAGCATCCCCATTGGCGCAGCATTGATGTTGCTGTTCGCAATCCAGATCATTCTGAGGGATTTCCTGTTGCCTTCAGACACCAGCATGTCAGCCTCCGGGAGTAAATAATCATGGGTATCGGAACTGTATTACTTGTTGGCCTGATTGTGCTTGTCCTGATGGGTATGCCTGTCGCTTTCGCCATTGGCATCGCCTCTATGGCTTCCATCCTTGTCGGCCATTACAATCTGATTGTCGTACCGCAAAAAGTCCTCGCGGGTATGGACTCGTTTCCCATGCTGGCCATTCCCTTCTTTGTCCTGGCAGGCAACCTGATGACAGGGGGCGGCATAACCGACAGAATCCTGAGCTTTACAAAAGCAACCATGGGCTGGATGCGCGGCAGCCTTGGTATCGTCACCGTGATAGCTTCTGCGATTTTCGCTGCCATCTCCGGCTCAGGCACAGCAACCGTTACGGCCATTGGTGGCATCACCATTCCGGCCATGAAAAAGGAAGGCTATCCGCCAGAGCTCTCCGCCGCCATCGCGGCCAGTGCGTCGACAGTTGGCCCGTTGATCCCGCCAAGCATCATTTTGATCGTTTATGGCAACTCGGTGCAAACCTCCATCCGAGAGCTGTTCATGGCAGCAGTCATCCCCGGCATTGCTCTGGTGCTTGGCTTTCTGGCCTACACCTATTTCAAAGCCCGCAGCCTGAATCTACCGGTCGGCAACAAACTGGACCATAAGGAAGTCTGCCGTGAAACGAAACGCAGCTTCTGGGCTCTGTTGATGCCGGTCATCATTCTGGGCGGGATTTTTGGTGGTGTCTTCACGCCAACCGAAGCTGCAGCAGTTTCCGCAGTCTACGCCTTTATCATCGGCCTGTTTGTTTACCGCAATCTGACTTTTAAAAGCATCAATCAGATCTTCTATGACAGTTGCATTGTTTCCACGATCATGCTGTTTCTGGTCGGCTGCTCAAAAACATCAAGCTGGGTTTTGGCCATGGGGCGTGTTCCTGAAGCCATTGCATCCAATCTGCTTTCCATTACCGATACGCCGGTTTTGCTTTTGCTGCTTCTCAACATCTTCTTGCTGATCGTCGGAATGTTCATGGAAGCCAACGTCGCCGTTGTGATCTTTACGCCGATCCTGTTGCCAATCGCGATGGCCTGCGGCCTGAGCGTTGTGCAGTTTGGTGTCGTCATGTGCTTTAACCTCTGCCTTGGCTTGATTACCCCTCCGGTTGGCTTGTGTGCTCTTCTGGGTAACAACATCGCCGAGGGACGGCTGGAAATAACACTAAGATATTGCCTAAGCATGTTTTTGGTTGGTGCCGTCATCCTGATGGCTACGACCTATATTCCGGCCATGACCACCTGGCTACCGAGCGTTCTCAAATAATCCCACGGTTTGAACGACCGCTACGCCACCGGGCAAAGGGCGCACTTGCATCATCATGTGCGCGGCCCGGTTGCGGGTGGCCTCAAGGAAATCAAAATGAAATCGCCGAATCCTCTCACAAACTTTATTGACCTATGCCACAGGATACACGCCAGAGACTTTGTTCCCGGCTCTGGCGGCAATGCCAGCATGCGGCTGGGCGACAAGATTATCATCACCCCCTCTGGCGTCAGCCTTGGCCTACTCGAGGAGCAGGACCTTGTAACCATCTCCATGGATGGTTCGGTCATCAGCACCGGCAAACCGTCCAAGGAATGGCTTATGCATATGCATTGCTATGAACGTGGCGACGTCAAAGTGGTCATTCATGTTCATAGCCCATATGCGGTTGCCGTCGCCTGCCTCATAGACCTTGACCATACCTGCGCCATGCCGGTTTATACCCCCGGCTATTCAGTGCGAGTCGGAGAGTTGCCTGTGGTTCAATATAATGCTGCAGGCTCTGTCGAGCTGGCCGATAGCATCACGTCAATCATGGCCAAGCGCAACTCCCTGCTACTGGAAAACCACGGGGTTCTCACCGTCGGAGAAACCATCGATCAAGCCTTTAACCTCGTTGAGGAAATTGAAGAAAACGCACATTTGCACATCACTCTGAATGGCCGAGGAAAACCCCTGACCAAACAACAGCAAGACGATCTAATTGGCAAATACTGATCATCTGTGACAACCAAATCAAAAGGAAAGAATAATAAGATGGTCACGCAAAACAAACGCTCGATTGTGCTCGGGATTGATATAGGAACCACCGGCACCAAATGCAGTTTTTATGATCTGGAATGCAATCTCGTCGCGAGTGAATATCAAGAATATCCCATGATCCACCCCCGCGAAGGCTGGGTTGAGGAAGACCCCAATGTCTGGTGGGCCAGTGTCGTTCGAAATGTAAAACTCTGCATCGACCGAGGTGACGTTGATCCCGCATACGTTGCCGGTGTTGGTGTGAGCTGCACAAACTCTTTCATCCCCCTCGATGCGAACGGCAACAATCTCTATAACGCGATCCTGCAACTCGACCAGCGCTCGGCCAGCGAAGTGACATGGCTTGAAGAGACAATCGGCCGGGACCGAATTTATGAGATTACCGGCAATCGCATAGCGCGTGGAACATTTGCCCTGCCAACCCTGCTCTGGTATATCAAAAACCGTCCCGACATCATTGAAAAGACGCATAAATTTGTTGTTCCAAGTGGCTTTATCATCAACAAGCTGACGGGTGAATTTTCCATAAACACCTCCCGAATGGGCTTCACGCTGCTTTCCAACATTCGCACCGGCGAGTGGGATGAAGGCTTGGCAAAAGACACCGGCGTTCCGATCGAGAAACTCCCCAAACCATACAATGCCTCGGACATTGTGGGCCATGTCACAGCGTGGGCTGCTGAACAATGCGGCCTTAAGGAAGGCACACCGGTTGTTGCCGGATCCATGGACACTGTATCAGCGGCAATCGGTGCAGGTGCCATTCTGCCCGGTGACACGTTTCTTGCCATCGGTACATGTGGCCGGGCATGTTTTACCACTGAAACACCCGAGTTTGATGATCGCCTGATGAATTGCCGCCATGCGGTAGAAGGCCAATGGCTAAGCGTGGAAGCAACCAACGCCGCTGGAGCCTCGCTCAGATGGTTCCGCGACCAGTTTGGCGATGCTCTCACCGAGCGGTGCAAACAAGAGGGCAGCTCCATTTACGAGATGCTCGACAATCTGGCCGAAAAAGCCAAAGCCGGATCAAACGGCATCATCTATCTGCCTTATCTTTCCGGTGAGCGTTGCCCGATTTGGGATCCGAACGCACGCGGCGTCATGTTTGGTCTGAGCTTTGGCACCGATTACGGCGACATGGTACGAGCGATTATGGAAGGCGTCGCCTATTCCATCCGACAGGGCATGAAGATCGTGCTCAAGCATAATGACAAGCCCCAATCCCTATCCTTGGGTGGCGGCATCGCCAACAGCCGGATCTGGTGCCAGATCTTTGCCGATATTCTCAACGAGCCCATTGTTCGCTTGAGGGTCAACGAAACAGAAACTCTGGGTGCAGCCATCCTCGCGGCCAAAGGCGTTGGTCTCATCAAGTCCCTTGATGAAATGACCGGTTACACCACGCAAAATTGCGAAACCATCTATCCTGGCAAAGAGGCTACCGCCGTCTACGACGACTATTTTGCCCTCTATGAAAAGCTATATGAAGACCTCAAGGAGAACTTTTCAGCCATTCAGAAAATCAAGGAAAAACACGGAACCAGTTAAGCTTCAAGACTGAAACCTCCATGACTTGAGGCTCGACGGCACGTGCGATGTTCTGCAGCCAGCCCATCACCTCTGGCTCGGAACTCGCCATGCTGTATAGCTCGGAAAAGCCGTTGAAATTGCAAGAAAAGCCGAGCCACTTAGGAGCGTCGTTGACCATTCCTCACGTGAGAATGACGACGCACCAGAGGACACACCAGACGGGTTTCTTCTATCGGAATGTCATTCTCAGAAAGGATCATTTCGGTAGCGAGTTGCCCCATTTCTGCGTGGGGAAGCAAAACCGTGGTCAGACTCGGATACAGATGCTGAGCAATTTCCTGATCGTCATAGCCGACCACAGCTACATCAACACCAACCTTCAACCCCAACTCCTTGAGTGCTTCATAGCAGCCGACTGCAGTCAGGTCGTTGGCGCAGAAAATCGCCTCGGGTGGGCGTTGATTGGCCATCAGAGAGAGCGTTGCGCTGCGCCCGCTGGAAGGCAGCAAGTTGCCCTCGACAATCAGGTCCGGGTCGATTTCCAGTCCGGCTGCCAGCATGGCGCGCTCGAACCCTTCTTCACGCATCTTGGATGCATCCATCCATGGCTCACCCTTGATAAAGGCAATACGCTTGTGTCCAGCCTCGATGAGAACCTGAGCGGCAGCCTCTCCGCCCCGACGTTCTGCCGGAACAATCGCCGGGAAGCGCCCATGCTTGTCATAGCAGTTCATCAGGATGGTGCGGTGATTGAACAACTGTTCGGGAGGCGAAACCACATGCGTCAGGATGGAGCTATAGATCACGCCCCTCACCCGGTCTGCGGTCCATTTCCGCAGAATAGCCCGTTCATAGTCCTTGTCACCACCGGTCACGACAGTTTCGACGATGACACTCTGTTTCCATGCGGTTGACTGAATGGCATCGATCGAAATGGAAGCGAAAGGGCTGGTCACAATCTCATCGACGAGCAAGCCGATCACGCTGGACCCGGCCCCTTTTGGCGGGCGCCCAGCCGTGCGCGGACGATAGCCCAGATCCCGAACCGCTCGTAAAACACGGGCCCGCGTTTCGCTACTGATTCTCATATCTTCAATGCCGTTAAGCACAAAAGAAACTGTCGATTGGGAAACGCCAGCTTCCAGAGCCACGTCCTTCATTGTCACTCTTGGAGCTTCTGCACCGCTATTATCAACCACCTTAAAATTCCCATATTGCACCGCAGGTAGAATACTGCTAATAAATATTGCTAATAATTTTAGCGCAAGCTATTTCTGTCCTGGGGAGGATAAAGTGGCAGATTACAGATTGTCTGGCAGGCGTATGGGGCAACGGTCCTCGGCGATGCTTCTGCTAGCTCCATTCATGATCGCTTATCTGGCATTTCTGGTATTTCCGTTCTTTCGCGGCATTTGGATCAGCCTCAACAATTGGAACTTGCTTGAGGTCGCCTTCAATCCCGATGCACGCGAATTTGTTGGATTGAGAAATTACGAAAAGATCCTTTGGGGGCGGAATATTGTCTGGTCCTTCTACAATTTCCCGCTGCTGCAATGGACTGCCGCTCTCCTGCTTCTGGTATCGGTCTGGCTCGCCTTTGCACGCAAAATCAGTCGTCCCCTTGCTCTGTTGCTTGTTGCAATTTCTCTGGTCGTATTAATCGCCTGCGGCTTTCATCCCGGAGATGGCGGACGCTGGTATGATCGTCGCTTCTGGCCAACGGTGGGCAACACCATTCTATTTGTCGCCTTGACCGTCCCCTCGATTACAGCCATTTCTCTGGCGCTGGCAGTATTGGTCAATAAGGAAAGCCGCGTCATGGCGGTGTTTCGGACGATCTTCTTTCTCTCGCAGGTGCTCTCCGTTACCGTGGTAACGCTGATCTGGCAGTTAATGTTCTCCCCTCGTCAGGGGTTGATCGCCAATGTCATCGAAGTCTTTGGCGGCTCACCCATTCACTGGCTGACAGATGAGCGCTTTGCCATGACTGCCATCGTCATTACCACAGTCTGGTGGTCGCTGGGCATCGCTATGATCCTGTTTCTCGCCGGCCTTCAGGATATTTCTCGCGACATCTACGAAGCCGCCGCGCTCGACAATGCCAAGGGCTGGCGCGCCTTCCGCTTCATTACCCTACCGAATTTAAAACGCACCATCACGCTCGTCGTCGTGCTGCAAATCATTATGCATTTCCAAGTTTTCGGCCAGTCGCACCTGATGACCGGCGGCGGACCAAACGACACCACCCAGACGCTCGTTCGCTACATTTATCAAACAGGCTTCCGGGACAGCGAATTGGGCCGTGCCGCAACCATGGCTGTATTCCTGTTCGCCATCATGGGGGTCTTCTCGCTGATGCAATTCCTGCTTGGAAGGGAGGGAAAAGATGACTAATCGCTCCACCTACTGGGCCATCTTGTTGCTCGCCATTCCCGCTTTTCTCTGGCTGGTGCCGACTTTGTGGATGGTATCCCTGTCTTTTCAACCCAATGATGTATTGGCTCGCACGACGTCCTCGACCTTCTTCGGCCTTGTGCCTCTGCCCTTCACGCTGGACAACTACGCCGCGCTCTTCTCCTTTGGCCAGACGCCCGTCTGGTTCTTCAATTCCGTTGTTGTCGCCCTCGGCATGACGCTTGCGGTGTTGTTCGTTTCAACGACGGCAGGCTACGCGCTGGCAAGACTGTCATTCCCCGGCAAGAGTGCCATCATCTTCTTCTGTCTCGTCGGGCTTATGGTTCCCGAGCAAGCGGTGTTCATTCCGCTCTATACAATGTTCGCCGATTTCGGATGGCATAACAGCTACCATGCACTCATTCTGCCGCGCGTTGCCGTGCCGATTGGCGTCTTTCTGATGATGCAATTTTTCAAGGCCATCCCTCGCGACATAGAAGAAGCAGCCCGGCTCGATGGTGTCAGTTGGTTGCAAATCTTCTGGCACGTCATGTTGCCACTTGCCCGCCCAGCCATGACAACGCTCGCAATACTCACGTTCCTTTATGCCTGGAACGATTATCTCTGGCCGCTAGTCTCGGCCCAGAAGCGGGAGATGTTCACCATCACTCTGGGCCTTGCTTCCATTCAAACCAACTTTGCCCAGTCCGAAGGGCTGGGTCGGGTAATGGCGTCTGGCGTTATCGCCACATTACCTGTCGTCATCCTGTTTCTTATCTTCCAGCGCTACGTCGTTCAGGCGATGACCGCAGGAGGTACGAAAGGGTAGCGCACTGCGCTTCTAGTAAAGAACTTCTACTTGATATAACGGGAGGAATATCAATGAAAAAAATGCTACTTGCCGCCGCTCTGGCAACAGCTTTCGTAACGCCGGTCATGGCTGAGGACATCTCCCTTGGTCGTTTCTTCGGTGCTTGCGAAAATGCAGGCAGTGACACCAAGACATCTGTCGGTGAGCCCTGCATTATCCAGTCAATCATCAATGCCGCAAGCGAGCAGATTGACGGCGTAACGGTCAACACCCTGCCAACCGACTGGGGCAATTATTATGACCAGCTCAAGGCATCCTATGCCGGGGGCACTCCACCAGATGTTCACGTCATGCATCGCTACCGCGTGGCAGAATTCGCTGGCTCCGGAGCCTTGGCGGACTTAACGGATGACTTGGCTGGCGCTGGCATTGACGTTTCCGATTGGGAAGATGCAGCCAAGGCCGGTGTGTCCTATAAAGGCAAGATCTATGGCGTGCCGATGGATTTCCACGCCAACCTCTGGCACATCAACATGGACATCATGGAGAAGGCCGGGCTGGTTAAAGACGGCAAACCCGTTCTGCCGACCTCGGTTGAGGAGTTGATGGAACAAGCCGCACTCGTCAAGGAGAAAACCGGTAAGGATTATCTTATCGGCGACTTCTCACAGTTTGAGACCGGCGTCCGCGTCATCATGAGCCTTGTCTGGCAACAAGGTGGAGATTTCTATGATGGCGATACGGCAACGGTCAACACCGAAGAAACCAAAAAGGCCGTCAAGGTTCTGACCGACCTGTTCGACAAAAAATACGCCGACCCGAAATATAACTATACCGACAGCCAGCAGGCATTCCTGAATGGTGAAGGCGCTATCCTGATCAACGGCACTTGGGTCGTGGACTATTACGACGCACAGGCAAAGGATCCCGCAGTTACCCTCAAAAACTACTATGCAGCAACCTTCCCCATTCTATTCAAAGACAAGGCTGCTTGGGCAGGAAGCCATATGTGGGCCATTCCAGCTAAACTGAAAAAGGATAACCCGGCCAAATTTGCAGCAGCTCTGAAAGTCCTCGCTTTCATCAATGATCACGACGGCGATTGGGCTCGCACGGGTCATATGTCTGTTCGCAAATCCATTCTCAACAGCGACGAATACAAGACGCTGCCACATCGTGTCGAATATGCAGGAACTGCCGAGCTTGCGCGCACGATGCCTCCGTCCAAACACTATGGTGCCATTCAGGACACCCTCAATCGGGAGTTCATGGCGATCTGGCTAACCGGCAAGGATGTCGACAAGGCCCTCTCCGATGCAGAAGCTGACATTCAGGATCTTCTGGACCGGTAGCAAAGCAAATGGCAAAGAGCTTGCCCGACTAACCGGGCAAGCTCATACAGGGCGCGGAAAAAAGCGATGAATAGCAGCAAACAGGAACAGTGGTCTAAAGAGCTGGCGACCACATGGTGGCAGAACCGTGACTGGATCTGTGGCTTCAACTATCTACCGTCCAGCTCTGTCAATTTTCTCGAAATGTGGATGGCCGAAACCTTTGACGAGGCAACCATCATCCGCGAGTTGGGATGGGCCAACGCGATCGGCTTCAATTCTGTCCGGGTTAATCTGCACTCATTGATCTGGCAACATGACCGTAGTGGACTGGTTGCCCGCTTCGATCGCTTCCTCACCATTGCGCGTTCCTGTGGGCTTTCTGTCATGCCGGTGTTGTTCGATGATTGCGGCTTTGGTGGCGCAGAGCCTGTCTATGGACCACAACCGTCCCCTCTTCCCGGCATTCACAACAGCCGCGCCGTTGCCAGCCCTGGGCGAGCCACAGTCATGGACCGCAGCAAGTGGCCGGTTCTGGAACACTACGTCAAGGACTTGGTAGCCAGCTTTGCAGAGGATCCGCGCATCCTGATGTGGGATCTTTACAATGAGCCCGGCAACCGCATGATTTTCACGCCAGACGGCTCCTTTGGCGAATATGACGCAGCATTGTCGGAATATAGCGCAGACCTGATGGCCCAGAGCTTTGAGTGGGCCCGTTCGGCCGCACCTTCTCAGCCGCTAACAGTAGGAGCGTGGCAGACACCTCCAGCCGAAGAACTGTCCCCAGCCTATGACAATGACATTGATCGAACCGCTCTGGAGCTTTCTGATATTATCACCTTCCACGCCTATTGCGATCTGAATCATCTCAAACGCTACCTTGATGACCTTGCGCCCTATGAAAGACCTCTGATCTGCACCGAATGGATGGCCCGTGGCGTTGGTAGCCGCTTTGGCGAACTGCTGCCCTTCTATCGTGACCAGAAGATCGGATGCTACAATTGGGGCTTTGTGAAAGGACGCACGCAAACACATTTACCATGGCCTGGCCAGTTGACCAGCTTCCATGGCGCCGCTTCCGAAAAGGAAGCCCGGATGGAATGGTTCCACGACGTTTTGAACGAAGACGGCACCCCTTATGATCCGACAGAAACAGACCTCATCAGTCGCATGACTGACGGACTTCACCGAGGAAAGGATATGCCACATGTCTAATGTCATTCTGGCAAATGTCACCAAATCCTTTGGCAGCACCGAAGTCATCCATGGCGTGGACCTTACGGTCGAAGATGGTGAATTCTGTGTCTTTGTTGGGCCATCAGGCTGCGGAAAGTCGACACTGATGCGCCTGATAGCAGGTCTTGAAACCATCACCTCGGGAACCATCCAGATTGGCGAACGCGATGTAACAAAGCTCGATCCTGCCCTTCGCGGCGTCGCCATGGTCTTCCAGACTTACGCCCTCTACCCCCATATGACCGTGCGGGAGAATATGGGCTTCGGCCTTCGCATGAACGGCGTGCCCAAGGATGAGATCGCCAGAAAAGTCGAAGAAGCCAGCCGCATTCTCAAGCTCGATAGCTATATGGACAGAAAACCCAAGGCACTGTCCGGTGGCCAACGCCAGCGCGTTGCCATCGGACGCACGATTGTGCGCGGCCCGGAAGTCTTCCTGTTCGACGAACCACTCTCGAACCTTGATGCAGAATTGCGCGTGGAAATGCGCGTAAAGCTGACGCGGCTGCACAGAGAGTTGGGCGCGACAATGATTTATGTAACCCACGATCAGGTCGAAGCCATGACACTGGCAGACAAGATAGTGGTGCTCAGAGATGGTCGCATCGAGCAGGTTGGCAAGCCGCTTGAGCTCTATGAAGATCCTGACAACCGCTTTGTTGCTGGCTTTGTAGGCTCGCCGTCCATGAATTTCCTGCCCGCTCAGGTGCATCAAGGAGGCATCAACTCTCCTGCTCTTGGCTCTGTGTCCAAATTGCCAGTAGCATTGCCCGAAGAAGGAACCGAGTTGGAAATCGGTCTGCGCCCTGAACATCTATCAATCAACCCGAATGGGTCCGGCTTCCATATCGATCTCATAGAACGACTGGGGGGTGCCTCCTTCATCTACCTGACAGGCTCGAATGCGGAAAAAGTCATCGTGGAAGAAAAAGGCAGTAGCAGACTTCAGGAGAAATCGACTGTCGGGCTTCTCTACAACACCGATGATATCAGACTGTTCGATAAACAAACTGGGATGCGCATTCGGTAAAGCGTGCCTTCTCACTTCTAGACTCTTTAGAAATGCCATCAATGCGGCTTGCAATGAATAAGATTGCTTGCCGCATTTCTTTTGAAAATGGTTTTAGACGACATTTCGAAAGACAATTTCGCTGCATTCCCGGCGTTTCCGGCATGAGCACACAAGATTCCTCAACAAAAAGAGTGACGAAAACGCAAATCCAGCTGCAGTTTCTTCTCGCCCAAAAATCTTGTCACAAAGCTTCCAGCAAACCGTAATATGAGTGTCACAGAGATAGCTTAATTTGAACAAATGCACACGCGTGCAAACGCCTCATTTCAACCTTTGCGCTCATCCGCAAAGCTCAGATTTCAAGTGACTATACTTTCATGGAGAAATTGGGATGACCCTTTCCAAAACCCTCAAGGTTGCGACGATTACCGCTGCGCTTGCCCTATCCAGCACGGCGGCACTCGCCAAAGACTATACGATCAGCGTGTGGTCTGGAGGAACCGGCGAGAGCGAAAATTACCGCGTAGACAACATCGAAATTGCAGCCGATGAACTGATGCGTGAAGCCGCTATTAGCGGTGAAGACCTCACGATCAAGGTAGAAAAGAAAACCTTCAACAGCTGGGATGATTTCAAACAGGCCGTAACATTGGCCGCCGAATCCAAAACAGCACCAAACATCATTGTCACCGGACACGAAGACATCGCCCCTTGGTCCCAGTCTGGTCTGATCCGCCCGATTGAAGACTATATAGATCTTGACGCATGGCCGATGAACCAGATCTATCCGAACCTGATCGACATAGCTTCCTTCAACGGTCAGGTCTGGGGTTTGCCACAGGATGCTGAATCCCGTCCTTTCTTCTTCTTCAAACCGCACATGAAGGCAATCGGCTACACCGACGAGCAGATCGAAGCACTTCCTGCAAAAATCGAAGCTGGCGAATATACGCTTTATGACGCCCTCAATGACGCCAAGAAAATGCAGGATGCCGGTTTGGTCGAAAAAGGCCACGGCTTCTATCCGCGCGTTTCCAACGGCCCGGACTATTGGCAGTTCTATGTCAGCTTCGGCGGGGAAATTCAGGATGCGGAAACCGGCAAACTGGTCTTCAACAAGCAGGCCATGACCGACATGTATCAGTTCTTCGCTGATGCCGTGAAAATGGGCGTAACCTCTCCAACCCATCTGGGCACCGATTGGGGCCAATGGTATAACGAAGTTGCCAATGGCAAGGCCGGTATCTGGCATGGTGGCACCTGGCACTATGCCCGCTATAAGAAAGAAGGCCAAGAGGACTTCTTCGGCAACATCCAGTTCTCGCTTATCCCGGAAGGCAATGCGAACGGCAAACCGAATACCGTGACCCATCCGCTGGTCTATCTGGTAAGCAACACCGGCGACGATGATGTTGCCGAAGTTTCCTCGCAGCTCATCGCCATTGCGTCCGAACCACGCCTCAACACACTTCACGCCATCAAGTCTGGTCATCTGGCCATTGGTGAAGAACAAACCGCCATTCCGCTTTATGCAAATGACCGCTGGGCTTCAGAAGCGACTGAACGCCTGTTGCCGCACGCAGTGTCCATGCCTAACAACACCGATTTTGGTGCTTTCTGGAACATTATGTTCAAGGGCCTGGAAGCATCATGGACTGGCCAGAAGAGCGTTGCTGATGCCGTTGCCGATGTGGAAACCGAATATAAGGCAACCATGGCTGACGCCATCATCATGAAATAACGCCTCACTGCGGATCCCGCGCAAGCGGCTTCAGCATCTCAATACCCGGTCGGGCGCACCTCTCCAGCGTCCGGCCACCTTCGCCTCAATGTCATTTGGGGTGATGATCAACAGCACTATAAGACCAATCTGCAAGGAAAAGACTAGGCATGAGACAGAAAACCAGTTTGCTCGGGCTTGGGTTCATGACCCCCGCCCTGGTTATGATCTTGTTGTTTTTCCTCATTCCGGTGGTCCTGACCGGCGTCTTTGCCTTCACCAACATGAGCACGGCAACAGGCATTAGCGGCGGCGACTATATGATCACACCTCAGACCGTTAAGCATTTGGCTGTCAATTCGTCCTTTAGCAAAGACCAGATCGATGCCCTTGGCTCGAATAGCTATCACGTTGATGACGATCATTTGAAAGCCGCTCTTGATGGAGGCGTCAAATCTGAATTCGTCAAGGAAATCGGTAAAAAACTCAAAGGCAAGAGCTTCAAGACAAACCGGGAATTTGTGCGTGCGCTGAAAAAGCTGCGCAGCAGACCCCGCAACATGCGCGATCTGAAGCTGGCCGCCGAGCCCTTTTCCCAATCCATCCTCAACGAGCGCTTTGCGACTCAAGAGAGCTTTCTCGCAAATCTCGCAGCGTTGAATCTCTCCTTTGACGATGCCCAACGCTCGGTGCTTGCCAAAGAAGCCTATACAGGCTGGAGCTGGACCACAGAAAATTTCAAGACCCTTGTCTCCAAACCGGGCACAAAGTTCATTATCCTGAACACCATCTTCTATGTTGCAACGACACTGATGCTGTTCAACATCGGTTTTGCGCTGTTTCTGGCTGTCACGACCTTTTACCTGCCAGAGGCTCCCGCCACCTTCTTTCGTGCCGTATGGCTGCTTCCCCGCATCTCGCCACCGGTGCTTTACGTGCTGCTTTGGAAATGGCTGCTCTGGGACAATGGCTTCCTGTCCACGGTAACAGGCTGGTTTGGTATCGCCCCGTTCAACTATATGCTCGGCTCTGTTCCCACCGCATGGACGGCGGTCATCCTGATCAACGGTTTCATTGGTGCATCCATGGGAATGCTGATTTTCTCATCGGCACTGAATGGTATTCCCTCTTCCATGCTTCATGCCAGCGAAGTGGATGGCGCCTCGCGCTGGCAACAGATCCGCCATATCATCCTGCCGCAATTGCGCTGGCCTATCCTGTTCGTGACCTCCTATCAGACCCTGTCGCTGCTGACATCCTTTCAGGAGATATTGCTCTCGACCGATGGCGGCCCGGGCGGCTCGACGACGGTCTGGTCACTGGAAGCCTATTTCACAGCACTCAACAACTATGCGGGCAATCTGCAATATGGCTACGGAGCCTCCATGGCGCTGGTGCTGGTGATTGTCGGCATTCTTCTCTCCCTCCTCTATCTGCGGGTATTCAAGTTCAATGACCTTGTCGCCAAGCCGCGTATAGAAAACTAGGAGGCTGGATCATGAAAAACGAACAGTCCCGCAATTTCAACAAGTGGCCGATCCTGCTGTTTCTCAGCGTAACGTCACTGCCTACCCTCATCATGTATGCCTATCTGGTGATAGACACGCTTACCAACACTGCGCCGGGGTCTCTCATCCCGAATGAATTTACCCTCAGTCATTGGCGCTTTATCTGGAGCGCTGCGGATGGGGCAAGAGACGTGTGGCTGGCAACCTGGAACACCTTCCTCTTCTCGACGATCATGACCGCTATTGTGCTGGTGGTCTCCCTGACGGCCGGTTACGCGCTATCGCGGCTCAACATGCCGTTCCGGTCTTTCTTTCTGGCCGGTATCATGACCCTGCATGCCTTCCCCACAATCACGCTGGTCATCGCCCTCTTCATCACTCTGCAGATGGTCGGGCTCTATGACACCTTGACAGGGGTTATCCTGATCCGGGCGGCGCTGACGCTGCCGCTTGGCATCTGGATCATGAAAGGCTTTTACGACACGGTGCCATGGGAAATCGAAATGGCAGGCATTCAGGATGGAGCCAGCCGCTTTACGGTCTGGCGCCGTCTCATTCTGCCACAGGTGCAACCAGCCCTTATCGCGCTGGGAGTATTCACCTTTCTGGAAGGCTGGAAGGAATATCTCCTACCCCAGATCTTTGCCCCCAGCGCCAATGTTCGGGTGCTCTCGGTGTTGCTGGCCGAATATATTCAGGATAACGAACATTTCGACTTTAATCTCTTCAAATCCATCGGGCTCTTCTACGTAATCCCGATTATCATTCTCTACATCATCTTCAACAAGAAGCTGATGAACATCTACGGCGGAGGCACAAAGGGCTGATGCGTATCACGCTTGACAAATTTTCCAAAAGCTTCGGCGAAACTATCGTCATCGACAACATGGACCTTCAGATCGCAGACGGCGAAATGATCGCCCTGCTCGGCCCTTCCGGCTGTGGCAAATCCACCACCCTGTTTGCCATCTGCGGCATTCATCAGGTCTCCGGCGGACGCATCCTGTTTGGCGAGCGCGATGTGACACACACCAATGCACAATCGCGCAATGTCGGCGTCGTGTTCCAGAATTACGCCCTCTATCCGCATATGTCAGTGTTCGAAAACATCGCCTTCCCGCTGACCATACGCAAGCTGGACAAAAAAGAAATTGAGCGGCAAGTAAAGGCCATTGCCGAGCTGGTGCACATCCCAGAGCTGCTCAAGCGCAAGCCAGCCCAATTGTCCGGTGGCCAGCAGCAGCGCGTGGCTTTGGCGCGCGCTCTTATTCGCAAGCCTGACGTCCTTCTGCTAGACGAACCTCTAGCTAATCTGGACGCCAAGCTTCGCCTTGAAATGCGCTCCGAGATTCGGCGCATCCAGCAGGAAACGGGCATTACAGCAATCCTCGTCACCCATGATCAGGTCGAGGCCATGTCCATGTGCGATCGCATCGCCATCATGAAAGATGGCAAGATCCTGCAGATCGATACGCCAACCGACATGTATAACAATCCCAAGAATGATTTCGTGGCTGGTTTTCTCGGCAATCCCCCCATTGCCTTTCTGGAAGGGGTTGCCACCGGCGGAAAGGTTGCTCTTGCCAATTCAGAAATCACCCTGCCATTGCCCCCCCACCTTTCCGAGTTGAACTCCTCAACGCCCCTGCGCATAGGTGTCCGTCCAGAGCTGGTTGGCACCAAGGGGGAAGCAAGCATTTCCGGAAAGATTTCCTTCATCGAGACGCAAGGCCGCGAAAACCTCTATGATATAACCATGTCTGGTGGTGCCGTAATCCGATCCATTCAACAGGTGCGCAATGATGTCTCCCTGGGAGATCAGGTCAACTGGCCGCTCGATAGCAGCAAGTTGCTGGTATTTGATCAGGAAGGAAGTCGGCTGTAATGCACTTCAAGAAAAAGATCGAGCGCCTTGGCTGGCCTTTAGACCAACATGGCAATCCGGCAAGCAGACATGGCGGCCCGATGATCATCGCCCACCGCGGCGCCAGTGATCACGCGCAGGAGAATAGTCTTGACGCTTTTGAGCTTGCCTCCCGTTTAGGTGCAGACATGTGGGAGCTTGATGTCCATAACACGGCAGATGGCATTCCGGTGATCAACCATGATGATCATCTGGAACGGGTCTTCGATGTTGACGCACGCATTTCAGAGCTGACATTGGCTCAGCTGGAAAGTCTTGAGAATGTGCATGTTCCGACGCTGGAAGAGGTCATCCTGTTGGCCGATCATCTGGAAACCGGGCTTTATATCGAAATCAAGGGCCAAGGCTCGAACTTGACGACCCTCAAGCTACTGCAGGAAAAGCATTTCGGCTTTGCCGCGCTGGGCTCTTTCATCCCCGACTATGTTACAGAACTGGCAGAGCAAAACTGTCCTTATCCTCTGTCGAGCCTGATAGCCAATGGCTACGACCCGTTTGAAGTGGCAAAGGTTGCCCGCGCAGATATCATTCACCTATGTTGGGAACGTGCAAGTGATCGGCCGGACACACTGCTGACCCCATCGCTCATGTCGCGGGCTGAAGAGGAAGCGCTGCCTATTGTTCTCTGGCATGAAGAACGTCCTGTTGTCATTAGAGAGATCATGCAGAAGAACGTCATTGGCGTCTGTTCCAACCGTCCCGAATTGCTGGCATCCTGTTCCGCGTCTACGGCGAAGCTTGCCGGGCAGGAGGGACCAGAGACATGATCGATACTGTCAACGACACCATGCGCGACACTTTGAGCGATGCTATCAGGGCCATGGACGATATTATTTCCCTTGCCTCAGACATGGTGAATCTGGACAATCCCCATTTATGGAAAGATGTCTGGCAACGCAGTCAAATGGCTGTCAGTGGAAAGACCATCGGCATATGAAGAGCGATGAAGACAAGTCAAGGGCGGTAACATCTGTTGATGTCGCACGTAGAGCGGGAGTATCGCGATCTGCAGTCTCTCGCAGCTTCACACCCGGAGCCAGCGTTGCACCGGAAACGCGCGAAAAAGTCATGAAGGCCGCAGCCGAATTGGGCTACCGTGTCAATCAATTGGCCAGAAGCCTGACCAACAAACGATCAGATCTGGTTGGCATTGTTGCTGCCAATATGGACAATCCCTTCCGCGTTGAGCAAATCGAGCAGATCACGCGCCACCTGATCCGGGAAAACTTCCGCCCCATTCTCATGCCCGCCGAAGCAACCGAAGATCCGTCTCATGTGATCGGCCTGCTGCTTGAATATAGCGTTTCCGGCGTTATCGTGACGTCGGATACACCCCCGCAAGCCATATGCCAGGAATGCGTTTCGCTCGGCGTGCCAGTGGTGCTGGTGAACAAACGCGGCATCGACGCGCCAGTGGATCGCATTTTGATGGATAATGAGAGCTGCGGTCATATTGCAGCCCAAACCCTTATTAAAAACGGTTGCCGCCATATGGCACTCATCACGTCTGATAAGCCCTCATTCTCATTGCAGGCAAGGCAATCCGCCTTTGTGCAAATGGCTCAAAGCCTTTGCGACCAACCTGTAGAGATATTTTCAGGCAGCTTCCAAAATTATGAAGGTGGGGCCGAGGCCGTCAAAGAAATGCTGGCATCGGAGAAATCGGTTGATGGAATTTTCTGCATTACCGATTACATGGCTCTTGGAGTTCTGGACCAATTGCGTCTTGATCAAACTCTCAAAGTTCCCGATGACATTCAAATCATCGGCTGCGACGACATTCGCCAGTCTTCCTGGCAGGGATATGCGTTGACCACGATCAAGCAGGATACTGAAAAGCTCGCAAAAGCGGTTGTTCAAGCGCTGCTAAACCGTTTTTCAAATCCCAACAGCCCAGCAACCAATTGCGTCTTGCCGGTCGAGCTGATTGTGCGAAAAACAACAAAGCAACTATAAAATCAAAGCATCCAGGAAAAATCGATGCAAGAACGCTATAAACTCGCCATGTCTCTGGCTCGTGAAGCTGGAATTCTCGCTCTCAAGCGATTGGAAGATCTGAAGAACGGCTCCATACAAATTGAAACCAAGGGAGCCCTCGACTTTGTCACCATGGCAGATCGCGAAGTCGAAAGCTTCATTCGGGAACAGATTTTTGCGCAATTCCCTCGGGATGGCATATTGGGCGAAGAACTGGCCCCCACAGAATCAACCAGCGACGTTATTTGGGTTGTTGATCCGATTGATGGAACAGCCAACTTCATTCGTGATCTGGACAACTGGGGAGTTTCGATCGCTTGCGTCAAAAACGGCATTTGCGAAATCGGCGTGATCTACGATCCTTGCCGAGACAGGCTCTTTCACTGCCGCAGGGCTTTTGGGGCATATAGAAATGGAGAAGAACTGCCAAAGGGAAAATCTGGCAAAGAAGCTCCGACCAATCCGGTTATGGCCCTTGGGCACTCCCGACGCATCCCCCTCTCCATCTATATCGACGCCATCACTTATCTTGATGAACAACTGATAGACCACAGACGCCCCGGCGCAGCAGCAATCGCGCTAACGCAAGTGGCAGAAGGAAAAGTTGACGGGTATTTCGAAGGAGACCTCAATCCCTGGGACTGTCTGGCAGGGATTTTGATCAATGAAGAAACGGGCAATCTTATCCGACAAGGCCAAGAAATGAGCACGAGCCTTAAAAACAGTCCGGTCTTGGTTGGTGCACCATTTCTAAAAGTACAACTTGATGCACTTTCATCCATCGTCAAATGAGAAAGATTGAGCGGCAATGACCAGAGCAAATGCTCTGGCGATCAGACATGCTTGTAAATGACGGAATCGGTCGCAAGATCGATTCTTTTCCGCACGTTGGGATCACGCCAGTAAAGCGTTTCATAAATCGTGTCAGCCACAGAAATCTGGCTGATGACAGACAGGCCTGACCCACTGGTAATTGGGCTATCAGACGCCACCGCAAGCAAATGATGGCTGCTTAAATCGGCCACGGCGTTGCGTCTTCGCCCGGTGACACCAACGATACAGGCATTGCTCCGCCGTCCGATCTTGAGAACATCAATGATGTCACGCGTTCCGCCTGACGCGGAAAAGGCGATGATCAAATCCCGTTCATCAACATTTGAAGCCAGCATGGTTGCCAAATGCATGTCTGTCGGCCGGTGACTCATAAGACCCGCCCGCATCAATTTGTAATGCATGAAGGTCGCTGCAACAGAGGAAGCGCCCACAGCGACGATAATGATGCGTCGTGCAGAAACGATCAAATCAGCGATTTCGTCAATCTTCTTGATGTCCAGCAAATCACGAGTGGCTTCCAGTCCCATAACGTAATCAGCAAATCGATGCGTGTCATTCTCAACTTCGCCATTCTCGGCATCAGCCTTCAAGGCATTCTCGACCGAGATTTCCTTGGCAATCGCAAGTTTGAGCTGGGAGAAATTCTGATAACCAAGCTCTCTGCAAAATCGATATATGGTCGCAACACTGATATTGGCGCTCGCCGCTAGCTCATCGACGGACATCGTTGTCACTTCGACCGGATTTTGATTGATGAACTGGGCGATCTTGCGCAGTTTCGGCGTTAAATCCGCACTGTTGAAGCGAAGTTCCGAAAGAACTGGGGTCGTACCTTGGTTCATCTATTCAGTTACCACTATCAGGTTGGCTTGATCGGATTCGAGATCGTTCATTCTGAATCAGTTGCATAGCGGGCGAAAGATCTAAATGCACTTGGCAGATCTTTTGCACCCATCCCGTTGAATCGCCCTCGCCAGCAAACCGGCCTCATCTGCATTGCGGGTCAATTCCGATGGGGCTGACACCCTGTAATAATTTCAAAATAATAATTTATTGTCAAACTAAATTATTTTCAAAAGATATTATTGTCAAAATTAATTTTCGGGAATATGGTCAGAGCAAAGACAGGCACGATCATGTGCCAATTCAATTTTTAAAATGCTTAGGAAACCTGATGACGGGAACTGTAATTGATACCAAAGCTGGAATTCTGGAGGCGCTTCAAGACGGCCTCATTGTTTCGGTGCAACCAGTTGACGGCGGGGCAATGGATCATGATTCAGTCGTGGTAGCGATGGCCTCAGCTGCCGTGGATGGAGGCGCTCAAGGGCTTCGGATCGAAGGAGCCAAAAGGCTTGCCGCAGTGCGCACCGCTCTTCCAAACACCCCCATCGTCGGGATCGTCAAGCGAGACTTTGATGAATGGCCAGTCCGCATCACGACGCTGTTCGAAGATGTCGAAGGTTTGGCCAAGGCCGGAGCGGACATCATCGCAATTGACGGCACGGCACGACCTCGCCCTCACAGCTTTGCCGAGTTGGCAAAGGCAGCCCATGACCATGGCTGCCTCGTTATGGCCGACCTTTCCAATGAGCAGGAAGCGATTGACTGCCTGCGCGATGGTGCCGACATCATCGGAACAACTTTATCCGGCTATACTGGCGAAACCCCAATTCCCGAAGAGCCTGATTTTCCACTGCTAGAGACGGTTGCCAAAATGGATTGCTTCGTTGTTGCGGAAGGCCGATTTTCAACGCCGGAGCTATGTCAGGCGGCAATCGAGCACGGCGCAGACTGCGTCACCGTTGGATCTGCCCTCACCCGTCTTGAACTGATGACAGAGCTCTTTTCCAAGGCCGTCAACGCGGCCAAGAAGGACTGATCTTTATGAAGCGATATCTGCCAACTGTTAGCCGCAACGAAGTCAACTGAAAGCGAGCATTTATCCATGATTGCCAATCATCTCAGTGGTACTGGCCTTGATGTCGGCGGAACAAAGATTGCAGCCGCGCGCTTCGCTGACGGCGAGATCGTTGTTCGGGCTCGTGCGGAGACAGTTGGACAGGCAGATATACAAAGTCAGCTCGATTGCATGGAAAGCCTCTTGCAACAGGTGGGCCATGTTGCAGGCAGCCCGATCGGCGTGGCTTTGACAGGACGCGTCACCAAAGATGGAAGCTGGATCGCGGTCAATAAATCCACTCTCTCCAACCTGACCGGCCCTAACTTGCAGACAGTGGCCAGCGAGCGCTTTTCCGGCCCGGTGGCACTCATAAATGATGCCGCAGCCGCAGCATTAGGCGAGTATAAATTCGGAGCCGGTGTCGGCTCCACAAGCATGGCCTATATCACGGTCTCCACCGGGGTTGGTGGCGGCCTGATCGTCAACGGCGATCTGCTGCAATCAGAAGACGGACTGGCCGGACATATCGGCTTTACCAGCGCACGAGGTGGCAATCAGCATTGTGGTTCCGGACGATTGGGAACGATGGAATCCATTGCCAGCGGCCGGGCCATTGCCCGCTACGGCTCAGAACTGGCTGGACACCCTATCGACGCGCCCGAAGTTTTTGCCCTCTGGCACAAAGGCACACCATGGGCCACCAAGGTGGTCGAACAATCCGCCCGCTCCATAGCCGAGTTATGCGCCAACCTTCGGGCCATTCTGGGCCTCGACCGGATTGTTATTGGCGGAAGCGTCGGATTGGCCGACGGCTATTTGGATTGCGTATCCAGGTTTCTTTCCAGCGAAGAGCCAGACCTGTTTCACGTCCAGCTAAAACCCGCAGAACTCGGTCAGGATAGCCCTCTATTTGGCGCCTTGCAGTTTGCAGCAGATCGGACGTGAACATGTAAATTTCATCTCCCTTTCAATCAATAATATCAGGCAAGAATTCTGATGATCAACCGGAAGGGGTGGGAACAAATTGAGCAACAAGACATACGCTACAGAGGAGAATATAATGAAATTACGATATCTGTTACCAGCAGTGCTTTTGGGTGCCTTGAGCACGGCTTCCATGACCGCACAGGCTGCGGTTACCGTTTTGGGATGGCCCGGCGGGCCCGAAGAAACCGCCTTGCGCGCAGCAGCCAAAGCCTACAATGCCCTACCGGACGTCTCGGACGAAAACAAGGTTGACCTGCTGTTCTTCAGCCGCGATGGCTTTTACGACAAACTGGCTGCCGACCTTGCCGCCAACACCGATGCTTTCGACGTCAACCTGATTGCCACCTATTCAATCGGTCGCTATGCCCCCTTCATGGAGCCGATCGATCTTGGCGCCGGCGCCAAAGACGTCTTCGGTGATGCTGTCCTGAGCACCATGCAGTATGAAGGCAAACAGTATGGCGTGCCAACCGACCTTTCCCTGCACTTTATGTATTACCGCAGCGACCTCATCGACACATTGCTGTCCGATGACGCCGCCAAAGAAACCTACGCCAAGATTTCCGAAAAATATCTTGGTAAAAGCCTAGAGCCAAAAAAACCTGAAGACTGGACATGGGAAGACTGGGCTGCCACAGCTCTTTACTTCACCAAAGCCGTAAACAGCAAAAGCCCAACCCGCTACGGCACCGTTCTTCAGATGAAGAACCTGCTGTTCAACATGATGGTCTTCCAGTCACTGCCGCGCTCCTATGGTGCCGACTGGATGGATGCTGACGGCAATATCACCGTCGATTCAGAAGCTTACAAGACGGGCCTAAAAATGTACCGCATGCTTCTCGACGCCGGTGCAACACCAAACGACTCCCTGTCATACGAGTTCCCTGAAGCAAACGCAGCCTTCGGCTCAGGTCAGGTTGCAACCATGTTGCAATGGAACGCTGCAGCAGGCGATCTGCTCGACAAAGACAAGAACCCGGTCGTTGCCAGTGTAACCAAAACGATGGCGCCTCCAGCAGGGCCGGAAGGCCGCTTCACCCACGTTCACGGATTGGGACTTGGTATCAACAAGTCAGGCAAGAACAAGGAAGGCGCCCAGAAGTTCCTCAAGTGGCTTGCTTCTGCCGATGCAATGGAAATCTATGCCAAGGCAGGCGGCGCTCCGGGCCTCACAGGTCCGGCACTTGATGCTGTCGCTTCCGAACGCCCTGATCTTGTACCATTGGGCAGCTACGCTTCCCAGTATGGTTATGTGATGCGTGGAGCAACCTCTGCAAAAGCTCTTTCCGTCTATGAGCTTCAGGCAAAAGCCTTCACCGGCTATTGGGGCGACGTGAAAAGCCTTGACGACGCTCTTGCCGAAGCCAAAGAAGGCATGGCAAAGCTCTTGAAATAAAGTTCGAGATAGACCGGAGTACGCCAGTCGCACTCCGGTCTGCCAGTGACAAGGAAATCCATAGTGACCAATGAAATTCTCAAGGAAAACCGGATCCTTGCAGCGCCGGTCGTCGTTTTTCTATTGGCGATGCTGGGCTTTCCCGCTGTCCTTGATCTGATATATTCCGTTTCGACCGTTAGCTTCGAGAATTTACGAAGCCCGACTTTGTCCGGCTTTGGCAACTATCGTGAGGTTTTGGCCGATCCCTATTTCTGGAGCGCGGTTAGCTTTTCCACCCGTTTCGGGTTATTGACCGCATTGCTGGAAACCGCGCTAGGGCTGTTTCTTGCCGTTTTTCTCGCTCCCCTGATCCAGAAACGCTTTTGGCTGATGGCCATTTTCATGATGCCGATGATCATCGCCCCATCAATGATGGGCTTGATGTATCGTCTGGTTCTGCATGAATTTGTCGGCCCGTTGCCATACTATCTGTTTGAATTCTTCGGCCAGAGCCCGGCCTTCCTCAGCCCCAAGCTGGCCTTCAAAACACTGGTGGTGATCGAGACACTGCAATGGACCCCTTTCACATTGCTGCTGTTCTATACGGCTTATAGTTCGATCCCGCTCGACATTCGCGAAGCGGCCAAAGTGGATGGCACGCGAGGCCTGCGCCTGTTCACGCATATCGAGCTCCCGGCTTTGCTGCCAACCCTCGTGGTAGCCTTTGGCATCCGCTTCATCGATGGCTTCCGCGTGTTTGACAATATCTATGTCCTCATCGGGGCTGGCGCAGGTGGATCTGCTACGTCCCTGTCGATCTATATTTATACCGCCTTCTTCAAGTCCGCCGACATAGGCAAGGCACTAGCCGCTTCTGTGCTTTTGTTCGTTGTCGCCTTCGTTCTGCTGTGGCTCGTCGGTTGGTTGTTGAAAAAGAGGAAACAGGCCTGATGATTATGAATGCAATCCGCTGGGTGGTGTTTGTCGTCGCCGCGCTCGTTATGAACTTCCCCGTCATAGCGACCATCGTGACCGCCCTTAAAACACCAGCCGATGTCATTTCCAATGCGAGCCTTATTCCAAATGCAATCACGCTCGACAATTTCGCAACCGTGTTTACCGTCAGTGAGCGACTGAATATCTGGAAGTATCTCTGGAACTCGCTGTCGGCTTCCCTGATCGGCACCATTCTGCCAATCCTTTTGTGCGTGCCTTTGGCCTATGCCATCGCCAGACGTGATTTTGGCCGCAATCTGCTTTTGCCGCTAGTGGTCAATCTGCGAGCCATGCCACTGATCATTTTCGCTATACCACTCTACATGATGTATCAGACCCTTGGCCTTCTGGACACACGCTTCGGCCTTGGGCTCATTCTCGCAGTCGTCAACCTGCCGCTGGCTCTTGTTCTGGTCACCAACGCCGTTGCGGAAATCCCCAAAGAACTGGACGAAGCTGCCGGCATGGATGGGGCACGAACCGGGCGCATCCTCTCTCGCCTGACCCTGCCGCTCATTCGCCCAGCCATAGCAACAACCTTTGTTTTTGGCTTCATTACTGCTTGGAACGAATTCCTCTTCGGCCTTATGCTAACCACACGTGAAGCTGTCCCCATGACCGTCGGAGCATCCTTCTTCTTCTCCGCTGGGGGCGGTGGCGTACAGTGGGGTGTTGCTGCGGCTGTCATCGTCGTAGCATCGGCACCACCCGTTATTCTTGGCCTAATCATGTATCGTCAGATCGGTCGTTCCATGCTGGCCGGTGCAGTGAAAGGATAAAACATTGGCTACAATTCTCATTCATCACGACGCGGCCTCCGCAGAAAGCGCAACCGCAAAACGCCTGCTTGACCTGATCATCTCGAAGCCCGACGCAACCCTCGGCCTGGCCACCGGTGGAACGATGGAACAGGTCTATGCAAAACTGATTGAGCGTGCCAAGGAAAAGAAAGTGTCTTTTGCTGGCCTGACGAGCTTCAATCTGGATGAATATATCGGCTTGAAACCAGATCATCCCCAGTCCTATCGGACCACGATGAACAAGCTTTTGTTCGATCACATCGACATCAAGCCCGAAAATACCTACTTGCCAAAAGGCGATGCAGCGGACCCGGCAGAAGAAGCAAAGCGCTATGACGCGATGATATCGGATCAGGGCGGCATTGATCTGCAATTGCTCGGTATCGGCCTTAACGGTCATATTGGCTTTAACGAACCCTCCTCTTCGCTCGGCTCTCGCACACGGATCAAAAAACTGGCCAGTTCGACAATGGAAGCCAACCACCGCTTCTTCAAGGCAGATGAAACCGTGCCGACCCATGCCCTGACAATGGGTATTGCCACCATCATGCAAGCGCGCAAAATCATTCTGTTGGCCACCGGAGCAAGCAAGGCAGATGCGATCGCTCAGGCTCTGGAAGGGCCGGTCAGCACAACATGTCCGGCTTCGGTTCTGCAATTCCACCCCGATGTCACTGTCATCGTCGATGAAGACGCAGCATCAAAACTGAAATTGCGCGACTTCTACGAAAGCATCCACCCGGGTGGAGAAGAGGTTTATTTTGTCAAGTAAGTCTGAATTCGTTATCGACGCTGCAACGCTTTATCCCGGCTTCGGCGCGCCAGCTATCAAGGATCGATCCATTCTGATCCGGGATGGTTTGATCGAGGCTATCGCCACTCAAGGAGCGTTCAGCGCCGAGACGAAAATCAAGGCAGATATCGTAGCGCCCGGCTTCATTGATATTCAGATCAATGGTGCCGGAGACCATCAATTCAACGATAGCCCCGATGTTGAGAGCCTTGCTGCCATGGCCAAAGCGGCCGCAAAGGGCGGCGTGGCACACATCATGCCGACCTTTATCACTGCCAAAGGGCAAGGCTACAGCGCAGCCATGCAAGCCGTTCAACAGGCAACGGCAGGTCACGTTCCCGGCATACTTGGCATTCATCTCGAAGGCCCATTCCTGAGCCCTGAAAAGCCCGGAATTCATCCAGCCGATGCGGTGCGCCCAATCGATGAAAGCGACATGACCCTGCTGGAGCCGGAGGTTTCTTATCCCCGCATTTTGACGCTTGCCCCTGAAGAGACGAGTTCAGAGAAAATTGAGCGGCTGACACAAGCTGGCTGGAAGGTCTTTGTGGGCCACACTGCGGCAGGATATGATCTGCTGCGAGAACTGGCCAATTCGGGCCTTGTGGGAACGACCCATCTATTCAACGCCATGCCTCCTCTTATGGGACGAGAACCGGGCCCGATCGGCGCAGTGATTGACAAAACACTCTCCTTCACCGGCCTGATTGCTGATGGTATGCATGTTCACCCCTCGAACCTCCGTTTGGCCTTTGACCATATTGGCCCAGACCGCATTTGCCTTGTCACAGATGCAATGCTCACCCTGGGCGGAACAGTGACCGAATTTTCCATCGGAGAAAAGAAGGTGTTCCTCAAGGATGGTCGGCTATGCGATGCAACAGGTCGCCTTGGCGGAGCTCATATTTTCTTGAATGAGGCAGTCAGCAACATGATCAAATTTGCCGGAGCGCCCGTTGAGGCAGCTTTGGCCATGGCCGGGTCCACCCCTGCCCTTGCTCTTGGTCTATCAAACGAACTTGGGCGCATCGAGCCGGGATACCGAGCCAGCCTTACGCTATGCGACCAGCAATTGGCCGTCTCAGCAACAATCAGCGATGGCGTCATCCTGCATCAGACCGCCAGTCAGAATAAATGAAGGAAGAATAATGGGTAGCATCCAATTAAAAGACCTGAGAAAATCCTTCGATGACCTGGAGATCATCAAAGGCGTCAATCTTGATATCAAGGATGGCGAGTTCATGGTATTTGTGGGCCCGTCGGGCTGTGGTAAATCCACCCTCCTGCGCCTGATCGCCGGCCTTGAAGAAGCAACGTCTGGCTCCATTATCAGCGATGGCCGCGATGTAACCGGATTGCAGCCCTTTGACCGGCATATGGCCATGGTGTTCCAGTCCTATGCCCTTTACCCACACATGACCGTCAAACAGAATATCGAGTTCGCCCTCAAGACGATCAAGATGCCGAAAGACGAGATTGCCAAAAAGACAGCCGAGGCTGCTCGCATTCTCAAACTTGAGCCATATCTCGACCGGAAACCATCCGCTCTTTCGGGTGGTCAGCGCCAGCGCGTCGCAATCGGACGCGCCATTGTGCGCGAACCTTCGGCTTTTCTGTTTGACGAACCCCTATCCAACCTTGATGCCGCCTTGCGCACCGAAACGCGCATCGAGATCGCAAAACTGCACGAAACCCTGTCGGGCACCATCATCTATGTGACCCACGATCAGGTGGAAGCAATGACGCTGGCCGACCGCATCGCGGTTCTGTCTGATGGTCGGTTGATGCAGTGCGACACACCTCAAATGCTCTATGAGCGCCCCGTCAATCGGTTCGTGGCCCAGTTTATCGGCAGCCCGAAGATGAACATTCTTCCCGCAACAGGAGAGGATGGCAAAACCGTCAAACTCGTGGGCGGATCTAAATCGATCACCATTGCCGACGGCTACAAGGGAAAAGTTGCCGAACTCGGATTGAGGTCGGAGCATTTGCAGCTGGGCGATATTTCGGCATCGCCACTCACTGGTTCGGTTTCCCATGTGGAATATCAGGGAGCCGACGCGAGCATCTTCGTGACCCTTCCAACGGGCGAAACACTCAATTTGCGTGGCACAGGGCGAGCTCTACCCAAGGTAAACAGCGAAGTCGGACTGGTCTTCGACCCATCTGATGTGCATCTGTTCGATGCCGAAGGACTGGCAATCCGCAACTATGATTGAGACTTGATCTCTCGGTTTTGGCCTCGTATCAACCGAGGCCAAAAAGCGTTCTTACTCACTGCCCGCTTTTTCTATAACCAATATGCGGGCAGGTCCGTCTGGATGCGCGACATGCTCGTCACCATTTTCCGCATGAAAAATATCGCCCACCTTCAGGCGCAAAACACTCTCGACGCCTTGCTGGCGAACATGCATATCAACCTCACCATCCAGCACCACGAAAACTTCAGGGCCATCATTGATATGCCACCTGTAAGGCTGATCCGTCCAATGAAGACGGATCGTCGCATCTTCGATGCGCTCGATGTCCAAGGCGTCCCACGCTTTTAGCCCGGTAAATTCACTTGCTTTGATTTTGTTCATTTATCTTCCTAGCTAGAGACATCCTTGAGCCATAATCAGATGAACATGCTATCGCAAAAGCGAAGCAAGACGAAATGAACAAATCGTGTCAAGCCAGGCCCAATCTCTAAAGGATGCGAGGGCATAAAAAAAGCTGAACGCCGGCCCTGTTTCAAGCCGCAGGCGGCTGCAACGACTTCATTGGCAGCCAGAACAGGATCTGATTTCTCAAGCACAATATGCGCACAAAAAAAGCGGGGTTAAACCCGCTTGTTTTTTGAAGAGCAATATTTGAGGAGACGTTGCTCACAACCGTCCAGTTAAACTCTTTGATCAGACAATAAATTTGAAATTCAGACGATCAAAGAAGCCTCACGGCGATTAGCCGCGAGGATTCATCATGCCGAACTCTTTGTCAAGACCACGATCAGCCATGTATTCATTTATATAGCGGACAGCCTCTTCTTCACGGGCAGCAATTACTCTATCGAAAGCACGGTTAAAGAAGTTCATGATATTTTCCTTTCCTTGTTGGATGTTTTCTTCTTTTCTTTACACGAACATATATGCTCCTTCACTGCCCATTTAAAAAGACACAAAAATACAGCGTTGTCATGCCGAATTTGCATAGCTAAATTTTCTGTCTCCCGCACAGCGCATAAATTGCAATTTCCTGAACACCCAGTGCCCCAGAGACATCAATCCCAAGGCCACAGAGCATAACGCCTCGAAATGCGCACTTTTTCATAAACAGGGAAAGGAACATCTGGCCCCAGTTTGATTTTAGCCAACTGACTGCGCTCTGAGGGTTTGAAGCTGTTCTGGAATTCTTTGGGCAGCGTATCTGACACAGGCAAGATACTGTCGATCACGCCGGTTACGCTGTTCCGCCCACTTGCAATGGTCACTTCCATTCCGGCTTCGATGGGGAAGAGATAGCGCCTTGGAAGATAGGTCAAGACATACGCATCTCCTGAATGGATCGTCAGGATTGGCTCCCCGGCTCGATATACGGCCCCCAAAAGGGGAACGATTGAGCCCACAGCCCCGGAAACTGGAGCGCGGATGACGCCATCGGAATAGTGATTTTTGAGCTTATCAATGGCAAGTTTTGCATCAACGCTTGCGCTTTCCAAACCCTTAAGCTGCTTGGACAATGTATCACGATCCACGGAAAGCTTGACCAGATCAGAACTGGCATCAAAGCTATATCTCAACACTTCTTCATAACGCGCAGCGGTCAGGTTGCCTTTGCCCTTAAGGTCATCAGCCAGCTTCACAAGATTGCTTGCCTGCAGCTCACGCTGATGGGCAAGGGGTAGCAATTGATTGGCGATTTTGAGGCGCAAGTTAAATTCGGCGGCCTTTTGCGCCAAATCTATTTGCCGCATGGAAAGATCGGCAAGACGTTCAAGCAGATCAGGCGATTCAATACGCACGATGACATCGCCTTTCTTGACCGACTGCCCCTCTTTTACAACGACATCATTGACACGAGAAATATAGCCCGCCGCCACAACCGTTCTGTCTCTCAAGATAAGTCCGTCGCCTTTGAGCAACAGCATATCGCCATAGAGAAAATTGAGCACACTCAGCACAAAAACGGCCAAGAGAAACAGATAGACATATCGCCCCAACGAAATTGAAAAACGCCGTTTTTGATTTTCAAGGCTATCTGATCGGGGCCTTTTTCTGATGCTTCTCATTGCGGTCCTCTAGGCGATGGTGAGTGGAAATTCATCGGGTCAGGCTCTATTCTCGAACTCTGTGAACCTTGTCTGGCACATAGTTGTCTTGATATGAGCTGCGAAACACCCATTCCTGAATATAGGCCAGCAAGCGCACAACGCGCAGAAAGCTGTTATAGTAAAGGCTATATCCCAACAGATAAGGCAAAAGAGCCAAAGACCTTGCCTGTGGCGTTACAATCGCAGCCAATGCATAGATAAGAAAGTCAAGCAACAGCAGCCCACTCTGAGCCCCCACTAAAATCGGGAGTGCAAGATCTCCATAAGTCATGAAAAGCCAAAGAAGATAAAAAGGCAAAGCAGCAGCAGCGATGATATTGAAGAACAGAAATTCCAGCTCATGCAACAATTCCTGCAGCCGGAAAGAGCGTGAAAATGGATTCATCAAGCGCACATGCTTTCGATAGCGAATGCGTACCGCGTCTCGTTCCCACCGGAAACGCTGCTTTATCAGCGAGGCCGCATTTGAAGGGGGATCAGTATAGCAAATGGCATCCTCTGCAAATTCGATTTGCCAGCCCGCTTTGCGTAACCGCAAGGTGGCATCAAGGTCCTCTCCACCGCCAGCATCAAGCCCGCCCACCTGTTCCAAGGCCTGGCGCCGAAACGCGCTGAAAGCTCCCGAAGCGCATGTGACCTGATCAAACATCTGCAGGACCCGTTTGCCAAGAGAGATGCTGATCATATATTCGATAGCCTGAAACGCGGTCCAAAGTGTTTTGCTCTGAGCACGCACCAGAATATTACCAGCAACCGCCCCGACATTAGCCTTTTTAAAGGGAGCGACTATGGAGCAAAGCGCATGTCGATCAAACGAGCAATCGCAATCAACATTCACGAGAACGTCGCCATCGGCAAGGCGCTGAGCCAGATTGACTGCGGCCGCTTTACCTGCCCGCAATTGAGTTGAATGCATTTTTTGGATGAGGCCTCTGCGATGCAATTCGCGCAGTTTCCTGACCATGCCGTCAGTCGACCCGTCGCTGATAACGACGATTTCATCGGGAGGCTGGCTTTGCTCCCACAAGCTACGCACGCAGCGCTCAATCGAATGTTCTTCGTTATGCCCGGCGATAATTACGGCGACACGCCCTGTATATTTATCTTCTTGCTTGCGACCACCTGCCTTGATCACAAAGGCAGCAACAAGGAAAGACAAGCCATAACGGGGAATTTCAAAAATAACGATAAGCCAGTAAAGACCGATCAGACCATACAAAGTCTGAGAGCGTAAGAAGTCGATGCCGTGCGCGAAAAGTTCCGTCATCTGAACAAATCCGTAGGCCCGAATACGGCAATTCTCGCCCCCAGATCATGACGCAAGTGATTGCTTGCAACAGAGATAAGGTCACCCAGCGCAGCACGAACATCATCAGGTGACGCATCTTGCAAAAGCGCGAAGTCAAAGGCATGTCCTTGCGTAACCTTGCTGACCCCTTCCCCAAGATTGCGCACAAAGAAATTGCGCAGATTGGCCAGAAACATCTCTCTGAGCTGCATGACTTGCCGAGGCCCCAACTCGTGGCTGAGTTGCAATATATTTTGATAGTCGATTTCCAGCAGGCAGAATTCGACCCCGTGTTCGTTGAACGACTTGGAAGCGTCATTGAGCAGAACAACGATTTCCAGCGGTATATCGGAGAATCTCCGGGTCATGTCTGACGTTGCAGAATAGGAATGCCCGGTCTTTATATAGTCGTTCCCGTCCTCGCTAAGACTGTATCGATAAACATTTCGGGTGTTGACGGCATCACCGCTCGTTAAGCTTCCACAATCCAGGCAAACAAAACTGACATCTGGCTCTGATGTCGAATGACCGCAACTCTGGCAACAAACAAGGGTTCCCGGTTTGTCATAATCACTGCCAAAATGCAGAAGCCGTTGGCTGCATTTCGGACAGACGAGCTCATCTCCACGTGCAAAGTCGCTTTGAGGCGCTTGATGGGCACATTTGAAGTGATGGATATAATTTTCTTCCTTCAAGTCGGCGGATTTGCACTGGGGGCAAACCTCCCGTACGTTGAAATGAGAACTGCCACAGGCATCACAGACACTGAACCGGTCAAAAAAGCTGGAGTAAAGCAAGCCAGTCTTCAAGAGCTTATTGGCTTCTTCAAGAACAGATGCGCTACTCAAGGCCACATTATAGGCAATGCCTTCGACCGCTTTGGAAGAATAAATCGGCTGCAACAGACCATCAGAGACGAAGATGCGGGATAACAGCTTGTCAGACAAGGTCTGAGAGCGCCGAAGATCCCTATGTACAAAGGTGCGTCTTCTGGCGAAGGCTTCAAGAACATTGTCTATCGCTCCGCTGGAAAATGCAGAGATTTTTGAAGCATCAACATCAACAGCAGATCCCAAAGAACCAGTAACGTCTATGATCGGCAAGAGATGCAATCCATCTATCGCCCATATCGGCGCCAGATCAGCAACGCTTGCTGCTTCCTCTACCAGCAAACCGTCAAAGGTTGCCTCACTTGAAACTTTTTGCAGTGACCGCGCAATTCCATTAACCGGATCAAAATCCTCAGGCCAGCGCAAGAAGCGAAATCGTTCCGTGACAGATGCAATACCGGACCGAAGTGCAAGCGACTTCCCTGCATTTTCCGGGATCTTCTCTTCATCCCCGATTTGATCGAAACCTTGAGAAAGAGGCGTGAAATCACCCTGCTTAAGTTCTTCGATAATCGACAGCACTTCTTCGATATTCAAAGGTTTTGCGATGATCTTGTCAAAATTCTCACAATTCGACGCGCTGGCAAGAAGCCCTTCAATATCCGCAGTTATGGCAACAAAACAGGTTTGAGGTCGCGTTGACATGGAAGAAAGAAGACTGGAGAGCACGGAGACACCATCCAGCTTTGGCAGATGAAAGTCGAGCAATACAAGGTCGAAATGGTTCGCCTTCAAGGCTTCTAGAGCTTGTTCTCCGTCATCGACAATTTTGACATCGTGACCATGTTGCCCCAGAACAAGCTTGATCAGATCTTGCGTAATCGAGCTGTCTTCCGCGACAAGGATTTTCATTTCCGCGCGACTTGGCAAATCTGATTCAACTGGTTGTCTCTCCAGCACCGTCGATTGCGCAACCATTATATTTCCTCATGACCAAAATATTATAAGTAGAAAAATTATAATACACAGTAATAACGATTGGTTATTTTTATATAAATAATATATTTTTAAATATTGATGTACAATATTTAATATACTTATTACATTATAGTTAATTACATATGCTTTATGCATTATAATTTATTTATCTATTTATTTTATTGTCGATACAGTCTTTATAAAAGAGAGTTTAGCAAAATGAAAAATGTAGAAGAAAAAGTTAAATTCAGAGATAGCGTATCAACAAAATTTCTTCTGATGATCGTTTCTTTCATCTTGCTGACCTCTACATTTGTTGGCTTCTATCAGATTTGGCAAAACGAAAAAGACAGTATAATTCGGCAAACAGAACGCCTGAATTTTGAAGTTGAAAGAGCGTCAAGAGATCTTGAGCGTATCGTTGAGGATTCCGCGCGCAGTGTCATCATGCTTGCAGGCACGCCCCCAATCGAGGGCATTTCCGATGCGCGCCGAGCGGCCACCCACGACCTCACGGCACCAATAAGAGAGGCAATTTGGAAAGATCGCCTGGCTCAGATTTTTCTCTCTTTGGCACAAAGCAATCAGTATTTGCTCCAGATCAGATTAATCGAAACAAACGGCATGGAGCTCATCCGGGTAAACCGGGAAGGGGAACATGTATTTCGCGTTGGAAGAGAGGATCTGCAAAACAAGGGAACACGCCGATATGTTACAGAGACACTAGCCTCGGAAGATGGCAAGATCCGTTTTTTCGGCATAGATCTCAACAAGGAACATGGAAAAGTTGATCCGAATCACACCCCCGTCATGCGTGTCGCTACAATGGTATCAGGAGACGACGGCACCTTGTTGGGTCTGATTGTCATCAATGTCGATATCGGCAAAGCCGTCAAAAAACTCGCACAATCCTTTTCGAATGAAAAATTCTTTATGTTGATCGACGATAAAGGAGATTATCTCTATCATCCTGATCAATCGAAGATTTTCGAACTCGCTCTGGGTAAGGAAACTGGCGGTCTCAGAGAAGACTATCCTGAATTGGCCAGAACACTAGAAGTATCTCCTTCTGATAAAAAAGAAGTAGGCATTGCATTCCAGAACGACAAATATCTCGCAAATGTCAAAAAGTTTCATTTCGAAAAGAAAGATTTACAGCATTTCGTTCTTGCGGTGGCGATAACGCCAATGGATGCTCTGCTGTCAGAGAACCGCTTGATGCAACGACAGATCATGCTTTATACGGCAATCCTTTCCCTGATCGGAGCAATCATAGCATTTTTCGTAACCCGTCACTTGATCAAACCCCTCCAACAGCTGACAGAAGCCACGCAGAAGCTTTCCATTGATGCCGTGGATAACCTGATGGTCGACGGCAAAGACCGCAAGGACGAAATCGGTGTCATGCTGCGCTCGGTGCATCACATGGCAACATCGCTGGAAGAGAAACAGCAAAATATCCGCGCAATTCTCGTCACCGCTCAGAACCCTATATTGACGATTGATGACCGCGGCATAATCAAGGACGTGAACGGCGCAACCTGCAAGTTGTTTGGATATTCACTGGCAGAAATGAGTGGCAAAAACATCTCCATGCTGATGAATAGCCACGACAAACAACATCACAATAAATATTTGCAACAACATCGCCACGGAAAGCCAAGCAGCATTCTGGATGGTGGCCGGGAAGTCATTGGTCGAAAGAAAGATGGAAGTTCTGTTCCGATCCATCTGGCGGTCAGCAAAATCAAGATTAAGGACCGGATCTTCTTCACGGGGATCATGACAGATCTCACAGATCTGAAGAAAGTCGACAAACTCAAAAGCGAGTTTGTTTCAACTGTCAGTCACGAGCTGCGAACACCGCTGACGTCCATCAAGGGGGCATTGGATATTATCAAGGTCTCTCTGGACGACTCTTTCCCCGAAACCATAAAGAAAATGCTCTTGATTGCTTCCAGCAACAGCGTCCGGCTAGCGCGCTTGATCGATGACATTCTCGACGTGGAGAAAATCGAGGCGGGCAAACTCGCCTATGATTTCGAGGAAATCGAAGTAGCATCCTTTTTGCAAAGGGTTGTCGAGACCAATCAGGCCTATGCCGAACAGCACCACACATCATATCATCTTGAATGCGACATGCTGGACGCGAAAATTAGAGCCGACCAAAGCCGTCTCGAACAGGTTCTGGCGAACCTGCTTTCCAATGCAGCCAAATTTTCTCCACCTGGAGGCATCATCAACGTTAGAGCCAATCGGAAAGGCAACGCGGTTCAGATATCCGTTCAAGACTTTGGCAACGGCATCCCCGAAGAGTTCAGGGACAAAATCTTCACCAAGTTTGCACAAGCGGACTCGTCGGATACGCGCACGAAAGGCGGCACCGGCTTGGGCCTCGCCATTGCCCGTGAAATTGTCAAAGCACACGACAGTTCTCTGCAATTTGAGACCGATACAGGCCATGGCACCACTTTCTTCTTCAAAATGCCGCTGCTTGGTTCGGAAGAAAACGGCCTGACCGAAGCTTCTTCATCGGAACAGGCATCAAAAGAACCGGAGCGTCCAGAAGGCGCTTCAAACGAAAATCTTGCACAATCAGCTTAGGAGAATCCTATGCCCCATGCTCTAGAGCGCATTACCTATGCGGAAGACGAACCCGACATTCGAGCGATTACGGAACTGGCTCTCGCTTCGATTGGAGGTTACACTCTGGACTTGTGCGAAAACGGGAAACAAGTCCTTGAAAGTGTAGAAACTTTTAAGCCAAACCTCATTCTCCTTGATGTCATGATGCCGGTCATGGATGGCGTTGAAACCCTACAACACCTCAAAGCCAACCCGGCCACTGCGACTATTCCGGTTATCGTCATGACCGCAAAAGCGCAAAAACATGAAATCGAAAGCTATAAGCAAAAGGGGGCGGTGGATGTTGTCACAAAACCGTTCGACCCGATCAGCCTTTCCTTCAAGATACACAGCATCTGGGCAAACTACACAGCGTCCATGGAGATCGCATCATGATCGACCAACTCAGGGCGTTGATTACCAGACACTGTGACACGCTCAAGAGTGAACTGAGCGATATCGAGAATGAGCTTTACAAGATCAGTGAGGATAAAGGCGACCACAAGGAATTGGCAAAACAGGCGTCAGAGATGGTGCACAAGATCAAGGGCAGCAGCGGCTCCATCGGCTTTCAGGATGTCAGCTCACTATCCCTCAGTCTGGAGCTTGCCTTGAAGGAACTCATCGCTTGCCCCGAACCAATCCCCGCCTCTGTCTACGAAAAGATCGGAGAAGATTTCATTGAGCTGGCCGACAGGATTGAGGCACTCAAACCGGAGCAGTCCTCGCTTTTCAATGCGCAAATTCCCGGCCTGACACAAGCAGACGAAGCGCTGCCGGGATGAAACCGGCGACGCTTCGCAATCAAGAGCATGGAATGCTCACTTTGCTTTGAGACCAGCCCAGAACATCGGGCCGCCTTTCCAGCGGGGAAAGCCATATCCAAGGATCTCGACCAGATCAATATCGCTTGCCTTAATGGCAACGCCTTCCTCAAGAATGGCATGCCCTTCATCGGTCATGGCAGCCAGCAAATGATCTGAAATCTCCTCGCTCGACATCTGACAACTCCGGCTGATTTGCTCCGCAAGCAGAGCCAACGCAGCAACAGAAGGCCGAGGCTTTCTGTCTCCCTTGGCATAATCATACCAGCCACCGCCAGACTTCTGGCCCTTGCGACCTGCTCGGACGAGAATATCGCCTAAAGTTTCCGGAACATTGTCTCCCGCAGCTCTGGCCCCTTCCCTTTGCAGAAAGGCGATATCGAGCCCACCCATATCCTGTGCTTCAAATGGCCCCATTTTAAAACCGAAATCCCGCATGGCAGCATCGATTGCCCCGATGGCAACACCATCACGCACCAGCCCTTCCGCTTCAGCACGATAGCGCTTAAGGATGCGATTGCCGATAAAGCCTTCGCAGATACCCGCCTGCACGGGGATCTTTCCAAGCTTCTCGGCGAGAGCAAAGGCCGTCGCGAGCACGTCGTCACCGGTTTCCTGCACAGGCACAACTTCAAGCAGTTTCATGATATGGGCCGGGCTGAAGAAATGCAGACCGATAAAGCGGTCAGGATTTGGCAACCCCTTAACGATCTTGCGAGGATCAAGATATGACGTATTGGTCGCCAAGATGGCCCCGCTTTTACAATGCACAGCCAACTCGGCAAACACAGCCCGTTTCACACCGATCTCTTCAAAGACAGCTTCGATCACCAGATCCGAGGCGGCAAGCGCGGCATAATCTGTGCTACCCTTAACCCCCTCCATAAGCCTGTTCTTTCCGCGAGCATCAAGCTTGCCCCGCTTCATGGCGCCATCAAACACCGCCGACAGGTTGGAAAGACCTCGCTCCAGTGCCGTACCGTCTCGCTCGATCAAAACAACAGGAAGCCCCGCCAGTCGACAGGCAGCCGCGATCCCCGCCCCCATGGTGCCACCGCCAACGATGCCAACAGAGGCCACCGCTCGCGGCTCGACCCCGCGCAGAGCTTCGGGCCGAACTGCACCTCGCTCGGAAAAAAAGACATAGCGCAAAGCGGCAGCCTCATCCGACTGACGCAGAGCAAGAAAAGTTTCTCGCTCCTTGGCCATAGCCTCGGCAAAAGGCTTCTCAGAGCCGAACCGGATCAAGTCCAGCGCCTTGAGCGGCGCCTGATGGCCAGCCTTGGCCGCGCCCTTTCGCGCTTCCTGCCAGAACTCCTCCGGCATCGGTTCAACCGGCCGCTCGGAGGTAGCCGGAGGCAACGGGCATTTGAGAGCCGAGCGAGCAAATGCGATGGCTTCGGCTTCAAGATCTCCTGAGACGATTTCGTCTATCAGCCCCATGGACAGAGCCTTGGCAGCTTTCCATGGCCGCCCGCTTGTGACCAGATCCACCGCCACAGAAACTCCGGCTAAGCGTGCGGTTCGCACGGTCCCCGAAGCGCCAGGCACGATGCCGAGCGAGACTTCCGGCAGCCCCACTTTTGCCTCATGCGTCGCCAACCGAAAGCGGCACCCCATCGCAACTTCAAAGCCGCCACCGAGCGCCGATCCGTGGATCGCTGCAACCCAGGGCTTTGCAGCCCCTTCAATGCGAGCAATAACATCTGGCAGATGTGGCGGTTCGGTCGGTTTGCCAAACTCGCGCACGTCGGCTCCGGCGATAAAGGTCCGCCCGGCACAAATCAGCACAACGGCCCGAACATCTTCGTCCCTGTCGCATGTCTCGGCAGCATCAAGCAAGGCCTGTCGCAGCTGCACCGAGAGCGCATTGACGGGCGGATTATCAACCGTAACAACGGCAATATCGCCCTCTTTATGAAGGCTGATAACGGAAGGTGATTTCGCGTCCATATCAAATTCCCAGATAAGCTTCCCGAATACGCGGATCAGCGATCAATTCTTCTGCAGGACCGGAAATGGTCACCCGACCGGTTTCCATCACATAGCCACGATCGGCGATTTTCAATGCACCAAAGGCATTCTGTTCGACCAGTAAAACAGTCACATTCTGAGCCTTCAGACTCTCGACCACATCGAAAATCTGAGCGACCAGCAGCGGTGCCAGCCCCATCGACGGTTCATCAAGCAACAGACAATGGGGCCGCCCCATCAAGGCCCGAGCAATCGCCAGCATTTGTTGCTGGCCGCCTGAAAGCCCTCCGGCCATCAGGTTGCGCTTTTCCTTGAGGATCGGGAACATGGTGAAGGCATCGTCCATGTCTGCAGCCACGCGATCATCGGTATAGAGAAAGGCCCCCAGACGCAGGTTTTCCTCAACGGAAAGGTTGGTGAAAATCTGCCGCCCTTCCGGCGATTGCGCCAACCCGCGCTCAAGGCGCTTGAAGGCTGGCACTTTCGTAATCGCCTCACCGCGAAAATCGATCCGGCCACCGGTTACAGGCTGCGTGCCAGAAAGGCATTTCAAAAGTGTTGTCTTGCCCGCCCCGTTGGCGCCAACCACCGTGACGATCTCGCCCGAATTGACCTCAAGATCGATACCGTGCAGCACTTCGATGCGCCCATAGGCAGAATGCAATTTCTCAACCGTCAGCATTGGCAGCCTCCTTTATCTCTTCCGGCTCACCATGATCGAGCGGCTCTGAAGCTTGGCCTGCCCCCAGATAGGCAGAGATAACGTCCGGATTTCGCGAAACTTCATCCGGCTTGCCCTCTGCTATCTTCACGCCATGATCGAGTACAACGATATGGTTGGAAATTCGCATCACCATTTTCATGTCATGCTCAACCAGCAGAATGGCGATGCCCGATGCAGCAAGCTCCGCGATGAATTCATCAATCTCTTCGGTTTCAACCGCATTGCAGCCAGCAGCAGGCTCATCCAGCAGCAACACGCGCGGCGACATGGCCAGAGCCCGCACGATTTCCAGCCGCTTGAGCGCTCCGTAGGAAAGATTCCCCGCCACCAGTTCGGCCGCCTTGTCGAGCCGCACACGCCGGAGCAATTCCATGGCCTTGAACCGAGCGTCAGCCGACCGGCGCCGCGTGCCGGGCAGTGACAGGATGTCCGAGAGCAAGTGCCCTCGCTCTGCCAGATGAAACCCGACAATCACATTCTCAAGCACCGTCATGTCCTGAAAGATCTGCAAGTTCTGGAATGTACGTGTCATGCCCATACGTGCCAGAAGATGGGGCTCAAGGCACGTAACCTCTTGCCCATCCAGCATCACCCGTCCGGTATCGGGCGAATAGACACCGGAAATCATATTGAACAGCGTGGTCTTGCCTGCCCCATTGGGCCCGATCACCGAGACGATCTCGCCAGGTTTGGCCGAGAAGCCCACATTGTTGACGGCTCGCAGACCACCGAAGCTGATGCCAAGACCTTCGACTTGTAAAAGCGTCATTCTCCCCTCCCTCTCAGCTTGGCTGCTATGGAAGGAAGCAACCCTTTTGGCAAGAAAATCATCACAAGGATCATCACCAGCCCCATGATCAACTGCTCATATTCGGCAAACACCGTCAGGACCTGAGGCAGCAAGGTAAGGATTGCCGCACCGAGCGTTGCGCCCAAAACGGAATTCACGCCCCCCAGCACCGCCATCGTAACCATTTCAATCGAATGCATAAAACCGGCAACGTCCGGGGTGATGAAACTGTTTTGCAAGGCCAGCAGAGAACCGGCAACCGATGCATAAACCGCTGAAATAACAAATGCCTGCAGCTTGACCTGCGCCACATCGATACCCACCGTGCGCGCCGCCACTTCCGATCCGTGCAACGCCCGCATGGCTCGCCCCGTGGGGCTGTTAAACAGATTGAGAGCGACCCAGACCCCAATGAGCAGCACAAAACCACAGAGCAGATACCAGAACTCGCCAGTGGAAAGCTTGATGCCGAAATCCTTCAGAACACCTTTAAGTCCCAGCTTGGCAACCGCCATTCCATCTGGCCCACCCGTCAAAGCCCGCTCATTGGTCAACAGCATGGAAACCAGAATGCCAAATCCCAGCGTTGCCACAGCCAGATAATAGCCCTTGAGCCGCAAGATCGGCTTGCCGATCAATACTGCCATGATAGCGGAAACAAAAGCGCCCAGCAGAACAGACAAAGCCGGATGCAACTCTAGATATTGCGGCCCCAACGCACAAGCGTAAGCTCCGATCCCGGCGAACCCGGCATGCCCCAGACTGATCTGGCCCGCATATCCGATAAGGATAACCAGCCCGACAACACTTAAGGCATTCACGAAAATCAACGCACCGACGCGGAAATAATATCCCGACGGGAAGAAAATCGGCAGGGCCACGATCAGAACGAAGAGAATGGCCAATTGTATCCATTTGGAATAAGTTTGCATGGCTCAGACCCTCTCGGTTCTCTTGGCGCCGAACAGGCCCTGAGGCATGGCAAACAGCACCGCCAGAATAACGATAAAGGCCACCGCATCCTTATATTGCGAGCTGAGATATCCGGCGGTCAGCGCTTCGAGCAGACCGAGCAGAATGCCTCCAACCAATGCGCCCTTGGGGTTACCCATTCCGCCCAGCATGGCAGCCGCAAAGCCCTTGAGCGCCAGCCCGACACCAACGTCATAGGCCACCAGTGTAATGGGGGTAACCAGCACCCCCGCCAGCGCCCCGATGGCAGCAGACAGGGAGAAGGAAAGGGTCATCACCCAGCCGGTATTGATGCCGACCAGCTGTGCTGCCAGCCTGTTATTGGCCGTGGCCAAAACGGCTTTACCGGTCAGGGTCTTTGTGAAGAAGGCCCAAAGGCCGATAAAAATAAAGAAGGCACCACCAACCACCCAAAGGCTCTGCGGCAGGATCGCGGCCCCCAGCAGGCGGATCGGTTCGTCACCGGAAAAAGACGGGAAACGATGCAACTGCTTGTCAAAAACCAATTGCGCAGCGCCGCGAATGAAAATGGATGCGCCAATGGTGATGATGATCAGCGAGACAACCGGAGCGCCCCTTGCCGGTTCGATCGCCAGCTTGTTCAGCGCCACACCGACCAGAGCAGTCAGCAGGATCGCGATCAGGGCTGCCAGCGGCAAAGGCAATCCGGCAGCATGGGCAAAGACGGTAATCATCCCGCCCAACATGACAAATTCGCCTTGCGCAAAATTCACCACATCCGAAGCGTTATAGATAATTGTGAAGCCCAGAGCGACGAGCGCATAGACCGCGCCAACAGTCACCCCGGACAAAAGAAACTGCATCAAGGCATCCATGAGCGGCTCTCCCTTTGAGATCGAGTCGATGAAGGCGGGGCAAAAGCCCCGCCCGATGCAAGATTATTCGGCAAGGGTCCAGCCGCCGTTTTTAATCTCAAGCATACGGAATGCACTCAGATCGAGACCAAGATGATCTTCAGCAGAGAAGCTATAGGTGCCGGTGGTACCGACCAGCCCGGCAGTTGCTTCCAGAGCATCGCGGATGGCTTCGGCGTCCGAACCACCTTTTTTCATAGCATCGGCCATCAGCAGGAAGGCATCATTGGCATAGCCACCAAAGGTGGAAACCTTCAGGTCATATTTGCCCTCAAATGCTGCCTTGTAGGATGTCACGACACCCTTCTGCGGATCGCCATCGGGCAGAATGTCGGCGATCAGCAATGCCGTCCCCGGCAGCCGCACGCCCTCTGCCGCGTCAGCTCCGGCCAGCTTGATGAAGCCGTCGGAGGCAACGCCGTGGCTCTGATAGAGTGGCAGTTCGATACCGAGCTGGGCCTTGTTGCGGGTGACGATAGCCGGGCCCTGACCAAAGCCGGGATTAAGGATCGCCTGCACCCCGTCCGTCTTGGAAATCTTGGTCAGCTGCGGTGTCATGTCTGCATCTTGCGGACCATAGGTCTCATCGGCGATGATCTCGATTCCATGCTCAGGGGCAATCTCCTTACACTGGGCCTGCATCGAAGCACCAAAGCCGTCTGTACCCGAGATCATGCCAATCTTGGCAAGACCACGCGCAGCCATGTCCGTAAAGATCTTGGCGCAAGCCATGCGATCTGTGTGCGGTGTCTTGAAAACAAATGCGCGCACCGGATCAATGATCTGAATGGCCCCGGCGAGCGAAATGAAGGGAACCCCCTCGTCTTCTGCAACAGACAGGATCGACATGGTCGTTCCAGTCGTTGAACCGCCGATAATGGCCACGACTTCATCATCTTCAACAAGACGGGTCGCAAAGGTGCGGGCCTTGTTAGGGTCGCCACCATCGTCATAAAGGAAAAGCTCAATCTTTTCCCCATTGATGCCACCGGCCTCATTGACCTGCTCTACCAGCATTTCGATCGTTTTGGCTTCAGGATCTCCCAAAAAGGCAGCCGGTCCTGTTGCAGAAACGCTGGCTCCCAAACGGATTTCCGCTGAAGCTGGCGCAGCAAGGCTTATGGTTCCAAACGCGACCAGAGTGGTCATCGCTGTAGTGATTGCGAATTTCATGGATAGTCCTCCCGTGATATCCAAATGAGAAAATTGACTTTTGTCGCTCAGGCGACCTTTGGCCAACGAACCATGACGCGTCGAAAGCGCGACGCGACAAAGGCTGAATCCGTCAAACAGGCATTGCCAGACGGATTTGCTCCGGTAACGTGGAAATCGGAAAAGGCCGCCGACTGGTTGACATAAATGTTACCAGTGAGATTGACGGACAGATTGACCCCGGCACGCCCGAAGGCATCTGCAGCTTCATCGATCAAGGCTTGATCCCTGGCGTAGAGTGCTGCAGTTATCGCCCCTTTTTTCTTTGCTATGTCAGATGCTCGGGCGATGGCATCTGCGGCATCGATGCAGGCAATGAAATAGGAGATTGGTCCGAAGCATTCCTCTTGCTCCGCTCCTCTTTCGTCTGTATCGAGTGCTACTAGAATTGGTGTTGCGCTGCGGCCCATGCCGGTTTCGCCACTTTCGCGAATGATACGGCCAGAGCCTCGGGCAATGGACACCCTCGCCAGTGTAGCGGGGTTGGCTATGGTGCCACAGACCCCGGAGGCACGGTTGGGTTCCGAGAGAAGATCATCGATGGCCGATGAAATACCAGCGGCGACCTCATCGAAGCTTTTTGTTCCCTGATCGGTTTCGATGCCGGAAGCCGGAACATAGATATTCTGCGGCGAAGTGCACATCTGGCCCGAATAGAGCGCCAACGAAAAGGCGATATTGTCACACATTCCCTTGAAATCGTTGGTGCCTGTGATGGTGATCGAGTTGACGCCGCTCTCTTCACTATAAACCTGCGCCTGACCGGCATTGGCACGCACCCAGTTTCCGAATATGGATGAGCCGGTATAGTCAATCAAAGAGAAAGCATCACTCTGGACCAACTCACAGGTGATCTCCCATCCCGGTTCATCGGCAGCGAGCAAAACCGCATCCGCAGGCATGCCCGCTTCCGCCATAACTTCGCGCAAAGTCTTCACGGTGATGGCAAGCGGCAGAATTGCAGCCGGATGCGGCTTGACAATCGCCGTGTTTCCCGTCGCCAGACTGGCAAACAGACCGGGATAACCGTTCCAGTTAGGAAACGTGTTGCAGCCGATGGTCAACGACAGGCCGCGCGGCACGAGTTTCCAGTGCTTCTCCATCACTATAGAAGGATTCTTGCCCTGCGGCTTTTCCCAGATGGCATCGCGCGCGGTTGCCGTCATTTCTGCCCAAGCCGCAGCCACAGCTTCCAGACCACGATCCTGTGAGTGCGGCCCGCCAGCCTGAAAAGCCATTGGGAAAGCCTGTCCAGTGGTGTGCATTACCGCATGCCCCATGAGAAAGCTCATGGCATTAAGCCGCACGAGAGCCTCAAGAAGAATGCCGACACGCGTCTCAACAGAAGCTTCACTCCAGACCGGAGCAGCCTTTTTGGAGGCATCAAGCAGGGTTGCAACATCCGCAGCAGGATAGCTTATTTTCAGAGGCTTTCCCCAAGGAGAGTCCTCCAATCCCACCCGATGGGTTTCTGGATGATTGGCAATCGAAAAATATTTACCGATCAATCGATCAAACTTTTGTTGACCATCGTCCTTTGCTGTTTCCCCATAAAAGCGCCCACTGGGGATTTCCGGAAACGGTGTCCAGAATTCCCTCGATTTCAGCGCAGATACGGCATCAGCCAACAGTTTTTCGTGGCGATTAAAGAAGTCGGTCATATGTCCCCCCAAATTCAGATTACTTATAATTGACCGTCCGGACGATTTATTCAAGCGTATAATTGACCGTCCGGACGGTTTATGCAACATATCTTTCGTCGGCTCTACAAAAGTGGGCCTTGGGGGGAGAAAAAATGAGCGAATCCGAGACCGTTCTGTCGATTCTGGAAAGTGGCGTTCTGAAACTGACGCTGAACAGACCCGATAAACTGAATAGCTTTAATGATGAAATGCATCGTGCCTTTCGAGCGCAGCTGGAATTTGCCCACAGCGAGAAAGACGTTCGGGCCATCTTGCTAACCGGGGCCGGGCGTGGCTTTTGCGCCGGACAGGATCTTGGGGATCGCGATCCAAGAAAAGGGGGAGCAAAACCCGACCTCGGAGAAACGATTGAGACCTTTTACAATCCGACATTGCGCCTGATCCGCTCACTGGAAAAGCCGGTCATATGTGCTGTAAACGGCGTGGCCGCTGGCGCTGGGGCCAATATTGCTCTTGCCTGCGACATCGTTCTTGCCGCCAAGTCCGCAAAATTCATTCAGGCATTTTCCAAGATAGGCCTCATTCCCGATGCGGGCGGCAGCTGGTCACTGACCAACATTTTGGGCGAGCCTCGCGCCAAGGCCCTTGCCATGCTGGCCGAGCCCCTGCCCGCCGAGCAGGCCGAGCGCTGGGGCCTCATCTGGAAGGCAGTAGATGACACAGCCCTAGTGGGCGAAGCATCGGCCATTGCAGAGCGCCTTGCCGCAGGACCAACAGTGGGGTTGGGCCTCACCAAACGGCTCATTCAGACAGCATCAAACCAGCCTCTCGACACTCATCTAGACATGGAACGAGACTGCCAGCGCCAAGCAGGACAGACCAATGACTATGCCGAAGGGGTCGCGGCATTTCTCGAGAAACGTCCAGCACAATTCAAGGGGCGCTGATATGGACCAATATACAGCGATGAGCCCGCAAGAGTTGGCCGAAGCCTGCGCTCAGGCAATGTGGGATGGTGATGCAGCAACCCGCGAGCTGGGCATCAAGCTTGAGCATGTCGCACCGGGCAAAGCCACCGTCAGCATGACAGTTACCAAAGCCATGACAAACGGTCACGGCAATGCCCATGGCGGCTATCTCTTCATGCTTGCCGATAGTGCCTTCGCCTTTGCCTGCAACACCTACAACCAAATCACCGTCGGCCAGAATTGCACGATCCATTACACCGCGCCGGGAGCCTTGGGTGATCGTTTGATAGCCCGTGCAACCGAGATTTTCCGATCTGGCCGCTCAGGTCTCTACGACGTGCAAGTGACACGCGAAGACGGAACATTAATCGCAGAATTTCGCGGCCATGCCCGCACAGTAAAAGGAACACTTCTGTCGCTCAAAAACGACAGCATCTAATACCGGGGAGGAAATAATGAACGATCTAACACCAAACAGGAACCTGCTAGACCCTATTGAAGTCGCCTCTCGCGATGAAATCGCGGCTCTGCAATATCACCGCATGCGTCGCTCCTTGACCCATGCCTATGAGAATTCACCATTCTATCGCAAGCGATTCGACGAGCATGGCGTTCACCCATCCGACTTGAAATCTCTGGCGGACCTTGCAAAATTTCCGTTCACGCAAAAGACTGACTTGAGGGATTCATACCCCTTCGGCATGTTCGCCGTGCCAAGGGAAAAACTGGTCCGCATTCACGGTTCATCCGGCACGACCGGCAAGCCGACGGTGGTCGGATATACCAAGAATGACATCGACGTGTGGGCCGATCTGGTAGCCAGATCCATTCGCGCTTCGGGCGGTCGCCCCGGCGATATCGTCCATGTTGCCTATGGCTATGGCCTGTTCACCGGCGGCCTTGGAGCCCATTACGGAGCTGAGCGGCTTGGTTGCACCGTGGTTCCCATTTCTGGCGGCATGACGGAACGTCAGGTCACCTTGATTCAGGATTTCAAGCCATCGATCATCATGGTCACACCATCCTACATGCTATCCATTCTCGATGAATTCCGCAGACAAGGACTGGACCCTAGGGAAAGCTCGCTCAGGGTTGGTATCTTTGGAGCAGAGCCTTGGACCAACTCCATGCGCGGAGAAATCGAGCAGTCCTTCGACATGCATGCTGTTGACATCTATGGCCTTTCCGAAATCATGGGGCCAGGCGTTGCCAATGAATGCGTTGAAACAAAAGACGGTCTGCATATCTGGGAAGACCATTTCTATCCTGAAATCATAGATCCGATTACTGGCGAAGTGCTGCCAGACGGAGAAATGGGCGAGTTGGTCTTTACCACTCTGACCAAAGAAGGTCTGCCAATGGTGCGCTATCGCACCCGCGATCTTACCCGCCTTCTGCCCGGCACAGCTCGCTCCATGCGCCGCATTGAGAAGATTACCGGTCGTTCGGACGATATGATCATTCTGCGCGGCGTGAATGTCTTTCCGACCCAGATCGAAGAACAGATCCTGAAATGCAAAGGCCTCACGCCGCATTTCCAGATCGAACTGAACCGCAAGCATCACAAGGACACCATGGTCGTCCATGTGGAAGCGGCAACCAATCACGTCTCTGAAGACGCTCGCAAAGCCTCGGCCGTCGAGCTCTCCCACCACATCAAATCAGTGGTAGGCGTAACAACAAGGATCGATGTCAGAGCCCCGCAAGAGCTTGCCCGCTCGGAAGGAAAAGCCAAGCGAGTTGTCGATAACCGACCAAAAAATTAAACCGACCGTATGGTCAAACATACCAATTTTGGTGTATAGGGGGCATAGAGAGCCCCCTACTTTCGTCTTCAGCATTTTAGAGAATATTGTCCATGGCCCGAACACGCGCAAACGATTTCGAAGAAAAACAACATAGTTTGCTGCTGGACGCGGCGCGGGTATTTGCAACGCAAGGCATGGAGAAAGCCTCCATGTCCCAAATAGCATCTGCGGCTGGCGTGTCGAAATCGCTTCTCTATCACTATTACCCGTCCAAAGACGCTCTGATCTTCGAGATTGTGCATTCCCACCTTGAAGAACTCGACCACGCTTTGGCAGAAGCTGACGACGAGGCATTACAACCCGAAAAAAGGCTCGAAAAGCTGGTTATGACAGTCATTGAAGCCTACAGGGGGGCCGATGATCAGCACAAGGTCCAGCTCAATGCCAGTCAGGCACTGTCAGCGGAACAGAGAGCAGAGATTGTCAAGGTCGAACGCCGTGTCGTAAAACGCTTTTCAAACGTCTTGCGTATGGTTCACCCGACACTGGACAATCCGGATCGCCCTTTATTGATGCCGGTGACCATGTCACTCTTTGGCATGATGAACTGGGTCTATATGTGGTTCAAGGAAGACGGCCCGATCTCTCGGGAAGATTACGCCCATCTGGCTACCGTGCTGATACTGGAAGGAGTAAAGGCTGTTCGCTAGGCTATTTGCGTTTAAGTATCAAAGGGTCGTGGCCCGAACCCTCAACCAGTCGCCTGTTCTCCTCTGGTTCTCATAGCAGCGGGACCGTCATAACAGCCGACCCCGATAATCACATCGCCAATCAGGACGGCGGATGAATGAAAGCTGTTTCATCCACCACCGGCACGATACCATTCCACGACCAGACGCCTCCCGTCATTCTGCGGCCTCCAGCAGCGGCCAAGTCTTGGCCACCATGGTCAGCACGTCATAATGCGCCACGACCTCGTCTTTCTGATTGCTCACCTGACAATCCCAACGCACCTCGCCATATTCGGCATTTTCGCGCGGATTGATCTGTTTGCATGTGAGGCGGACATGCAGACTGTCGCCGAAATAGACAGGCATCATGAAACGGAGATTGTCGACACCATAATTGGCAAGCACCGGACCGGGCTCGGGATCGACAAACAGGCCTGCAGCAAAGGAAGCAATGAGATAGCCATGGGCCACCCGATCTTCAAAGAATGGGTTTGCCTTGGCTGCGTCACGATCCATATGGGCGTAGAAGGTGTCACCCGTGAATTGGGCAAAATGTTCCACATCGGCCTGAGTGACCGTCCGAACTTGGGTGACAATCTGGTCCCCGATCTCGAGTTCTGCCAGAGATTTACGGAATGGATGGGTGTCATTTTGCGCCGAAGCACCATCAACCCATTGACCAGTAATGGCAGAGAGCATTGCCGGAGGCCCCTGAATGGCCGAGCGCTGCATGAAATGCTTGACGCCACGCATCCCTCCCATTTCCTCGCCTCCGCCAGCCCGGCCCGGCCCGCCATGCACCAGCGGCGCAAGCGGTGAGCCGTGGCCGGTTGAGCTCTTCGCCGAAACTCTGTTGCCAACCATAACCCGTCCATGAAACGCTGCCAGTCCGCTGGCAAATTTCGCAGCCAGAGCGCCATCGTTCGTAAAGACCGAGGAAACAAGAGAACCGCGCCCCTTGCGCGCAAGCGCAACCGCTTCGGATGCATCATCATAGGGCATCAGCGTAGCCACCGGTCCGAATGCCTCGATGGCATGCACCGCCTCGGCCTCCATAGGATTGGCACAATGGAGCAATATCGGAGCCATGAAAGCCCCCGTCTCATTGTCACCCGACACCAGCGCACAGCCATCAGGATCGCCAGCGAGAATCTCCGCTTCGCCCATCAGCTCACGCACCCGATTGCGTACGGTCTCACGGTCTCTGAGCGAGACCAGCGCTCCCATACGCACCGAAGGGTCGGTCGGCAACCCGATAGGTATCTGCCCAAGGCGCGCCTTGAGCGCATCAATCACGGCCCCCTCGCAATCACGGGGCACCATGATCCGGCGAATGGCAGTGCATTTCTGTCCCGCCTTGGCAGTCATCTCGCGCGAAACTTCGCGCACAAACAGGTCAAATTCCGGTGTCCCCGGCCCTGCATCGGCCCCAAGAATGGACGCATTGAGACTGTCCGCCTCCATGGTGAAGCGCACCGCGTTGGCTACGATGGAAGACTTGCTTCTGAGCATCCGGCCAGTGGTGGCAGAGCCGGTAAAGGTTACAACATCCTGTTCGGTCACATGATCGAGCAGGTCCCCCGGATTGCCGGTCACGATCTGCAAGGCGCCATCGGGCAGCAGCCCGCTTTCCAGCATCCGCCGGACCACGAGTTCTGTCAGATAGGCCGTCTGGGTTGCCGGCTTGACCAGACAGGGCATACCCGCAATCAGTGATGGCGCAATCTTTTCCAGCATGCCCCAGACCGGAAAATTATAGGCATTGATATGGATCGCCACACCTTCCATCGGTGTCAGAATATGCTGCCCCATGAAGGTAGCATCGCGCGACAGCACCTCGACCGGCCCTTCGGTCAGCACTCGGGCATTGGGAAACTCGCGCCGGGCCTTGGAAGCGAAGGCCAGCATGGTGCCGATCCCCCCCTCGATGTCGGGCCATGAATCAGCCCGTGTGGCACCTGTGGCAAAGCTCTCCTGATAGAATTCTTCCTTCAGTTCCATCAGTTTGAGGCCTAGCGCCTTGAGCATCAGGGCCCGCTGATGGATCGTCATGGCGCGCAAGGCCGGACCGCCAACGGCACGCCCCCATTCAAGAGCAGCCCTGAAATCGAGCCCCTCAGTTCCGATCAGGGCATGCAGCTTGCCTGTGGCAGCATTTGCGACCGGCTCGCCTTCGCCTTCTCCCGCACGCCAGGCGCCGACGATATAGCTTTCCAGACGGCGTGGTGACAGGATCTCGTCCGTCATGATCATTCCTCTCATTTCAGCGTAATTTCAGCGCTGCAAGTTGCGTCTGGGCAAGGCTCGTCCACTCATCCAGAAGGGCCTGATTGGAGCTATGGCGCAACCCCATGCGGTGCAGACGTGCAAACCGCTCAGACTCCGCAGCTCCAAATGTTGCAGCCACACGCGGCAACCAGTAATCGACAGACCGGGCAGCCTCGGCCCGTCCCTCTTCGCTGACGCAGATATCTTCAAGGCCAATCAGGCCCAGATCCTTGTGCCGGGCTTCAACGGGCGCAATCTCACGAATGACCTCGGCAAAGGGAATATAGGATATCTGGGCCAGTTCTCTGAGCTGAATGCCCGTTGCCAATCCCATCAGCAAATTCATCACACATGCATCGGTCCAGCCCGCAAGCGGAGAGTGAAAAACCGACAGGCGCATGTCCGCCCCCTGCCTGCGCGGGTCAATGCTGGCTTCGCGGGGCTGGCGCGCAGCCCAGTTATGGGTCCGGTTATAGAGCGCCTTGTCGGTACCGAAATCTTCCATCAGATCAAGCACCTTCTCCGCATTGGCCGCCTTCTCCAGAACGATCCGGCTGGCAGCAATGCGTTGGGATATCCCCGGCGCCCAATTGATGGCATCGGCAAAGCCTGCCGAACCGGCCAGTTCGCTATCCACAAAGGAAGACATCATGCGCAACAGTTCGGCGCGATAGCGCGGTGGCACATTGTCCGGCGAGGTGAGCTTGCCACCCTTGGCAAGATAATCCTCGATTGGCATCACAGCGGCTTCACTCGTCATAACTGATCACCACCTTGTCTGAAACAGGAACACACTGGCAGGAAAGGACATAACCGGCCTTCACTTCATAATCTTCCAGCGCATGATTGACTGCCATCTCGACTTCGCCTTCCAGAACCCGGGCGCGACAGGTCGAGCAGACCCCGGCCTTGCAGGAGTAGGGTGCGTCCATTTCATTGGCAACCGCTGCATCGAGAATGGAATGCCCGTCCTTGGGCATTGAAAACTGGCGCGTCGATCCATCCAGTGTCACGGAAACATCACAACTGTTGCTCGTTACCGCACCGGCCTTCGAGACCGCCTTTTGGGGTGCCCTACCCGGTTGCGATGAAGCAAACAGTTCGAACTTGATCTGTTCATCGGCAATGCCATGCTTGCGCAGATTGTCCGCGATGGTCAGCATCATCGCCTCCGGCCCACAGATGAAGGCCGTATCAATGCTGTCCGCCTCGATCCAGAGATCGAACAGGGCATCAAGCTTTTCATCATCGATCCGCCCGGTAAAGAGATCGATCTCCTGCCCCTCGCTCTTGAGAATATGGATAACCGACAAGCGCCCCAGATAGCTGTTCTTGAGATCCTCCAGATCCTCGCGGAACATGATGGAACTCATCTGACGGTTGGCATAAACCAGCGTAAAGGTCGATTTCGGCTCTCGAGCCAATGTGGTCTTGATGATCGAGAGCACCGGCGTAATGCCCGAACCGGCGGCAAAGGCCAGATAGTTTTTCTCCGCCGCCGGGTCGAGCGGCGTAAAGAAGCGCCCCATTGGCGGCATGGCGTCGATATGATCGCCCACCTTCAGCTCTTCATTGGCCCAGGTGGAGAAGGCACCGCCCTCCACCCGCTTGATGCCGACCTGCAGGCAGCCGTCATCAACACCGGCACAAATGGAATAGGAGCGCCGCAGCTCCTGCTGATCGAATGCGCGGCGAAAGGTCAGATACTGCCCCTGGGTGAAGGCAAAATCCTTCTCATCGGCAGCATCCGGTTTCAGGGTCAGGACCACGGCATCGCGTGTCTCGCGGCGCACATCGGTCACTTCAAGTGAAGAAAATCGTGACATGGCAAGCCTCTCCTCCAAGGCTCAGATGCATTTGAAATAGTCGAATGGCTCCAGACAATCCTTGCAGCGCCAGGAAGCCTTGCAGGGGGTCGAGCCAAACTGGCTGACCCGCTCTGTGTGGGTGGAGCCGCAGCGTGGACACTCAACCACCAGATTGCCCTTTCCGGTCATGCGGCGGGCGCGCGCCGCCATGACGCCACTGGCAGCGGTGCCGTTGATCGGTGGAGCGATGCCAAAGGCACGCAGCTTCTCGCGCGCCTCCATAGTGATCCAGTCGCTCGTCCATGGAGGCGAGAGGCGCCTTTCAAGCCGCAGCCTGTCAAGGCCCTTCTCGCGCAATTTCTCCTCAATGGCGAGGTCGATGACAGAGGTTGCCGGACAACCCGAATAGGTCGGCGTGACAGCGACAACCAGCATCTCGCCCTCATAGCGCACCTCTCGAATGATGCCCAATTCGGCAACCGAGACCACCGGGATTTCCGGATCCGGCACTTCGCCGAGCCAATCCCATATGGTGTCAACTGACGGCCGCGTCATGGTTGGACTGATGGTCGTCATCATCGCACCTACCAGCTTGCGCCCGGATAGGCACGCTGCAAAAACTGCATTTCGGCCAGAATGTAACCCAGATGCTCGGTATGTCGCCCGATATTGCCACCCTTCTGGGCAAAACCGGCCGGTCCGGGCATGTCGAGCGTAGCCTCGGCCAGAACCTCGCGCAGGGTTCCTTCCCATTCCTTGCGAAGGTCCGATGGTCTGGGTGCGACACCCGCCGCGGCCATGGCGTCGTCAACGGCATCATCCATGAACATTTCATCGATATAGGGCCAGAGCTGATCCAGCGCGGCTTGCATCCGGCGATGGCTTTCCTCGGTGCCGTCCCCCAGCCGAACAACCAGTTCGGACGAGCGCTCAAGATGATATCTGGCTTCCTTGACGGCCTTGGCAGCGATCTCGGCAACCCTCGGGCTGGCCGAGCCAGTCAACCACACCAGCATGGCATGATGACGCGCATCAAACAGGAACTGGCGCATCAGGGTGACGCCCATGTCGCCATTGGGCAATTCGCACAAAAGCAGGTTGCGGAACTGCAAGGCATCGCGCAGATAGGCAAGTGCATCGGCATCCCGGCCCTTGCCCTCGACTTCACCAGCAAGCCCCAGCCACATCTGGGTATGCCCGATCAGATCCAGCGCCGTGTTGGCCATGGCGATGTCTTCTTCCAGTGCCGGCGCGTGGCCGCACCATTCAGACACGCGATGGCCCAATATGATGGCACTGTCCCCCATCCGGCAAAGCCATTCAAAGAATGCTGGTGCCAATGCGGCATCGCTGACAAAGCCGTCCTCGACCGGGTTCAGCAAAGCCCCGGTTGCTGCCTTTTCCATTGCTCCAACGCTCATCACATATGCCCCACTTCTTCGGGAATATCGAAGAAGGTCGGATGCCGATAGGCCTTGCTTTCAGCCGGATCGAACAAGGGGCCCTTCTCGGACGGGCTGGACGCGGTGATGTCGTTGGACTTCACCACCCAGATGGACACCCCCTCCTTGCGTCGGGTATATACATCACGCGCATGGTGAATTGCCATTTCAGCGTCGGGCGCATGCAGGCTACCGACATGACGGTGATTGAGGCCGTGTTGACCCCGGATAAAAACTTCCCAAAGCGGCCATTCTTTTCTGGACATGGTTTCTCCTCCCCCTAAAACGTCCCCAAAGGTCACTCGGCTGCGGTTGTTGCAGCCCGACGGCGCATTGCCTTTTCGGCATGGGCGTAAAGCCCTTCCCGGAACCATTCCCCCTCGTCCCAGGCCTTGACCCGGGCATTCATCCTCTCGCGATTGCACGGACCATTGCCCTTGATCACTTCAAAAAACTCGGACCAGTCCGGCTGGCTGAAATCATAGCCACCCTTTTCCTCATTCCATTTGAGATGCTCGTCCGGAATCGTCAGGCCCAGATATTCCGCCTGTGGCACGGTCTGATCGACGAATTTCTGCCGCAGCTCGTCATTGGTATTGATCTTGATTTTCCAGGCCATGGACTGGGCAGAATGAACCGAATCCGCATCCGACGGACCAAACATCATCAGGGCCGGATACCAGAAGCGATTCATCGCATCCTGCGCCATTTCCTTCTGTGCCGGAGTGCCTGCTGCCATCTTCATCATGATCGAATAGCCCTGACGCTGGTGGAAGCTTTCTTCCTTGCAAATGCGGATCATCGCCCGGCTATAGGGACCATAGGAGGTGCGCTGCAAAGGCACCTGATTCATGATCGCCGCCCCATCGACCAGCCAGCCAACCGCGCCCATGTCGGCCCAGTTGAGGGTTGGATAGTTGAAGATGGAACTGTATTTCATGGCACCGGAATGCAGCTTTTCGGTCAGATCATCTCGGCTGACGCCAAGCGTTTCTGCCGCCGAATAGAGATAGAGCCCGTGGCCGGCCTCATCCTGCACCTTAGCCAGCAAGATGGCCTTGCGCTCAAGGGTCGGAGCGCGGGTGATCCAGTTGCCCTCCGGCAACTGTCCGACAATTTCCGAATGGGCATGCTGTCCGATCTGCCGGATCAGCGTCTTGCGATAGCCCTCGGGCATCCATTCCTTGGGTTCGATCTTTTCGCCCCGGTCGATCCGGTCCTGAAAAGCCAGTTCTTCGGGCGTCATTTCATCCCGGGATTTCATTCCTTCCGACTTCACCATCTGAGCATACATGTCCGACCTCCCTATTCAGACGCGTTCCAGAATGAGAGCAATGCCCTGCCCGACCCCGACGCACATGGTGCAGAGCGCATAGCGCCCACCGCTGCGTTGAAGCTGGTATGTGGCGTGCAACACAAGGCGCGCACCGGACATGCCCAGCGGATGACCCATGGCGATCGCGCCGCCATTGGCGTTGATATGGTCTGCCTCTTCGGGCAATCCGAGTTCGCGCAGCACGGCAAGCGACTGCGCAGCAAAAGCTTCATTGAGTTCAATGACGTCCATCTGATCGAGTGTCAGACCAGCCCGCTCAAGCACCCGTCGGGTCGCAGGCACAGGCCCGATCCCCATCACGCGGGGCGGCACTCCGGCTGCGGCCATGGCAACAATGCGTGCCTTTGGCTCAAGGTCATTGGATTTGGCAGCAGCTTCCGAAGCAACAATCAGCCCCGCAGCCCCGTCATTGACACCCGATGCATTGCCCGCAGTAACCGTTAGCTCGGGGCCATTCACACCGCGCAACTTGGCCAGCGTTTCAACGCTCGTGCCCGGGCGCGGATGCTCATCGCAATCCACGCGGATCGGCTCCCCCTTGCGCTGGGGAATGGCAACGGGAACGATTTCTTCGGCAAAGAGGCCAGCCTTCTGTGCAACCTCCCAGCGGCGCTGGCTTTCTGCGGCGAAGCGGTCCTGATCCTCACGCGATATTCCATAGTCCGCCGCCACATTGTCAGCCGTTTCGGGCATGCTGTGAGTACCGTGCGCATTATGCAAAGAGGCATTCTTGAAGCGCCAGCCGATCGTCGTGTCATAGATTTCGGCATTGCGGGAAAAGGCACTACCAGCCTTGGCAACCACAAAAGGAGCCCGGCTCATGCTCTCCACGCCACCGGCCACCAGCATATCTCCGTCGCCTGCGCGAATGGTGCGCGCAGCAAGGCCGATGGCATCCATGCCGGAACCGCAAAGCCTGTTTACTGTAGTCCCCGGAACACCAACAGGCATCCCGGACAGCAGAACCGCCATGCGGGCAACATTGCGATTGTCCTCGCCAGCCTGATTGGCACAGCCCAAGATCACATCGTCGATCTTCTCCCAGTCGACCTGCGGATTGCGCTCAAGCAGAGCCTTGAGCGGCACCGCAGCCAGATCATCGGCACGCACCGAAGACAAGGCTCCCCCGTAGCGCCCGATAGGCGTACGGATTGCGTCGCAAACAAAGGCTTCCGACATAAATCTCTCCCCCCCAATGAGATCAAAAAACCGGCCTCATTAATTAACCGACCGTTCGTTCACATTATGGCAAAGAATTTTTATTCCGCAATAGCTTTCTCACAGCCATTGGGATTAGAAGCCGAAATAGACCACCCCACATTGGTATAGCTTTAGATTAATTCATTGATATATTTTATATTTTCAAAACGAGACTAACAATAACGAGCTCCGAGAGCCCCACAAAGCACTCAAAATAAGACCTTTGTTTTGATTAAAAGGTAGAAATTACACACTTGGGCAGCGCTGCAATCACCGCTTCACAAGCAGCAGTCATCCCGAAAGAAGCATCACCGCAAAAGGTCACATATATTTAACTTGCCCGACCTGCGACAAGCTCTTGTTGATATTCTTGGAGCGCATTTTCTTGCGGAACTGGACTGGCTTTTCTTGAAACCGCTTTTGAAAGGATTCATAGAAAGTGGACAATGATCCGAACCCAGATTCAAACGCAACTTCGACCACAGTCAAATCGGTCGATATCAGCAGAGATCGAGCGGTATCAAGGCGATGCCGGACAATGGCCTGATTGATGGTTAAACCCAAGGCACGCTTGAACAATGTCATGGCATAGTTGGGGTGCAGACCCGTAGCTTCTGCCACATCCTCGACAGAAATCTTCCTGAGAGCATTTTCACTAATGAAGCGCAGCATCTGCTCGATGTGATGAATACGATCGACATCACATTGGCGCAGGTTGACCAACACCTCCCCTTGTTCACGCAGATCACGCCAGCCATCATTCTCGATGCGTTTTACGCGGGCAACCAGCTCTGAGCGCAATATTTCTTCGGTATTCGCGTCACCGGCAAGCAGCTCATTGCGCCAATCCAAGAAGATTTGCCGGTCATAGGGCCTGATATTTAACGCCTCTATCACGGCGCCTCGAAAGATAGCCTCGCGCAAACGCGACGGATTTGCCATACCCAGAATAACCGACATGGGCATGTAAAGGCAGACGAATTGCGTCCCTTCTTCGCAGTCGGTAACCTGATGGGGACACATGCCCCAGAACAAACAAAGCCGGTCAGCAGACAAGGTCAGCTCCCGCCCATCGAACCAATAGGTCATCTGCCCTTCAAGCACATAATTAAGCTCTATCTGGCTATGCATGTGAGGACCAGCCATTCGGCGCACAGTGGTGGTTGTTCCCGCACAAAAACGATGATCGTCAAAGATGACAAGGGGATGAGAGAGATCGAGCTCAGGGTGGGCTGGCTTTGCTCCGTCCAACTCGAAAGCTTGCTTGTTGTTCATTCGCCTCCCCCCTACAACCTTAGAATTCCGGAATAAATTCTCTGCAATCCGGTAGAGTATTTCGGATTTCCGACCGAACATCAATCTATTCGTTTAGCACACTTGGAATATCCAGGTAACGAAGCACGGCCACGACAGTCACGATGTTGAGTGGCCATAGGGAGGAAAACATGAATCTTTGCGAACGCTTGGGCGGCATCGCCCTCTGCGCTACTCTTGTATCATCCACAGCCTTTGCTGGCGAGTTGGTCCTCAATTCGGACCAGTCCGACCCTGCACCCAAGAAGGCAATGGAAGAACTGATCGCAGGCTTTGAGGCGGCCAATCCTGACATCACGGTCAAATGGAACAATTTCGATCATGAGGGCTACAAATCAGCCATTCGTAACTTCCTGAGCGCCGATGCTCCCGATGTTGCAGCATGGTATGCGGGCAACCGCATGGCCCCCTTCGTTAAAGCCGGATTGTTTGAAGATATCACCGACGTCTGGGACAATAACAATCTCAATGAAGAGTTGAAATCCGCAGCCGCATCCATGACCATCGACGGGAAAAAATGGGGCGTACCATACACTTATTACCAGTGGGGCATTTATTACAACAAGGACGTCTACAAGAAAGCCGGTGTAGCAGTTCCCAAAAACTGGGATGAGTTTGTCGCAGCCTGCAAGACGTTCGACGCTGCCGGAATAGATTGCGTGACCACAGGCACCAAATATCTTTGGCCGGGTGCAGGCATCTTTGACTATATCAACCTGCGCACCAATGGCTATGAGTTCCATATGGATCTTACCTCAGGCAAAGTCGCATGGACAGATGATCGCGTAAAAGCAACGTTCGACAATTGGGCCAAGATTGTTCCTTACACCACCAAGAACCACGCGGCCCTTGACTGGCAAGAAGCTGCCGCTCTTCTCGTGCAAGGCAAAGCTGCAAACTATGTCATGGGGAATTTTGCCGTTGCGACCTTCAAGGAAGGCGGCATGACCAACGACAATCTCGGCTTCATGTTGTTCCCGGAAATCACGCCGGGTGTTCCACGCGCCGAAGAGGCTCCGACGGACACATTCCACATTCCATCGGGCGCCAAGAACAAGGAAGACGCCAAGAAATTCCTTGCCTATTTGGCCTCTCCCGAGGCTCAGACCAAGATGAACATCATTTTGGGCCAGCTGCCTGTCAACAACAAGTCCAAGGCAGATGACGATCCATTCCTGAAGTCCGGTTTCGAAGCCCTGTCAAGCGCCCATGCCCTTGCACAGTTCTTTGATCGTGACGCTCCTGCAGACATGGCCAAAGCAGGCATGGAAGCATTTCAGGAATTCATGACGAAACCTGAACGACTGGACAAGATCTTGAAACGTCTCGAGAAAATCCGGGGCAAAGTCTACAAGTAATCCCTCTTTGCACATTGAGGGGCTGTGTCGGGCGGGAAGCCTCGCCCGACATCTTTACTTCATGTCTTCTTGTCTTCCTCAGAAAGTGGCGTTTATGGCAAGCCGAGAGAAATCAAGGAAAAAGAGTCAATTCAACTGGACACCGTGGCTGTTTCTGGCTCCGGGCATCCTGATGTTTATCATCTATGTGATCTGGCCCATCTTCCAGTCGATCCGCATCTCCTTCTATGACTGGGATGGCCTGGGTCAGATGACATGGATCGGGCTGGAGAATTATGTTGATCTGCTCGATGACGACTCTTTCTACACATCGCTTTGGAACAACCTTATCTGGTTGATCCTCTATTTACTGGCTGTTCCGGCAGGACTGGGCATCGCCCTGTTTCTTAATCAGACGGTCATGGGAATCCGGCTTTACAAGTCGCTGTTTTTCTTCCCCTTCGTCATCAGTCAGGTGGTTGTCGGCCTCATTTTCACATGGTTCTATGCCCCTGATTTCGGCTTGTTGCCCAAGATAATCGGCTTCTTTACAGGCGATGAAATTGCCATTCTCGCCGATGAGCGCTTCGCCACCTACGGTGTCATCTTCGCGGGGCTCTGGCCACAGATCGCCTATTGCATGATCCTCTATCTGACAGGTCTCAACAACATCAATCCCGAGCAGGTTGAAGCTGCCCGCATGGACAACGCAAAGGGCTGGTCCATGCTTTGGCATGTCATTCTGCCACAGCTGCGCCCCGCAACTTTCATGTCGATTGTTGTAACGGTGATCGGAGCCTTGCGCTCCTTTGACCTCATCTCGATCATGACCGTGGGCGGCCCGTTCGGCTCAACCCGTGTCTTGTCCTATTTCATGTATGAGCAGGCTCTTTCCGAATATGGCTACTCCATGGGATATGGCGCGGCAATCGCCGTCGTCCTGTTTGCCATCATGCTCGTATTCATCTCCATCTTCATTGTTCGCATGTTGAGCCAGGAGAGGAATAGCTAATGTTTCCAAAACCCATCCAGCAAACCCACGTCTGGGTGCAGCGCACCTACAAGATCATGCTACCCATTGCACTGTTGATCTGGCTCCTGCCACTTCTCGGGATTGCCATCACCTCGATCCGGCCAGCCTCCGATCTCGCCGCAGGAAACTATTTCGGCATTCCATCAAGCTTCGCCGGGATCGAGAATTACACTGCGGTGTTCGAGCGCAGCAATATTGGCTATTACATTCTCAATTCCTTCAAGATCACCATCCCGACCGTCATTGGAGCCGTCGCTCTGGCCAGTCTTTCCGGTTACGCCCTCGCAGTCTATCGCTTCAAGGGCAACCTAGTGGTCTTCTTCATGTTCGTGGCAGGCAATTTTGTGCCTTTCCAAATTCTGGCAATTCCCGTACGCGACCTGACACAACAGCTTGGTCTCTACAACACGACAACGGGATTGGTGATGTTCCACATCGCTTTTCAGACCGGCTTTTGTACCCTCTTCATGCGCAATTTCATCAAGGGCCTGCCCTTTGCTCTGATTGAAAGCGCAAGAGTGGAAGGGGTTTCGGAATGGAAGATCTTCTTCCATGTAGTGATGCCTCTCATGCGCCCTGCTCTGGCAGCCTTGTCTGTGCTCATTTTCACCTTCATCTGGAACGACTATTTCTGGGCAACGGTCATGGCACAATCGGCGGATGTGCGTCCGGTAACTGCCGGAATGAATGAACTCAAGGGCCAGTGGAAAGCTGCATGGGAGCTGATCGCGGCAGCCTCGATCCTTGCCGCTCTGCCACCGGTGACCATGTTCTTCTTGATGCAACGACATTTCATTGCAGGGCTAACACTGGGGGCGACCAAGGGATGAGCAAGTTTGTCACAATTGGCAAGGGCTCTCTTGCCCTCCAACTCCGTCTGCCACAAGTCGGCATGCCGGAAATCCTCTCCTTTGCCAATTCCCAAAGCGCGGAAGAGGAGAGCACTCTGGGAACCATCGAGCGGTCAAGCCGCATCAATGGCATGGATATCGCAGTTCCCAATGCCGTTATCTTGCCCCTTGGTGGCATGGGCTTTTTCGGTTGGCCCGCCATCGCCGGTCACCGAATGGGGCAGAATTTCATTCTGCAATTTGCGAATTGGGAAGTAGAACAGGATGGCCAGTGCACGCACCTGCACGCTATTGATGAAGTCGCAGAAATTGGCCTGACGATAACACTGCAAGCCTTCGGGTCCGGTGTGATCAGCATGGCAACACGCATCACCAATCAAGGAAAGGGCGACTACCTTCTGGAACGCTGTATGGCCGGCTCCTTCCTCATTCCCGCAGGCAAGGTGGACATCACCGGCTATCGCGGCATGTGGGGGCGTGAATTCCATAAATTTACAGAACCTCTTGGTGAAGGCATCTGGATGAGGCAAAACCGGCGCGGGCGTACATCTCACGATTGCCCCCCCACCCTGTTCATTGCGCATGAGAAAATGAAATTCGCCCTTTCCCTTGGCTGGAGCGGCAACCATCAAATTCTCATCGACAAGCTTGATGATGGCCGTCGCCTTGCGCATGCAGGAGAAGTGTTTGAACCGGGTGAAATAATCCTGCAAACAGGTCAAAGCTATCAGAGCCCGACCCTTTATGCCGGGGCGGACACAAGAGCCCTGCATGCCTTTGTGCGCAACGAGTTAATCAAATGGCCAAAAGGAGAGATGACGCCAAGACCGGTAACCCTTAACACCTGGGAAGGCAACTATTTCGATCATCGCATAGCGGATCTCAAGGCTCAGGCGAGCGTAGCTGCCCAGTTGGGCATCGAGCGCTTTGTGCTGGATGACGGCTGGTTCGGCGAGCGCGACGACGACACCACCAGTCTTGGCGATTGGAACATCGATCCACGCAAATATCCCGACGGGCTGGCTCCCTTGATCAACCATGTCACGGAACTAGGCATGGAATTCGGCATCTGGTTTGAACCGGAGATGACCAATCCGGGCTCAAAGCTTCTCAAAGCTCACCCCGGTTGGGCACTTCAGGTCGAGGGGCGAGAACCGCAACTGTCGCGCTTTCAGCTTGTCCTCGATCTCACCCGGCAAGACGTCCATGACTATCTGTTCGAAAAACTCGATGCTGTGCTGAGCACCCATGCCATCTCCTATATCAAATGGGACATGAACCGCGATCTCACCCATGTCGGCGGAGCCGATGGTCGGGCGGCCACCTCTGCCCAGACGAGAGCCGCCTACGCTTTAATGGATCGCGTGCGCGAGGCTCATCCGGATATTGAAATCGAAAGCTGCGCATCCGGCGGCGGCAGAGTTGACTATGGCGTTCTCGCCCGCACCCATCGGGTCTGGGCCTCAGACTGCACCGATGCACTCGATCGTCTCGACATTCAGCATGGTATTTCGGGCTTCTTGCCGCCAGAGCTGATCGGAGCCCATGTCTCATCCAGTCCCAATCACCAGACCGGACGAAAGCACAGCCTCTCCTTCCGGGCTATCGTGGCGATGGCCTATCACTTTGGTGTGGAGCTGAACCCACAAACCCTGACATCCGAGGAACAGCAAGAGCTGACCCTCTATATCGCGATTTACAAACGCCTACGCGACCTGCTGCACAAACCGGGGGCCAGTTTCAACCATCCGCCTAGTGATGGGCGCTATGTGTGGGGGGCTGGCGACGAGACCCGCCTAGCGCTCTTTGTTGCGCAAGGACCGCAAATGGTGGCCGAACAACCGGCCCCCATCATCATGGACAACCCGCTTGCCCCTAAGGAGGGATATTGGCGCATCAGCGCTGTCCATCCGGCGGGTCCGGCGTTCCTGCGCATGTCTGAGATGCAAAAGAAACTGCTGGACGGCAGCATCCCATTCACGCTTTCCGATCTGGCTCGAACAGGCCTCCCGCTGCCGATGTTGCAGCCGGAAAGCGCAGTATTATTAGAAATCGAACACGTCAAGGGAGGGCCCCACAATGGCTGACGTATGTCTTGAGAATGTGAAAAAGTCATTTGGTGCCGTCAATGTCATCAAGGGTGTTGATCTGAAGATCACAGATGGAGAATTCTGTGTATTCGTGGGTCCGTCAGGCTGCGGCAAGTCGACCCTTCTGCGGATGATAGCCGGACTGGAAGATATCACCGAGGGAGACCTGACCATCGGCGGTAAGGACATGACCTCGGTGGGACCAGCTGATCGGGGCGTTGCCATGGTCTTCCAGTCCTATGCCCTCTATCCTCACATGACGGTCGCTGAAAATATCGGCTTCGGCCTGCGCATGACCGGCCACCCCAAGCAGGATATTGCCGAGCGCATCGATCACGCCTCGCGCCTGTTGCAACTTGATACCCTGCTCGATCGCAAACCGGGCCAGCTTTCCGGCGGCCAGCGCCAGCGCGTCGCCATTGGCCGCGCCATCGTGCGCCATCCGGATGTCTTTCTGTTCGACGAACCCCTCTCCAACCTCGATGCGGCCTTGCGGGTGCAAATGCGTCTGGAGATCGGCAAGCTGCACCAGGACCTTAAGGCCACGATGATCTATGTAACCCATGATCAGGTCGAAGCCATGACAATGGCCGACAAGATAGTAGTGCTCAGCGCTGGCAAGATCGAACAGGTCGGCACACCGCTGGAGCTTTATCATCGCCCGAAAAATCTGTTCGTTGCGGGTTTTATCGGCTCACCAAAGATGAACTTCCTCAAGGTGCGTGTTGAGGCCACCGTCGACGACCATTGCATCACCCATTTGCCCGGAGGCAGCCAGATAGCAATCCCGACCGATGGCAAGCAAATTGCCGCTGGCGAAATGACGCTGGGCATTCGCCCTGAACATATCGACGCCACCGGTGCCAGTGATATGGCAATCAACACAAAAGTCGCTCTAGCCGAATGCCTCGGCTCGGAAACCCTTTTCTTCACCGATCTACCCGATGGAACACAAATCGCTGTCAAGGCCGATGGTCTGGCGTCTGAGAAACCCGGCATGGCCTTGCCAATCGGCCTGCCCGCCAAGGCGTGCCATCTGTTCGATGACGATGGCAATGCGGTTGTGAATGGGGATTTGATGCGATGAAACTGGGCGTTTGCTACTATCCTGAACATTGGCCGAAAAGTTGGTGGCAGCAGGATGCACGCCGGATGAAGGACATGGGTATCGAGCTTGTCCGGATCGGCGAATTCGCGTGGTCACGCATTGAACCAAAACGAGATCAGTTTAATTTTGATTGGCTGGACGAGGCCATGGACTGCCTCGCAAATGCCGGTCTGAAGATCATTCTGGGAACCCCGACCGCCACACCGCCCAAATGGCTGATGGATGAATATCCAGCCATCGCGGCCGTGGATGAGAACGGGCGCACAAGAGGCTTTGGCTCCCGCCGTCACTACAGTTTCTCCTCCACCGATTTCTGGCGGGAAAGCAAGCGCATCGTCGAAATCGTCGCCAAGCGATATGGCACTCACCCCGGCCTCGTTGGCTGGCAGACAGACAATGAATATGGCTGCCATGACACGACAATTTCGTGGGGGCCGGAAGACTTGGCGGCTTTCAGGGAGTGGCTGCGGATGCACTATCAGTCGGCAGAGCAACTCAACGAAGCTTGGGGCTCGGTTTTCTGGTCGATGGAACTCAATGACTTTGAGGAAGTCGTGCTCCCCAATGGCACGGTCACCGAACCCAATCCGGCAACGCGACTGGATTTCTGGCGCTTTTCATCCGATCAGGTGGCCCGCTATGACGCCATGCAATGCGATATCATCAGAGCGCATTCGCCGGGCCGATGGATTACACATAATTTCATGGGATTCGTCAGCGATTTCGACCATTTCAAGCTGGCCGAAAATCTCGATATCGCCAGCTGGGACAGCTACCCCGTCGGCTTTGTAGAAAAATTCCCCTTTAGCGAACAGGAACGTTGCCGCTGGGCTGAGACCTCCCACCCCGATATTGCCGCCTTTCACCACGATCTCTATCGCGGCGTAGGGCATGGCCGTTTCTGCATCATGGAGCAGCAACCCGGCCCCGTCAATTGGGCTCCATGGAACGCGGTGCCCAAGCCGGGCATGGTGCGCTTATGGACGATGGAAGCGCTGGCCCATGGTGCAGAATTCGTCAGCTACTTCCGCTGGCGGCAGGCACATTTCGCGCAAGAGCAGCAGCACGCCGGTCTCAATCTGGCGCATTCGGACATTCTTTCTCCGGGAGGTGAAGAAGCAAGGCAGGTGTCTGGAGAAATAGCCCAATTGAGCGAAATCATTGGTGAGGTATCCCAGACACACCAAGCCCCGGTTGCTCTGGTTTTCGATTATGAAAGCCACTGGGCAACGACCATTCAGCCACAAGGGCAGGATTTCCGATATGAAGAGCTGGCCTTCCGCTGGTATGAAGCGGTACGAAGGCTCGGGCTGGATGTTGATATTGTGCGCCCCGGCGCCTCACTTGAGGGCTACAAGCTGGTGCTTGTCCCCTGTGCAATCAATGTCAAACCTGATTTTCTGGCAGCCTTGTCCAAGACTAAGGCAAAAGTGCTCTACGGCCCTCGAAGCGGCAGCCGCGATCATCATTTCAATATCTCCGATCCGTTACCACCCGGCCCTCTGGCCAAGCTCACCGGCAATCGCGTCATTCAGGCGGCATCACTCCGCCCCGGCCTCTTGGATCAGATAACTGGCGAGATATCGGGACAGGTCGTCCGCTGGCGGGAATATATTCAGACAAGCGCCACCATTCTTGCCCGCTTTGCCAATGGAGACCCGGCGCTGACCGAGAATGACGGACATTACTATCTTGCCTGCTGGGCTGACGAAACATTGCTGGCAGACCTGATGTCGTCCGTTGCCAAAGCTGCGGGGCTAAACACCACTGCGCTGCCAGACCATGTCCGCCTGCGCAGTCATGCTGGCTGTGTCTTTGCATTCAACTATGGGCCCAATGATTGGCAACTCCCTTATGACATTGCACCATTGATGGGCTCAAAAAACCTCAAAGCGCAAGACTTTGCCATTTGGAAAATAGCATAGAGGGGCGCAGAGCCCTCCCGCCCCAATAGCAGCGAGCTATTTTGATAGTAGGACTAGCGCAGGTAAACGATTGATGGAGCCATTTATTGATAGAGCATCCCGACATTGATCGGGATGCTCTCCCATTGTCATCATAGAGCCTTCTTCACGCTCTCGACCACGGCCTCTGCGGTGAAGCCGAAATGCTTGATCACCTGATCAGCAGGACCGGAAGCCCCGAAGCTGTTCACGCCAAGAATGATCCCCTTGCGACCAACAAAGCGCTCCCATCCGATCGGTGAGCCCGCTTCAATCGCCAACTGGATTGCACTATCCGGCCCAAGAACAGCATCTTTCCAGGCCTTGTCCTGCTTTTCGAAAAGGGCCCAGTTTGGCAGGGAAACAACGGCGGTTGGAACGCCAAGCTCTTCCAGTTGTTTTTGCGCCTCCACTGCAATATGCAACTCGGATCCTGTTGCAAACAGGGTCGCCTTGCGCTCAGAAGATGCTTCTTTAAGAACATAGCCCCCACGAGCAGACATATTTTCGTCTGCGCTCGTACGCACGACAGGCAAAGGGTTCCGCGACAGGCACATAACCGACGGCGTATGTTTCGACTTAAGAGCCAGCTCCCAGCATTCCATTGCCTCAACCATGTCACCAGGGCGGAAAACATTAAGGTTCGGCACGGCCCTAAGCCCGGCAAAATGCTCGACAGGCTGATGGGTTGGACCATCTTCACCCACGGTGATGCAGTCATGGGTCATAACATAGATGACCTGTTGCTCCATCATGGCCGAGAGGCGAACCGCCGGGCGCGCATAGTCGATGAAGCACAGGAAAGTGCCACCAAACGGGATGAGACCTCCATGCACGGCCATGCCGTTCATCATTGCGGCCATGGCATGCTCACGGATACCAAAAGGAATATAGCGTCCGCCCCAGTCTCCCGCAGCGATGGCTTTGGCTTTGTCCGGCCATGTTAGGGTGGAGCCAGCCAAATCAGCCGAACCGCCAACCAGCTCGGGCATCAGATCAAACAGAGCATTGAGCACCTTGCCAGAGGCCATGCGAGTTGCCACGGGTTTCTCTTCAAGCGCAGCTGTCCGCAAGGCCTTGAGGGTATCAAGCGCTTTGGCCGGCAAATCTCCAGCCATGCGTCGCTCGAACTCGGATTTGGTGGCCGCAGGCGATGAGGAGAGCCGCCCCTGCCAGGCCGAGTGGTCTTTCTTTCCCTTTGCACCAGCGCTGCGCCAATCTTCAAGCACAGCCTGAGGGATTTCGAAAGCGTCATATGGCCAGCCGAGCATGGCTTGCATGGCCTTGCGATCTTCTGCGCCAATCGCACCGAAATGAGCGGCGGGCTTGCCCTGTTTGGCAACAGACCCAAGACCGATTATTGTTTTGCAGGCGATCATCGATGGACGTGGGTCGGCCTTGGCCGCCAGAAGAGCAGTTTCAATAGCGTCGGTATCATGCCCGTCTATAGACTGGACATGCCAGCCTGCGGCAGTAAAGCGAGCAATTTGATCTTCCGATGTGGCATGGGTGGTGTTGCCATCGATGGTCACCTTGTTGTCGTCAAACAGCATCACCAGTTTGCCCAACCCCATATGGGCCGCAAATGTGATCGCTTCTTGGGAAATACCCTCCATCAGGCAGCCATCACCCGCCATGACATAGGTGTAGTGATCGACCAATCCGTCGCCATAATCAGCATTGAGCGCACGTTCTGCCAACGCCATGCCAACCGCATTGGCAACCCCTTGCCCCAGCGGTCCTGTGGTGACCTCGATACCGCGCAGCTGTTCATATTCGGGATGTCCTGCGGTCTTGGCACCTAATTTGCGAAATTGCTTAATGTCATCAAGCGTAATATCGGGCGAGCCGGTAAGCCAGAGAAGGCCATACATAAGCATCGAACCATGACCGGCTGAAAGGACAAAGCGATCACGATCGGCCCATTCAGGTTCGGCCGCATCATACTTCATGATCTTGTCAAACAGTACGGCTGCAACATCCGCCATTCCCATCGGCATTCCGGGATGTCCTGACTGAGCAACCTCCACAGCATCAACTGTCAAAAAACGCAGGGCACTGGCCATGTCATGCAATCGCTTGTTTTTCGGCTTAATGGGGGTGATGGGGGTATTCATTTTATTCTCCATGATAAAGGCCGAGTTCCAGCGTTTCAGCAAATGAGAGGGTTGCAGACGACCAAAACTCAGGGGGGCTGCCACCTCTGAGCCGTAAAGGTTTCAGAAGTGGCAGTGTCTCGGGGACTGTTGGGAAATTTTGCTTACATAAGGCCTGCCAAGCGGGGCAGATAGAGAACAAGATCAGGGAACAGACTGATCAGGGCCAACACACATATCGAGATGAACAGAAATGGCATGATCTCCTTCGATATTGCCCCTATTCGTGTCTCGTTTGTTGTGATCGCAGCGCCAGCAAAAAGGCATAAGCCATAGGGTGGTGTCATCAGACCTATCATCAGATTGAAAACCATGATCACGCCAAAATGGATCGGGTTGATGCCAACCGCAGTGGCGATTGGGGTCAGGATGGGACCAAGGATAAGAATTGCCGGAGCCGCGTCCATAAACATGCCCCACATAAGCAGGAACACGTTAATGATCAGCAGGACCATGAGAGGATCAACCGCATTCATGCGGATCCACTCGGCAGCAATTTGCGGCAAATGGGCTACGGCCAAAATCCAGCCAAAAATGCCAGCCGTACCGATCAGGAAGAAGATGGCAGCAGAATCTCTGGCAACCTTGGCACCAATGATCAGCAGGTCTTTAAGACCAACATTGCGATAAAGGAAAAAGCCAAGTAGCAGAGCATAACCAACAGCAACCGAGGCAGCTTCCGTCGGTGTGAAGATACCGGACAGAATGCCCCCCATCAGGATGACTGGCATCAACAGAGCGGGAATAGCAGACTTACAGATCTTAACGACCTCGGCCAGCATATATTTGCCATGAGAGGAGCGATAACCCCTTCTGCTCGCAATGATCCAGACAACAAGCATTTGCGCCAGCCCCAAAAGAACGCCGGGCAAGGCCCCTCCGACAAGAAGAGCACCCGTCGAAACCTGCGCAACCGAAGCAAAAATCACCATCGGGATGGAAGGCGGAATGATTGGCCCCTGAACAGAAGACGCAACAGTCACGGCAGCGGAAAAACTTTCCGAATAACCGTTTTTCTTCATGGCCGGAATGAGAACAGAGCCCAACCCGGCAACGTCGGCCAGCGCCGAACCCGAGCAACCACCAAACAGCATGGAGGCGACAACATTCACTTGTGCCAGACCACCGCGCATCCGACCGACCATCAGATTGGCAAGAGAAACGATATTGTCAGTAATCCGGCAAGCGGCCATAACATGACCGGCCATCACAAACAAAGGAACGGCCAGAAGCACGAAGCTGTCAATCGACGTGAAAAACTGGTGAATGACTGTACGGGTCGACTGCTCCGAGACAATAAAATAAACGAGCGAAGCAATGCCCGTAGTGAAACTGAGTGGCACGCCCAAAATGGCAAGCAGGCCAAAAACCATCAGCATTAGGCAAAAAGCGAAGGTCATTTTTGTACCTCCGGAGCTTGGCTATCAAGATCCACGAAGAACTCCGGCTCCAGAATCCAGCTTCGATGATAGACGAGGATGTCAATGGTATCCAGAATGAGGTAAATCAGGACGAAACTGGCACCGAGTGGGATGGCCAGAAATGGCCAGAAAAAGGATATCTGCAATCCCGGCGTCATCATCCATTCATTGGCGTTGGCATAGCCCCAGCCGATATACATGAAATAGGCAAAGAAGACGAAAACCGGCAAGCGAAGTACGAAATCGTACCATATTGCAGCTTTGCGGGGGATCATGGCGATGATGATCATCAAACGTGGATGAGCGTAATGCCGATAGGCGGTTGCGGCTCCAACACTGGTAACATAGATCATCAGATATTTGGCAGCTTCCTCGGCCCAATAGAGCGGCATGGATAGAAAATATCGCATGCATACTTGCATCAGCAACACCGCGAAGATGCCGAACACCAGCACAGCAAGGAAGGTGTTCAAAACAAGATTGAGGGCATCTAGTGTCCGTTCGATCTTGTTGGGGGATTCATTCGGTTTTGGCATTTCCAGTCCTCGGACTATAGGAAAAAGCAAACAGGAAGCGGCCAAAGCCGCTTCCCTCAACGTCTTGATGATGTCAGTAGTCCAGGTCCTGATAGCTGCTCTGGATGCGTTCGATTTCGTCCTGAACCATCTTCAGAACTTCAGCCCCGCCATCAACATTCTTTTCGAACCATGCAAATGCAGGTGGCTGCAGCACTTTCTTGAAGTCTGCGATTTCTGCTGCAGTTGGCTGATAGATTTCTACGCCATGCTCCTGCAACCATTTGCCATCGATGATGTCTTTGAGGGGTGCCAAAGCTTCAGAACCAGCCTGAGCTTCGCTGCCAGCTTTCATGATTGCCACCTGAATGTCTTCTGGCAGGCTCTTGAACCAGTCAACATTGAAAGTAACAGCACCAACCAGATGCACATGACCATCCAGAGTGATGTATTTCTGCACTTCGTGGAAGTTCATGGCACGAATGGTGGCCAACGGGTTTTCCTGACCATCAACGACGCCTGTCTGCAAAGACGTATAGGTTTCAAGCCAAGGCACAGGAGTTGCCTGAGCACCTGCTGCGTTGAACATCTCGATATGCGGGCGAACCTGCATGGTGCGCAGTTTGACACCCTTGAGATCAGCGACTGTGTGGATCGGTTTCTTTGCGGTTGAAATCTGGCGATATGCTTGCGGGCTGAAGAACAGAATGCCTACGCCAGTCTTGTCTTCAAGCTCTTTGAGGATTTTCTTCATAACCGGGTTTTCGCGGTTATAAAGCTTTTGGGCGACCGCCATATCAGGCATGATATAGGGCAAGTCGGTAAAAGTGATCTTTGGAAACAGGTTGGACATAACCCCCATGGCCAGCTCACTGCCTTGCAGTTCGCCGGATTTGACCTGTTGCAAACCAGAAAGCTGATCACCTAGCTGCCCATCAGGAAAGACCTGAACGTCAACACGGCCATCAGTGTAGAGTTCGACTTTCTGTTCGAAGATTGCCAAGGATGCGGATGCTGGCAGAGCCATTGGATCTGCTGGCGTACCGCTTGCAATTTTCATGACATAGTCAGCGGCAAAAGCCGCATTGGCGCTGAGTGCAAGCGCAATTGCTGTACCCGTAACCAGAGCTTTGATTTTCATCTTAACCTCCCTGTACCTGACCCTCCAGTCAGGTACGACTGCATCAGGACGATGCATTCCAATACGATAGAAAATGGAACATATATTCTATCTTAAGGTCAATATGAAATCTTTGTTCTTAAACTAAAGTTTATATATTCTCCTTCACAACTGAGGAAGGGTTCAGTCTGGTGCCAACCGAAACGGCCAATGCAGCAGCCAAACAGAAGGTGGCAGAATAGCTGCGAAAACCTCCAACATCCTCTTCCACAACCTCCAGACTGACATCTGCCAGACCGGACAATGGACTAAGAGGCGTATCAGTAATCGCCAACACCCGAGCCCCTGCACTTTTTGCCTTCTCGGCCACGAGAACCACTTCCGGCGTATAGGGCTCAAAGGAAATAAGAAGGACGATTTCACCAGGATGAAAATTGGCCGGTATCTTGATTGATCCAACATCACTATGCAGGAGAACACGGTGATCAAACTGACCCAGTACATAGGCCAGATAGCTTGCAACAGCAAAGGCCCGTTTTTGTCCGATGATATGCAAATATGGCTTTGAACATATTATTTTACTCGCATCTTCAATGAGTTGAGGGTTCATCTTGTTCATGAGCCGCTCGATTGACGCGATCGAAGAATCGCAAAAATCAACAAACAGAAGATCCGTTTCGGTTTCCCCCTGTTGCCGAAGGGTGTTGATGCGATAGCGATAAGGTGGGCGTTGCTGAGTTGCCTGACGACGGAAAAGCTGCTGAAGATCCGAATAGCCCTGCAACCCCATTGCCTGTGCGAAACGAATGAAAGCCGAAGGAGCAATGCCTGATTCCTGAGCAGCCTGAGCTACAGTCAGGAAAGCCATTGCATCCCCTTTTCTCAAGACAAAACTTGCACAATCCTGCAAGCGCTTGGGCAAGCCATCCTTGATCACCGATATCTTCTTTTCAAACTCGGCAACTGAAGTGGGAATGGTCGATTCGTTCATCGCATTTTACCTCCATCATGGATTCGGTGGGGGGACCTCAAAAAAATTGGTTCACCTTAAGCGATCCATTTCAAAATTGAAATGAAATTTTCATTCCACACATCGTGCTGCCTTGAAATTGCAGAAAATTCATCGATAGAATAAAAATTTCTAATAATTCTCTTTTAGAATTTATATTTCACTGCTAGTCTATGGTCAACCCGTTCACATCGGGAGGACTGAATAGGTGAGCAATGCAAAAGACACTTGATCTCATAACAATTGGGCGCAGCTCTGTCGATCTGTACGGAAGTCAGGTAGGCGGCAGGCTGGAGGACATGCGTTCCTTCGAAAAATACATAGGCGGCAGCCCAACGAACATGGCTGCAGGAACAGCCAAACTTGGCGTCCGTTCGGCGGTCATAACACGCGTCGGTGACGAACATCTGGGGCGTTTTATTCGAGAAGAGCTCGAAGCGCTGGGCGTAGATACACGCGGGGTTAAAACAGATCCCGTGCGACTAACCGCTCTGGCAATTCTTGGCATCAGGGACAAGGAACATTTTCCCCTCATCTTCTATAGAGAAAACTGCGCCGACATGGCCCTGTGCGAAGAAGATATTGATCCTGACTTCATAGCGCAAGCGCACTGCGTCACGGCAACGGGAACCCACTTGAGCCACCCGCAAACAAAGGCAGCCGTTCTCAAGGCCCTGCGGTTAGCGAAGGAAAATGGAGCAAAAACGGCACTAGATATCGACTTCCGGCCCAATCTTTGGGGGCTCTCCGGCCACGGCGATGGCGAAAACCGTTTCATCGCCTCCGATGAAGTGACCCGGCAATTGCAAGAAACGCTGCCCCTGTTTGACCTGATTGTCGGAACAGAGGAAGAATTTCACATTGCAGGCGGCACGACAAACACGCTCGAAGCCCTCAAGGCCGTACGCAAGATAAGCAAGGCGACCCTGATATGCAAACGCGGCCCGATGGGAGCTTCCGCATTTAGCGGTCCAATTCCAGCATCCCTTGATGAAGGCGAGACAGGCCCAGGTTTCCCAATCGAAGTATTCAATGTATTGGGTGCAGGCGATGGCTTCATGTCAGGCCTCCTGAAAGGATGGCTCGATGGTAAGGATTGGGTGACAGCTCTCACCTATGCCAACGCCTGTGGCGCATTTGCCGTCAGCCGTCATGGCTGCACACCTGCCTATCCAAGCTGGGAAGAACTGGACTTTTTCCTTAAGCGTGGTGTCAAAACCCCTGCATTACGCAAGGATAAAGAACTCGAACAAATCCATTGGTCAACCAATCGACACAAAGCCTGGCCAGATGTTCGGGTCTTTGCGTTCGACCACCGTATTCAGCTTGAACGCATGTGCGATGAACGCAACGTTCCACGCGAGCGCATTGGCGAGTTCAAGAAGCTCTGTCTGGAAGCGACCATGCAAGTTTCTGAGGGTCGCGATGGCTACGGCATCCTCTGTGATAACCGCGTGGGGCAGGAAGCCCTTCACGCAGCATCAGACAAAGGCCTCTGGATTGGCCGTCCCGTTGAATTCCCGGCCTCTCGCCCACTGGATTTCGAACCGGAAATTGGTCCTGATTGCGGAGGACTTAAAGAGTGGCCCCAGAATCATGTGGTCAAGGTGCTCTGCTATTGCCACCCGGATGACGATGTCGCGCTGCGTGACCAGCAGGAAGCAACCTTGCTGAAACTCGCGACTGCCGCCCGCAACAATCGCCTAGATCTGCTGCTTGAGCTGATCACGTCCCCCATTGGCCCAGTAGACGACATGTCCGCAGCCAAGCTGATCAAGCGCCTGTATGAAATCGGTATCTATCCAGACTGGTGGAAGCTGGAGCCGATGAAAACCCATACGGCCTGGGAGAACGCATGCCGCGAGATCGAAAAGAATGATCCCCATTGCCGCGGTATCGTTGTGCTGGGTTTGGCCGCAGACATGGAAGCTTTGGGCCCGGCCCTAAAGATTGCTGCAGCCCATCCGCTGGTCAAGGGATTTGCTGTCGGACGGACCATCATGAATGCAACGGCCATGCAATGGTTTGCCGGAGACGTTGATGATGAAACGGCCATCCGTCAGCTGAAAGCCAATTATGGAGCTCTGTGCTCGCTATGGGACGAGGCCAGAAAATCCGGTCTCACAACGAAAGAGCACAACTAATCAGGAGGAAAGAAATGTCTTACAATTTACACCGCAAGCCACAAGGCACCAGCAGTAAGGTTCATGATATTACACCAGAAAGTGCTGGCTGGACCTATGTCGGTTTCGGACTATATGATCTCAAACCGGGCGAAACTGCAGCAGAGGCCACAGGCGATCGCGAAGTAATCCTCGTCATGCTGGAAGGCTATGCCGAAATCTCCGGCGCTGGACAGAATTTTGGCAAGATCGGCAGTAGAGACAGTGTGTTCGAACCAATCGCACCACAGTCCGTCTATATTCCTAACGACAGCAACTGGTCGCTGGTCGCAGTCACCGACTGCAAGGTAGCGGTCTGTTCGGCTCCGGGAATGGGCGGTCACAAGGCTCAGCTTCTTGCTGCTCCAGAAAGGGTTACCAAAGGCAAGGGTGCCAATACCCGCCATATCTTCCCGATCGCCATGGAAGACTACGATGTGGCCGACAGCCTTCTGGTCACGGAATGCATCACGCCATCGGGTCATTGGTCTTCCTATCCTCCGCATCGACATGATACAGACGATTTCCCAAACATCACCAATCTGGAAGAAAGCTATTATCACCGCCTCAATCCAGCCAAAGGCTATGCCCATCAGCGTGTCTATAATGACAGTGGCTCGATGGATGAAACCTTCACGGTGCATGATGGCGAAGTCGTTCTGGTGCCAGAAGGGTATCATCCCTGCGGTGTGCCTTACGGCTATGACCTCTATTATCTTAATGTAATGGCAGGTCCTTTGCGCAAATGGCGTTTCAAGAACCGTCCAAATCACGACTGGATTGCCCAGCGCGACGCCTGATCAAAATGCCCTATAGAATTGAATAGATTGCAATGTGGCGCGTCCTCCCCTGGCGCGCCACATTCTACGAGAGCGGCATCTGTAGCACCTTCTCCTCCCGCATTTCCGCCGTTCGAAGAAGCGTGCTGCTCAACTTTCTAGCTATAGGTAGTTGGATAATCTCTCGTCACAAAGTGATAGATTTCAGCAAACCCTCGTCGGTTCCTGCGGCTTGAATCGGTCGAAAGATAGCCACAGAATAGGAGTGCATCTGCAATGCTCGGATTGGCATATTCTTCACCGGTTCTCATTGCATCCCATGGAAGAAGCGACCGAATGCAGTGCCTCATCATGAAAAACCACTATTCTTGGTCCAGGAATAGCAATCCCGGCTCGCACCTGCCGTTCGCAGGGTGCTAGATCTCACAAGCCAGCTTTCCCAGTCTGGACACATCTAAACGAACAGCAACATTTCCAGCGTTCAGATGGCTGGTAGACGCAACGGTTTGCCCGAACACGATGGTAAAGCCTATACCATCGAGACCACATAGGCTGCATAGGCGAGTAGAAAGCCACTTCCGGCAAGGCGTCCGATTTGGCGACAGAACAGCAGCAGGCCAAACAGGGCCAGCGTGGCACCAAGCATGACCCAGCCATCAATCTGGAAAAAGCGCTCGGCGACCGGAATCGGGCTGACCAGCGAGGTGATGCCCAATATGCCCAGTATGTTGAATATGTTGGAGCCGATGACATTGCCGATGGCAATGTCGGACCGTCTATGCACGGCAGCAACCACCGAGGTTGCAAGCTCTGGAAGGCTCGTTCCCACGGCCACGACCGTAAGACCTATGATCGCATTGGAGACGCCCAGATCCGAAGCAATGGTGGTTGCGCCACGAACCAGCAGATCGGCACCGGCCACCAGCATGGCAAGCCCTATCACAAGCAGGATCACAACGCGAGACGTCGAAAGGGGAACTGCGATTTGGTCACACTCGCTGCACCCTTCTTTCCTGTCCTGCAGGTAGGCCAATGCAAGATAGGCAAACAGGGCCAGAAGCATAGCACCGCCGGTCAGCAGGGTGATGGTCTTGAAAGCAAGGGCAGCGACAAGCGCAATGGCGGAAATCACCATGACGATGGCATCCCGGCCAGACATATCCCTTGAGACCTTTATGGGAGCGATAACCGCAGCAAGGCCGACAATCAGGAGGATATTGGCAATGTTGGACCCGACCACATTGCCAAGGACAATGCCCGGGTAATCGCCAACGGCCGCTTTAAGGGATACCAGCAGCTCTGGCATCGAAGTGCCAAACCCGACCACGGTCAGCGATATCAGAAAGGCAGGCAAGCCGAGTTTGCGTGAAACGCCAATTGCGCCGCGAACCAGCCACTCGCCACCAAAATAGAGAAACGCAAGACCAGCCAGGACAAAGAGATATTCCATAAATTCTCCTGAGTGCCCCTGCCCAACATATTTGCTTCTCATAAGCACATATCTGGAGGGGACGACAGAAGAAGAGATAAGGATTGTGCCCGGGCCGTTTCAATATCTGCAACAATAATATTTCTCATCGCACGATAGCGTCTCGCCCCGTGAGGCTGCCTTGCTGGTGGGCGATGATAAACAGAGCTCGCGCGCCATCCGATCCGGTCTTGTCTCGTTTGGGGCAAAAAATTTTGGGCACCGGGGCTCTTGAACAGATGCACCAGAATTCCCATTCTCTTCCGGTTAAACAACATGTCTGTTGCCCAGGGACCCAATCAAATGCGATTTGCGGCTCATCTCCTGACCTGGTTGCTGTTGCTATTGGCAACCAACCTGCCCTTCCGGGCGGAGAGCGTAGCTGTATTTTCGCATCAGCATCAGCATCACCTGTCTGAGGTATCTGCCTCCGACCATAGTCTCGCTCTGGTCTCTGATCCGTCGGGCAATCTCCAGATCGAGCGACTGAAGCGGTTGCGCTTCGGTCAATTCTGGCAGGATCGACCGGATGGTAACGACAGTCCCGTTGTCTCTTGCGAAACAGCCGCCTTGTTGGATGATACCAGATGGGGCAGACTATATCCCCGGGTCTACAATCAGATCGTCCCGACAGGACTCTCAGACGAGCACCGCTATTCGCGCGCTCCTCCAGATATGGCTATCTGACTCGATCACATCAGCAGGGCATCGTCTGTCCCATGAAGACAGCATCTTGAAGCCCTTCTCCGTATCTGCGTCAGACCATGTTTCAATGAAATCAGTCCCAAAATCCGTTGATGACGCCCCGGTTTCAGACAGAACCGGAACTGCCGTTTCAGGCGATAAGGCAATTCGCGCAACGGAGGGCGCTGGCTTCCTGATACCAAAATCAGCTTGTCTGGAGACTAAAAGCAAATGTTTATCACCAAATCCACCATCAGCGCAGTGGTTGGAGCTGCCGGTGTTTCCCTGTTCATTTCCGCCGAAATCGGAGCCGTTCTATTCGGGATCGCAACTCAATATCTCATAGGCCCCATGCAGATTGCATGTGAGATACTGTTTTCCCTGATCATCCTGTGCTTTTTTGCCTGGTATTGTCTGCATGCCTACCGGGTAGAAATAAAGCTGCGACTGGAAGATCTGCCGCAAGAGCTGGCCAATGGGCCTGAAATGGCAGCCAGATAAAGCCTGTTCAGATTGTCAAAACTCCACGCTCCCTTCGTGATATTTTCGCGAGGGGGCGATGGTTCCTGGCAAGAACGAAACTAAGCTGCCGTTGGCCTGCGGGCATAAGCCACAAAGCAGCTTCCTCATCGCGACCATTCGAACGAAGTGCTGAATTGCAAATCTCGGTTTCCGATTACATCAATCCATACAGGAGCTTATCTCCCCTGAGAGACTACTCGGTTCATTGCGCCGGGTTTGCTTCCTTGACTTATTTCCATGGAGGCGGTTGGTGCCATAGTGGGCGAGCGCGGCATAGAGGGCGATGATGGAGCCATAATTGATCAGGAAGCCGAGCGCTTCATTCTCGAAATCCCAATAGCTGAAGGTGAAATAGAGAATGAGCTTGGAGCCGATATTCATTTCAAAGGAAGCGGTAATGCCATTGATCACAAGAAGCAGCGTCAGGGCTCTGAGCCCCCATATCCGCAGCCAGCCGGGGCCCTGAAACCGCAAAAGGGAACGCACCGCGCTCATGATCATGCTCCAGTGCATGCCAAGATGGATACCGACAATGACCAGCATCCAGTAGGCCGCCAATGTGTGAATCTGCCGCACCAGATAATCCCCCTGAAGGCCGAGAAAGCCGAAAAGCGCACGGGATATCATCAGGCTGGTTACGAGCAAGGCAAGAGCTGCCAGAAGCAGGCTGAGATTGATAATCGTCATGACCAGGCGGCGCCTGTTCTGCATCGCCTTGGCAAGAGATGCATACCAGCGCCGATTAAAGACCGTATGCGCGATCAGAAGGGCAAAGAAAGCCGTCCCGATGACCTCATGGATCAGGCCACCAAGCCAGTCATAGGACAGCGCGAAAATGAACAGCCCGGTTGCGATGCAATCAAGCCCGAGGCGCAAGAGCAATTGTCGGTTCAAGCCATCCCCTCTTTTGTCACGAAAGCCGCAGAGACCCGACCCAGTCGCGCACAGCGCTTTGCGCCGAGGTTGAAGCCGTGACGATCGAGCCGTCACTGGCCCCTCTCAGGGCCAAACCACCCAGCAAGGTCGCGTTGGGGCACAAGGCTTCGATATCGGCAACACTGCGCCCCAGCCGACTGCCCTCATGGGTGCAGAAAGGCACAATGCTCTTGCCAGCGAAATCGTAAGCTTCAAGGAAGGAGAAGAAGGCCATCGGCATCGTTCCCCACCAGTTCGGATAGCCGACAAAGACCACATCATACTGATCCATGTTGGAAACATTATCGGTCAATTGAGGCCGGAAATTCTGCTGCTGTTCCCGTTTGGCCTGATCAGTGGTGGCGCGATATTCCGCCGGATAGCTGTGTGTGGTCTTGAGCTCGAAGAAATCTGCCCCCGTCAGCGCCACAATCTGTTCGGCGACGGTGCGCGTATTGCCAGTGCGCGAGAAGCAGGCGACAAGGATCCGGCTCTGGCCGCCGCTCTGTTGCGCTCTGGCATTGGCTACGAGAAAGGGCACAGACAAGCCGATGGAAGCGGCCGCCATGAGAAAACTGCGTCGGCTGGATGCTGACATCTTGTCTTTGTTCCGATTGCTGGTCATCATTGTCCCCTTCCCCTCCAATCGCTTTGCTTCTGGAACCCGACCGAGAAAAGTCGGCCGGATCCATCCATTTTTAGTGAAGGACCATTCTGTCTAAAGGCCGGTCATGGCCTCGGTTGCCTCGGTGTAACGCCCGCCCTCAACCATCTCTGCGGCAAGATTGATGCGGTCCAGCTCTTGCTTCGTGAGCGCCAGTTCAATCGCGGCCAGATTTTCCTTAAGGCGGTGCAGTTTCGTCGTGCCGGGGATCGGAACGATCCATGGCTTGCGGGAAAGGACCCAGGCAAGGGCGATCTGAGCCGGTGTTGCCCCCTTCTCGTTGCCGATTTCAGTCAGAAGATCGACGACAGCCCTGTTGTTCTTCATTGCTTCTGGCTGATAACGAGGCAGAGCCTTGCGGAAGTCGCCATCCCTGATATCGGCGGCGTCCTTGATCGCTCCGGTCAGAAAGCCCTTGCCGAGCGGGCTATAGGCCACCCAGCCGATGCCCAGCTCTTCCACCACTGGCATAATATTTTGCTCGTGCTGGCGGGTCCAAAGTGAATATTCGCTTTACAGCGCGGCTACCGGCTGGACGGCATGGGCGCGGCGGATGGTTTGCGGACCAGCCTCGGACAGCCCGAAATGGCGCACCTTGCCTTCGGCTATCAGGTCCCTGACGGTTCCGGCCACATCCTCGATGGGGACGGAGGGGTCCACGCGGTGCTGGTAGAAAAGATCGATAACATCGGTACGCAGGCGCTTCAGTGACCCTTCACATGCCTTGCGGATGTCGTCTGGCCGACTGGTCAGGCCGTTCCAACTGCCGTCTTCACCGATCTCGAAACCGAATTTGGTGGCAAGAACAACCTTGTCCCGGATCGGCTCCAGCGCCTCTCCGACCAGCAATTCGTTGGTGTAGGGACCATAGATTTCTGCGGTATCAAAGAAGGTAACGCCCATTTCGTGGGCCTGATGGATGAGCTTGACCATCTCCTTCGGCTCCGGAAATACGCCATATGAGAAGCTCATCCCCATGCAGCCAAGCCCAATGACTGAAACTTCCAGCCCGCTATTGCCCAATTTACGCTGTTTCATCATCAAACCTTCCGGCCACTTGGCCCGTTCCCTTATTGATGATGCAAATCTACTCTCCCGTGATTGTTTTGATTAGGCGATGATTTCAGCAAAGGCCTATGCCGACTTTTCATGAATTGCGAGCCTTTGATACCATTGACAAGCCGCCTGTCGAGCCCCATCTCTATTAACCAGAGATATTTTTCCATTTATGCTGATATTGGAAATTCATGAATGAAGAGAGATGAACTGGGCGATCTCATCGCCTTTCTGGCCGTTTGCGAAGAAAGAAGCTTCACCAAGGCTGCTGCACGTCTTGGCACATCGCAATCATCGCTCAGCCACACGGTCAAGCGGCTGGAAGAGCGGTTGGACCTGCGCCTTCTGACCCGCACCACACGCAATGTCTCTCCCACCGAGGTGGGCGAAAAGCTGGCAGCCACCCTGCGCCCGTCGCTCGACAATATCGAGAATGAGCTGCGCGGTCTCAGCGTTTTCCGCTCGCGCCCTGCCGGACTGGTGCGCATCAACAGTTCGCGCAAGGCAGCCATGGATATTCTCTATCCCAAGCTCGCCCCGATCATGAAGGAATATCCCGATATCCGCATCGAGATTTCGATTGATGCGAAATGGACGGATATTGTGGAGCAGCGGTTTGATGCCGGGGTCAGACTGGGCGAGAGCGTGGAGAAGGACATGATCGCCGTCAGGATCGGCCCGGAACTGCGCATGCTGGTGGTTGGCACGCCAGACTATTTCGCAAAATACGGGCATCCGAAAACACCTCATGATCTGACGGAACATACATGCATCAATTTGCGCCTGCCGACGCTGGGCGGGCTTTACCCCTGGGAATTCGAGAAAGAGGGCAAGCCGCTCAACGTGCGTGTCGAGGGGCAATTCACGTCCGATGACCCGGACATGATCATTCAGGCTTGCCGCGATGGCCATGGGCTATGCTGCCTGACGGATCATCATGTCGCGCCCTATCTGAAAAGCGGCGAGCTTGTTGCCACTCTGGAAGACTGGAGCCCACCCTTTCCCGGCTATTATCTCTATTATCCGTCGCGGCGTCAGGCCTCTTCGGCCTTTGCCATCGTGCTGGATGCCTTGCGTTGGCGGGCTCGATGACCCTGTTTTGCACAAAACCCGAAAAAGGCTGGATCTGAAACCAGATCCAGCCTTTCTTGTTTCCATGCTCATCTGAGCGTCGACATGTCGATCACAAAGCGGTAGCGAACGTCATTCTTTTCAAGGCGCTCAAAAGCCTCGTTGATCTGATCGGCCTTGATCAGTTCGATGTCGGCGACGATGTCATGCTCGGCGCAGAAGTCGAGCATTTCCTGCGTTTCAGCGATGCCGCCAATGTTCGATCCGGAGAAGCTGCGGCGGCCTTTGACCACGTTGAAAGCCCCCACTTCCAGTGGTTCGGCAGGAAGGCCGACCAGCACAAGAGAGCCATCGATTGCCAGCAGCTTGAGATAGGCATTGACTTCATGCTTGGCCGAGACCGTGTCGATGATAATATCGACCTTGGAGGCAAAGGCCTTCATCTGTTCCGGATCGGTCGACAATACGGCTTCGTGAGCGCCGAGCCGTTTGGCATCATCAACCTTGGCGGCTGAGGTGGTAAAGACCACCACATGCGCACCCATGGCCTTTGCGATCTTGATGGCCACATGGCCCAGACCGCCGATGCCGACGATACCAACGGTTTTGCCAGCACCGGCGCCCCAATGCTTCAATGGCGAGTAGACCGTGATCCCGGCGCAAAGTAGCGGTGCTGCGGCAGCCAAGTCGAGGCTTTCTGGCACATGGAGCGTATATTGTTCCTTGCAGACATAGGTCTGGGAGAAACCGCCATAGGTCATCCCGCCCATATATTTGTCCGGCGTGTTGAAGGACAGGGTCGTGCCCTCTTCGCCTTCGCAGAACTGCTCAAGGTCATGACGACAGGCCGGGCAGTGGCCACAGGAATCGACGATACAGCCAACAGCGGCGAGATCACCGACCTTGAAGCTCTTGACGTCATTGCCGACAGCGGTCACACGGCCGACGATTTCATGGCCGGGCACCATAGGGAAATGCCCCGCACCGAAGTCATTATGAATCTGATGCAGGTCTGAATGGCAGATGCCGCAGTAAAGGACTTGAAACTGAACATCGTCCGGTTGCAGATCGCGCCGGGCAATATCCATCACTTCGAGAGGTTTCCTGGCTTCTGTCGTGCCGACAGCTTTGATTTGGGTGGGCATAGTTTGTCCTCTTTGAAATGGTCTGTTGTTGCGATCAGTCTTCGATCACGAAAGGGAAGGCCTTGCGATCGGAATGTTCCGGATCAGGGCCACCCCGCTTGCCGGTATCAAGCGCATCAATTGAAGCGACTTCATCTGCTGTGAGAGCAAAATCGAAAATATCGAAATTCTCCAGAATGCGGGCAGTCTTGACCGATTTCGGGATGATCGAAATGCCAAGCTCCAGATGCCAACGCAGGATGATCTGGGCCGGGGTCTTGGTGTATTTCTCGGCCAGAGCCGCAATGGCAGGATGGGTGAGCGGGTCTTCCTCGGGCTTGGCATCCTCGCGCCAATAGCGCTGCACGCCGCCAATGGGTGACCATGCTTGCGTGAGAATATTATGCTTTTTGTGGAAGTCGATCAGAGCTTTCTGCGTGAAGAAGGGATGCAGTTCCACCTGATTGGCGGCAGGCACGATATCGGTCTCTGCCATCAGGCGCTCGATATGGGCCGGGCTGAAGTTGCTGACGCCAATGGCGCGGATGCGACCATCGGCCATGAGCTTCTCGGCTGCCTTGTATGCACCAACGGTACGGTCAAATTCCGCAGGTGCCGGTTGATGCAGAAGATAAAGATCGAGTTGATCGAAGCCGAGTTTTTTCATCGAACGCTCGAAACCGTGCATCGCGCTGTCATAGCTGTAATCGCTGATCCAGAGTTTGGTCTGGATGAAGATATCGTCGCGGGCGACATCGCTTTCGCGGATGGCCTCTCCGACTTCGGTTTCATTGCGATAAGCAGCAGCGGTGTCGATCATGCGATAGCCGGCGTCAAGAGCCGCTTTCACTGCACCACCGGTGTCTTCGGGGCTGGAACGATAGACGCCAAGGCCAACGGCTGGCATCGTCACGCCGTTGTTGAGGGTAATGGTAGGGTTGAAACCTTGCATGGTTGTCTCCTGTTTTTAGGATTCATTTGAATATTTGTGCGATCAAGCCTTGTGCACGCCAAAGCTCTCGTACGAGCCGAAGCCCGGAACAGTTGCGCATTTAACGATCAGATCGCCGACGCTCTTGCGAGAGACATAGGCTTGCGGGTTCTTGAAAGGCTCGCCCTTGACCGTGGTGCCATAGGCGATCTCGTCTCGATTGTTCAGCCATTCGGGGCGGATGATCGTGTAGTCAAGATCGGTTGCTTCGATCATCAGCGCAGCGTCCCGATAGGGGTCGAGCACGCTGGAATAGCTCTGCCCCGGCACTTCACCATAGATGCCCATGGAGCTGACAAAGATCAGACGTTTGAGCTTGGCATTGTGCATGGCGGTGATGATGGTTCTGGCCTGTGTGGCCATGTTGCCAGAAAGATTGGCATAAACCATATCAACGCCAGCCATTGCTGCTTCCAGCTTGACGCCATCCATGACATCCCCATCGATGATGGTGACACGGTCATTATTAGCAAGCCTCTCAAGACGGCGAGCGTTGCGAGCGAAAAGCACGAGTTCCAGATTGGTAGTCTCCAGAAACAGGCCTGTGGTCACACGAGCGATCTGTCCCGCAGCGCCGAGAATGAGAATTTTTGTCACTAAACCTATCCTTGAAAAGCTGAGGCAAACGCGTCGGGTTGCCATGCGGGAGCGACTTGCGCTGCCCTTGACGCAAAGATAGGCGCTTTTTATTCCATTGATTAGGCGCTGAATGTGGATTGAACTTATATCAGGAACTAATAAATTTAGGAGAACGCCAAACAGCGACCATCGATCCATTTATGAAATTTGAGTATAAGCACAAGCCATATTATGCAACTTATCATGCTCAGCATTTTTCCTCATATTGGCCACGACAAAAGAGCCGCCCGCGATCTGGCCCTCCGCCCGCAATCCAGCCAAATGACGAAAGCCCATGACACTAGAGACCAATCAACAAGATCGAACCCATTCGACATATGCCCATATCGTCTTCATCATCATTCTAAGTGCGTTGATGGCATTCACTTCGCTGTCGACGGATATTTATCTGCCCGCCATGCCGATGATGGCGAAAGAGCTGAACGGCAACGCAGAACTAACCGTTACCGGCTTTCTCATCGGTTTCACGATAGCGCAACTCGTTTGGGGGCCTATCAGCGACTCGATCGGACGCAGAAAGCCGCTGTTCATTGGCATGCTGGTGTTTGTGGTAGGCTCAGTTGGCTGCGCTTTGGCGCAGTCTATAGAGCAAATCATCTTCTGGCGGGTTTTTCAGGCCTTCGGCGCCTGCACCGGCCCGATGTTGTCCAGAGCCATGATCCGCGATCTCTATTCCCGAACACAAGCGGCGCAAATGCTCTCGACACTCGTGATGGTAATGGCGGTTGCTCCCATCATCGGGCCGCTTCTGGGCGGGCAGATCATTCACTTCAGCACGTGGCACGCTATTTTCTGGCTGCTCGCCGGCATTGGAATGCTGATGTTCCTGTCGATCTTCAAATTGCCGGAAACCCTGCCAAAAGAGAATGTTGCACCCTCTTCCCTTTTCTTGGCCTTGCGCAACTATGCGACCCTGATGAAAAACCGGGAATTCATGCGCTACACCCTTTGCGTCACCTTCTACTATGTCGCCGCCTACGGCTTCATCATCGGCTCTCCCTTTGTCTACATCAATTATTTCGGTGTGAACTATCAATATTACGGCTATCTGTTCGGCTTAAACGTCGTCGGCGTGATGGTTGTCAGCTACTTCAACCGCTTCCTTCTGTCGCGCTATTCCATGGATTTGCTTCTCAAGCTTTCGACTGCGGCGGCCTTTCTTGCCACTGTGGCATTAAGCCTTGCTGTCTATGCTGGCGCTGCCAGCTTGATATTCGTCATCATCACGGTGTTTGTTTTCTTCTCGCTCAACGGGATCATTGCAGCGACGGCAACGGCCGCTGCGCTGGATGAGGTGAAAACAGCCGGTTCGGCATCGGCTCTGATCGGCTCTCTTCAATATGGCAGCGGCATCATTTCATCGCTTCTGCTCACGGTCTTTCGCGATGGTACGCCCTGGCCCATGGCCTGGATCATGGCCCTTTTCACCTTCGCCTGCATGGCAACAGTGCTGCTCAAACCCCGCTAACACGATTAAGATCTTCCGGATATAAAAAGGCAGGACTTGTACACCAAGCCCTGCCTTCAAGTTTTTGATGCTGTGTCGTGATCCTATACGCGCAAAAGCGTCTTGATCGCGCGACGCTCATCCATGGCCTTGTAGCCTTCGGCAACATCTGCAATCGGGATCTGCAGATCAAAGACCTTGCCCGGTTCGATCTTGCGATCAATCACCAGCTGCATCAGGTCGGGCAGGAAGCGACGAACCGGTGCCGGTCCTCCCATCAGGCCAACCTGAGCAAAAAACAGATCCTGACCGTCGATCTTGACGCCATGAGGCACACCAACGAAGCCAACGGTAGACCCGGGGCGTGCGCAAGCAATGGCCTGTTTCATGGATTGCTCAGTGCCGACGCATTCGAGAACAGAGTCCGCACCGATTTTGGCGGTGAGTTCTCGGATCTTGGCGATGCCTTCATCCCCGCGCTCGGCAACGATGTCTGTTGCACCAAACTCCAGAGCCAGATCCTGACGGGACTTGTGGCGGCTCATGGCGATGATGCGTTCAGCGCCCATCTGTTTGGCTGACAAGACCCCCATCAGACCAACGGCACCATCGCCGACTACGACAACCGTCGAGCCGGGCTGAACGCGCGCTGCATCGGCTGCATACCAGCCAGTGCCGAGCACGTCAGAGGCAGCAAGAAGATGCGGGATGAGGTCTTCCGATGGCTGTCCCGCGGTCTTGACCAGAGTGCCATCAGCCAACGCCACGCGCGCCATTGGCGCCTGTGCGCCAGTCATGAATTCACGCTGTTCGCATGAGGAATGGAACCCGTGCCCACAGTGCGGGCAGGTGTTGTCGGACAGGCAAAAAGACCCCACAACAAAGTCACCCGGTCTGACCGTGGAAACGGCGTCACCAACCGCTTCAACAACGCCGCAATATTCATGGCCCATGGCCATTGGGGCGGTCACGTCATTCACGCCACGATAGGGCCAAAGATCAGACCCACAAACGCAGGTCGCAGCAAGGCGGATGATGGCATCGGTCGGATGAACTATCTGAGGTTCGGGAACCTCTTCATAACGGACATCTCCCGGACCATAGAGCATTGTTCCTAGCATTGGCTGTCTCCTTAGAAAACAAGCAAATCTTGATGATTCTTCTGGTTTGGATTGCTTTTCATTTTATGGTGAAGGGGGCAGTATATAGGTAGCATCCCAAGGATAAAGTGCCTTAAAACCGCAAGGACCTATCTTTGTCATTCATGAATACTGAACCGAAATGCGACTATGCATCGGGTCCGTAGAAAAAATTGGCCGTCGCACCACCATCGATCAGGAAGTCACTGCCGGTGATGAACCCAGCTTCGGGGCCCATGATGTGAGCGGCCAGAGCCGCCACTTCATCGGGCATTCCTGCCCGACCAGCGGGCATCTTCTTCAGCATCGACTGGTAGAAATCAGCGCGTTCGCCGTAAAGCTCATCATGGGCCAGCGGCGTAACGATTATGCCCGGACTGATGGCATTCACCCGTGCGTTTCGTTTTGCCCAGTTGATCGCCTCTCCTCTTACCCGCAGGGAATTGCAGCGTTTGGACATTTGATAGGCGTGCAGTGTATCCTTGACGCCCTTGACGAAATCAAGTTTCAGAAGGTCTTCAGCCGGAGCCGTCGCCAAAAGAGCATCCTGTCCTGTGGTCAATGCTGGCATGCGATAACCCGACTGGGAAGAGATCACGACACCAGCCCCTCCCGGCGCAATCACCTTGCCGAATTCTTCAAGCAGGATTGCCGTGCCATATAGGTCAACTTCAAGAATTTGCTCGATGGGCGCTTGTGATGGAGACACACCTGCCGCCTGAACCAAAGCCTTGATCGGTCCCAGGTCCTGCGCTTTTGCCACAACAGCCTGAACCGCTGCTCGGTCCGAGATGTCTGCTTCCATGGCCGTCACATCATACCCCGCAAACTCAAGCACTTTCGCCGCTTCCTGAGCGGATTTTTGCGTGTGGTTCGCGATCAGAATCTGGCGGTCGTGACTGATACGACGCGCAATAGCCTGGCCGATGCCTCCGGCACCGACAACAACAGTTACGTCTTTCATGTCGATAGTCCTAATTTTGAGAATTGGGATCCAATTGGCCAGTTCGCTGGCCTGCACAGCTCTCAGTCCAGAGCAAGATAATCTTCATCAGAAACGGGCTCCAGCCATTCATTGGTCGTGTTTTCGCCGGGCACTTCGACAGCGAGGTGGGCGAACCAGCTGTCTTTCGCTGCACCATGCCAATGTTTGACACCCGCAGGAATTTTGACCACATCACCAGCTTTCAAGGCTTGTGCGGGCTTGCCAGATTCCTGATACCAGCCCTTGCCGGAGGTGCACAAAAGGATCTGCCCGCCGCCCTTCTCGGCCTTATGGATGTGCCAATTGTTGCGGCAGCCCGGTTCAAAGGTGACATTGCCGATGAACACCCCTTCCCTGGACAGGATATTCAAATAGCTCTGCCCCACGAAATACTGCTCATAGGCAGTGTTTTCTGGGCCGCGTGGGAAAATTTCGTCTTCGTTTTTGTTGTTGGTCATTTTCTTATGCTCCATTGGGAAGTTGCCAAGTCAGGCAGGACGTTGCAAAATGGGCGCACGCTCAGGTCACAAGGAAACCCGGAAAATCAAACTTTCTGTTCATCCTAGCAAGAGTAAGTTTAGATGTAAGCTTCAGTTGGGTGGTCAGGAAATACGCAGCGTGAGCGCCGTCATCCCATAATCTAGTGCTTTGCAATAGAATGATTAGGCGATAAAAGGAGCATACCTTTATGCTCAGAATTCATTTATGAATTTCATCTCACCTTGAGCATCTCAATTAGCACCTGCCAGAAGGCAGCTTCTTCCCAGATGAGTAAGACTGTCTTCAAGGTCCACTTCCCGCCCACAGTGACCATCCCCATCAATATTCTACGTCTGCACCACAGGAAGACCACTTTGAATGCCATCCCGTGTATGGGTTGTGGAAGTCTATGCTTCTAGTGATCCAGATACATAGAAAATTAGAAATGCGCGAATATCGGCATCTAGAAATCTTGACTTCTATGGCCATTCACAGGGGATTTCTCTGTCCCTATAGGGCCGAGTCCCAAAAGTGTAATAAAATTCACATTTCTATTTTTCATGCGCACATATCGAACCCACTCCCCTTCCATTTGAATGTTTCAACCAAGTGGAAGGAAAGCCAATGCCCTATATTATTTCTGTTGTCTCCCAGAAGAGAGGAGCAGGCAAAAGCACGATTGCGCGCATGATCGCAGTCGAATTTGTACGGTTGGCACGGATGGATGGTGGCTGCAGGAAAGTGCTGCTTGCTAATCAGGATCCATCGCAAACAAAGCGCCATGAAGCCAGATATCGATGCCAGACCATATGCAAGTCCCGATCTTGTGTTGGCGGATGCTGGCAAATATTCTCGGAAATCAGGCAACTGATCGATAAAGTTGAGATATTTCCGAAAGGAGAAAGAGGGCCGGTAGAAATTAAAGTTCACGGACTTCTTGCGGCACTTCTTGGAAACTCTACCCCGCATTCAAAAGAATGGTGGGGAGTGTTGGTTGCGGGGGCAGGATTTGAACCTGCGACCTTCAGGTTATGAGCCTGACGAGCTACCGGGCTGCTCCACCCCGCGCCAAAACATTCAAAGAAACAATCAATATCCATATGGTCTCTTGAGAGACACATTTCAAGTTACCCGCTTGAAATACTGGAATGATTGGTTGCGGGGGTAGGATTTGAACCTACGACCTTCAGGTTATGAGCCTGACGAGCTACCGGGCTGCTCCACCCCGCGTCATTGAAGTGTCATCTTTATAGAAGGCTTGCCAGATTTTTAAACCCCAAATTCAGGTTTTCCCCTCCTTTCGCAAAAATGCAAAATTGAAGTGCTTGCATCACATTCGAAAAGAGAGGAAAATTTCTGTCCTCATTTTCAGACAGATGCATGAAAACCTTCTATTTCAGAGAAAACTCCCGAAAAACAAACGCTCTCCGGAAGTCCAAAATCAGGGTCTACCCTCGATCGCGCATTAACCGGGCTTTATCGCGCTGCCAATCACGTTTCTTGGCATCCTGACGCTTGTCGTAATTTTTCTTGCCTCGTGCGACCGCGACAGCCAGCTTGGCAATCCCCTTGTCATTGAAATATAACTTCAACGGCACAATCGTCATGCCATCGCGCTGAACAGCCTGGGACATTTTGGCGATTTCGCGTTTATGCAAAAGCAGCTTGCGTGGGCGGCGCGGTTCATGGTTGAACCGATTGCCCTGATCATATTCAGGTATGTGAGAATTGATCAGAACAATCTCGCCATTCTCATCGGACGCATATGACTCAGCGATATTCGCTTTGCCGGTTCGAAGGGATTTCACCTCCGTACCGGTCAGCTGAAGCCCAGCTTCAACCACTTCGCCAAATTCATAATCATGTCGCGCCTTCCGGTTTTCCGCCACGACGCGGTTATTCGGATCGCTTTTCTTCTTTTGTGCCATGTCACACAGATAAGCTCTTTAGATCAGACCTGCAACCTTCATTGCAGCCTCGACCTCAGCTTTTACTGAATCTGTCGCTGTCATGAGTGGCAAACGGATCTCATTATCAATTTTTCCAAGCACAGAAAGCGCATATTTGGCGGCAGCCGGGCTCGGCTGAAGGAACATCGCCCGATGCATCGGAGACAGCAGATCATGCAGCTCAAGCGCTTTGTCCCACTGGCCATTCTGGCAAGCAGCCTGAAACTCGCTGCAAAGCTTCGGAGCCACGTTGGCGGTCACAGAAATACAGCCATGCCCGCCTTGTGCATTAAAGCCCAAAGCAGTTGCATCTTCGCCAGAAAGCTGGATGAAATCTTTGCCAACCATAAGGCGCTGACGGGTGACGCGGGCCAAGTCGCCGGTTGCATCTTTCAAACCGACAATATTCTCGCAGTCATTAAACAGACGCGCCATTGTCTCAACAGTCATGTCAATGACGGAACGGCCCGGAATATTATAGATAACCAGAGGAATGGAAATAGCAGAAGCAACAGCCTTGAAATGCTCATAGAGACCATTCTGGCATGGCTTGTTATAATAAGGTGTCACGACCAACACACCATCAGCGCCAGCATTTTCGGCAAACTTTGCCAGATCTATGGCTTCCAATGTCGAATTGGACCCAGCACCAGCCAGAACAGGAACACGCTTGCTAGCAACCTTAACACAGGCTTCCACAACCTTTTTATGTTCGTCATGGCTCAAGGTTGGAGATTCACCAGTTGTGCCAACGGGTACGAGCACATCGGTGCCTTCGTTAATTTGCCAGTCTACAAAAGACTCAAAGGCCTTGTAGTCCACGCTGCCCTCTTTGAAAGGTGTGATGAGAGCAGTGCAAGATCCTTTGAACATTTTCGTTTCCTCTTTATGCTTCGAGCCTGATCGACTCTTTGTCATTTTTTAAAATAATTCCGTCAAAATGACGAAATATTGTATTTTCCCAGCAATTTGCCGGTTGTTATGCCCCATAACATCATGTTTTGACAACAGATGCAATAATTCAATCATTTCGTCCCCTAGAAGCTGAAAAGGACACAACGGGCTTCCAAAATTCCCTCCTCACGCGAACCAGCATGTGATTGCTTCAAAAAGCAGTCAGGATCTAAGGAATTTCTTCACCATAATTTTGCAACAATAATGGTCACACTATGAAGACGCTGGCACTTACTCACATTTTCAGACAATATGATTAGATCCATCATTCAAGTTGCAACCACAGGCCTGCTATTGACTGCCACCGCGCCACTGGCAAACGCCCAGCTGCTGCCGGAAAGCATCCCTGTGCCACGCTCGCGCCCGGCTATTGCCCTGACCGCACCAGCAAGCGCGCCGGAAACACGACTTCCCACAGAGAGCGAGTCTCCGGAGGTTGAAGGCGAGGCCAGTCCCTCAAACAACAGCCTACCAGACAATCTTGTCATTTTGCCAAAAAATCGCACGGACACTTCCGTTGCATCAAGGGCTCCAACAGCGGCATCTCCTGCAGTAAACGCAGCGAGCCCTGTTGCATTGCCTGAAGCGGCTCCTGCGCCTACCCAAGTAAACCATTCCTTGCCAGCAGTGCAGCACACAGACAACGGCATTGAGCCCGAAAGAGGCTCCTTGAAAGACGCCCTCTCCGCGCTGGATAAAAACAAACAAAAAGAAGCCCTGGCCATCCAGAAAGGAATGAAACCGTCTCTGGATAGGACATTGCTTACTTATATCCTGATCATCGGCGGCTATCACGACTTGCCAGCGAGCGAAATCAAGTCATTCTATGATAGCCAGCCAGAATGGCCGAGCCGCAGTCTGATCGAACGACGCATCGAGGAAGCAGTAGCAAGAGAGACGGCAACCGGTGCTGAAATGGTGCGAGCCTTTGGCAACACCATCCCGTCTTCCACTTCAGCAGCCATTGAACTGGCCATTTCTCAAGCCAGTGTTGGCAACAAGGCACAAGCGGCCAAGATCATCCGACCCATCTGGCGGGAAAATGCACTGAACACCCAGTTGGAAAGCCGTATTCTCAAATATCTTGGCTCCGTTCTACAAAATTCAGATCATTTCTATAGAGCAAGCTATTTGCTCTATAGGGAGCGTGCCACGGGTGCACTGCGCCTAAAACGATATCTCAACAGTGCCCAAACAAAGTTGCTAGAGGCGCGCGTTGCAGTCATCAGAAACAAGCGCAATGCAGGATCCCTGCTCAAACAAGTGCCCAGCTCCATGAGAAAAGATCCCGGATATATTTTCTCTGAAATCCAGTATCTGCGCCGGCAGGGAAAAGAAACCCAGGCCGCCGATCTCATGCTCAAGGCTCCGCTGGACGAGGATCATCTCATCAACCATGATGCATGGTGGGACGAACGCCGCCTTATTGCTCGCATGATTCTGAACAAGGGAGATGCGCGGCGCGCCTATAAAATAGCGTCCCGACATTCCGCAGAATCGGGCAAGGATTTCTCCGAGGCTGAATTCCATGCGGGCTTTTTCGCTCTGCGTTATCTGAATGACGCGAAAACAGCCGCTGTCCATTTTGAGAATAGTTGGAAAAAAGCCACACGCTCACAAGACAAGTCTCGAGGTCTTTACTGGCAAGGTCGGGCATGGGAAGCAGCAGGAGACAGAAATGTTGCCGTCAAATTCTATCAGGCAGCAGCCAACCCGACCAATTATTACGGTCAATTATCGCTTGAGGAGCTGGGCGTAAAACATCTCAATCTCAGGACCCCGCCAGAAGCCAATGCAGAGCAAATAGCCCGTTTTGAACGTCGAGAACTCGTTCGCGCTATAAAGCGTCTCAAAGCTGTAGGGCAGGAAGAGCGCGCCGGTCCCCTATTCCGCCATTTGGCAACGACACTCGATGATCCTTCCGAGATTCATCTCGCGCATAAACTCGCCCAAAGCTACGATTTGCACCAGAACGCAGTTCAAATCGGCCAACTCGCCCTCAACAGAGACATGCCGGTCGACAAACTCGCCTTCCCTCTTCATGCCCTGCCAATGGACGTCAACACAAATGGTGTCGATATCGCGCTGATTTATGCTCTGACGAAACAGGAAAGCGTCTTCAACCTGAAAGCCCGAAGCCATGCCAACGCACTTGGCTTGATGCAAATGTTACCGGCCACAGCGAAGAGGACCGCACGCAAGATTGGCGTTTCCTACTCCTTGTCCCGCATAACCCGAGATCCAAAATATGCGGTCCTTCTGGGAAGCGCCTTCCTCAAAGAGAATTTGGACCGTTTCGGCGGCTCATATATCCTGACTTTCGCAGCCTATAATGCGGGCCCGGGCCGCCCTCCAGAATGGATCGAACGCTTTGGCGATCCCAGGACAAACCAAGTGAGTGCCATAGACTGGATCGAACGCATCCCATTTTCCGAAACACGCGACTATGTCAAAAAGCTCATCGAGAATTTGCAAGTCTATAAGGCGCGCATCCATAATGAAACGCTTGAAATCAGCAAAGACCTCAAGCGCGGCCAACCTTGATGACGCATAAGTGAAGAGACATTCGGCAGTCTCATCCCTGCGTCGACTTGGCGCAATGTCAAAGAACCGGTAAAGATTAAGAAGGCCTCTTCTTCATAAAGAAGGGGCGATCCGGTTTCTTGCTTATCTGGAATGGCCACGATGCGCTTAACTGTCAGACGTTTTGAAATCACCACCAGAGACGGCCTCATCTTGCGTGGAGAAGCGTTCGGAGATCGGAACTCGAAAGCGACTCCCGTCGTCTGCCTTCCCGGGCTCACCCGCTCAAGCCGTGATTTCCATATGCTCGCTGAACGTCTGTCACAAGACGAGACCAATCCACGCTTTGTGATGACGCTGAACAGCAGGGGGCGCGGCCCATCCGACTACGACACCAATCCTCAGAACTACAATGTCCTGACCGAAGCAAAAGACACCATTGATACGCTGGTTGCTGCGGGGATATCGAAAGCCAGCTTCATTGGAACATCAAGAGGCGGTTTGTTGACGCTGGCAATCGCCGTCATGAAACCAACCCTGATTGCCGGAACGGTTCTTAACGATATAGGGCCAGAAATTGACGCAACGGGCATTGCACGCATCAAAACCTACATGACCCGCACCGCACCGGTGAAGACTTGGGAAGATGCCGTATCCTTTGTAAAAACGGCCAATGCCCACACCTTTACCGATCTATCGGAAGGTGATTGGAGCCGCCTTGCGCAAATGACGTTTCGCGATGAAGGTGGAGCCCCGGCCAATGACTTCGACATTCAAATCATCAAAGGGCTGGAAGGGATCGATCTGAGTGATACGGCGATCAATCTGTGGCCCCATTTTCTGGCGCTATCACACCGCCCATTGCTGGTTGTCCGAGGAGAAAACTCCGATATTCTGCCCAAAGCCGTTGCCCAAAGAATGATTGAAAGACATCCTGATAGCCAACTGTTGGAAGTCAAGGGTCAGGGACATGCTCCCCTTTTGATCTTTGATGAGATCAATGAACAGATCGCGTCTTGTCTGCAAGAGGTTGACAACAAATATTCAGCGAGTGTGCCACGCGCTGCCCCTGCCTGGTTATCAGATGAAGAAACCATCTTTCTTGATCACGCATGATCTCAAACAGGATTATTCGCCGCAGCTTTAGGCGTAGCAAATAGCATCCCCAAACTCCATCCAGCATTGATTCAAACAGGACAATTGTCCCCCCAATATTTGTCGATGTCGATTGAATTTGGCAATATTTGACACTACTATGCCAGCCGTCCCGGGGTGCCCGATAGTGGCTGAGATGCACCAGTTGCGAACCCGTCGAACCTGATCCGGATCATACCGGCGGAGGAAGAGACGAAGCTTGGAACCACCAACCTTCTTCCACTCTACCCAATCCGGTCAATCGCTAGAGCGTCTGTTGCTGCCAATTTTGCAAAAGCAACCAAATGCTCATCACATACCAACGCCGCGCCAGCATTGAGCTTCATGCGCGGCCTCTTTTGGAGGAATGATATGAAAGCATTGACCCTTTCGCTCCTGACGGCAAGCCTTTGCCTAGGCTCAGCCCTGATCACTCAGCCCTCGGCTAACGCAGCCGACAAACCAACCCTCACTGTCTACACATATGACAGCTTCAACACCGAGTGGGGACCAGGGCCTGCAATCAAGGAAGGTTTTGAGAAAATCTGCGGCTGTACCGTGACCTATGTCGCGCCGGGAGATGCGACAGAGACTTTCAACCGCCTGCGCCTCGAAGGAGCTTCATCAAAGGCGGATATCCTCGTCGGTCTTGACTCAAACCTGGTCGCAGATGCTGACAAAAGCGGTCTGTTCGAACCAAACACGGTGAACGCGGGAAAGCTGCACCTGCCGATCGATTGGAACTCTGACACCTACGTGCCGTTTGACTGGGGCTATTTTGCCTTTGTGTATGACAGCGACAAACTCACATCAGTTCCCGCTAGTTTTGAAGACCTGATCAACGCTCCCAAGGATTTCAAGATCGTTATTGAAGACCCTCGGTCCTCCACTCCGGGCTTGGGGCTGCTGCTTTGGGTGAAAGATGTCTATGGCGAAAAGGCCGCCGAGGCCTGGCAAAAGCTTAGCCCGCACATTCTGACCGTCACCAAAGGCTGGTCAGAGGCCTATGGCATGTTCCTTGAGGGCCAAGCCGACATGGTGCTGAGCTATACCACCTCACCGGCCTATCATATCGCAGCAGAAAACAAGACCAACTACAAAGCTGCGGCCTTCAAGGAAGGCCACTATATGCAAATCGAGCTGGCCGCAGTGACCAAATCCAGCCCCAACAAGGAACTGGCCAACCAGTTTTTATCCTATCTGATCGGCAAGGAAGCACAGAGCGTCATTCCGACCAGCAACTGGATGTATCCCGTCGCCATGGAGGAAAGCGATTGGCCAGCCTCTTTCAAGGATCTGGCAAAACCGGACAAGGCACTTCTGTTTAACACCAAAGACGTTCCAGCCATCCGCAAACAGGCGCTTGATGAATGGCTTGGAGCCTTGAGCCAATAAGCTGAACCAAAGCAAAAACGAGGGAACGCGCGTGATCAAACAAGCCAGCAGCAAAGCTTTTGCCTTTGGCATTCCGGCTATATTTGCCTTTCTGGCTCCCCTCTCCCTCGTTCTTGCCAGCATCCTTGCGCTTTGGTCTGCTGCTGCAGCCAACATTGATGCAACAAGCTCCGTCAGCTCGGCTCTGGCGGGGCTCTTGGACGACATTTATGTCGTGCGCGCGGTGAGCTTTACTCTCACGCAAGCCGCACTGTCCGCTTTGCTTTCCTCCTTGCTGGCGGTTCCGTTGGCGCGCGCACTGGCGACGAGAAACTTCCCCGGCAAATCTGCGCTCCTTTCGCTATTCGGCGCGCCGTTCATTCTGCCCGTGATCGTTGCCATCCTTGGCCTCCTCGCCGTCTGGGGCAAAAACGGGCCAATACACGCCATCTTGACCGGAGCAGGAATTTCAGAATTCTCCATCTACGGCCTACCCGGAATTCTGTTAGCCCACGTATTTTTCAATTTGCCGCTCGCAACACGCATTCTCTTGCAAGGTTGGCTTTCTATCCCCTCGGAACAATGGCGGCTCGCGTCCCAACTCGGCATGAATTCCCGATCAATCGCACGGCATATCGAGTGGCCAATGCTCAAAGAGCGGTTGCCCGGCGTCCTTGCCATTATCTTCTTGCTCTGCGTAACCAGCTTTACAGTTGTTCTGGCTCTTGGAGGTGGCCCCAAAGCCACGACGATCGAGCTGGCGATATATCAGGCCATCCGATATGACTTTGACCTTGAACGCGCCGCTTTGCTGGCCTGTTTGCAGATCATGCTATGCGCGGGTATGGCTATCATCTCGCGCCTGATCGCGCAGGACCACGATGTCGGCGAGAGCTTGGGCGGCGCTATCCAGCGAACGGACCGCACGACAAAATGGGCAATCGCAAGTGACAGCATCATCATATTCGTTGCCTTGGTCTTTCTGGCCCTGCCATTGCTGGCAGCTTTCCTGCGCGGGATTCACGGTCTGGCAATGAACCCGATTGACCTGCAAACCCTTTTTGCCGCCACAGGGCGATCAATTGCAGTCGCTATGGGGGCCTGCCTCTTCATGGGGCTGGTCAGCTTGCCTTTGGCGCAAATATCCATTCACCTGAAAGGCCGCATGCGCCGCCTTGTCGAGCTGCCGGGCTTTGCCATCATGGTAGCGCCCCCCATCGCGTTGGGCGCAGGTCTCTTCATTCTGTTGCACCAACAGATCCCGATTGACCAACTTGCGCTCCCGCTCACTGCCCTACTCAACGGCTTGCAAGCCGTACCCTTTGCGCTCATCTTGCTAACTCCGGCGATGGGCCAGATAAAGCGGGACTATGGCAAACAAATCCAGCATCTGGGCATGGATAGAAAAACAGCCATTCGCCTTGTCCACTGGCCGTTGATGCGCAAGCCCATTGGGCTTAGCCTTGGAATAACCGCAGCACTCTCCATCGGCGATCTGGGCGTCATCGCCCTCTTTGGCTCCCCCACAGCCCCTACACTGCCGCTCTATCTCTATCAACAAATGGGCGCATATCGTATGGATCAGGCCTACGGGTCAGGCCTCATTCTGACACTGGTCGCATTTGCATTTTTCTTGATTTTTGACAAAGGATTAGCTGGCCGTGATCAGACTTGACCATCTCTTCATCGCTTTGGATGACTGGCAAATGACGGTAAGCCTCACGGTGCAAGCCGGAAGCTTTTGCGCTCTCATTGGCCCGTCAGGCGCGGGCAAAAGCACAATTCTCAATGCCATTGCCGGTTTTCTGCCTCACGGCAAGGGACAGCTTTTCATAGATGGCAAAGACATGGCCAATTTATCTCCGGCTGAACGGCCTGTTTCAATGCTGTTTCAGGACCATAATCTCTTCAACCACATGAGCGTAGCCGAGAATGTGGCGCTTGGCATCAATCCTTCGCTGAAGCTTGACAAACAACAGTGGCAAACCGTGCATGAAGCGTTGGAACAAGTGGAACTTGCTGGCATGGGCGATCGCCTGCCCCGCGCGCTTTCCGGAGGTCAGCGCCAGCGCGCCAGCCTTGCCAGAGCGATCCTGCGCAAACGCCCTGTGCTATTGCTTGATGAACCCTTTGCAGCTCTTGGCCCTGCCTTGCGAAAAGACATGCTCAATCTGGTCAGCGCATTGGCGAAAAAGAACAATCAGACCATCATCATGGTGACCCACCACCCCGAAGATGCGCAGCTTGCAGCAGATCAGACTGCCCTCGTGCAAGAGGGAAAGATTGTTCAGAAGGGCCCAAGCGCCGAACTCTTCGCCAACCCGTCCGACGCCCTTAAAGCCTATATGGGCTAGGCTTGGGGATTAAACCTCACGCCTTAAGCCGGAGCAACAATCGTTAGATCGTCGATCAGCTCGAAGCATTCGAGCACCGGAGGGCCTGCATAATCGACCGTTCTCTCATTCTTGGGTTTGCCGTGTGCCGAACGAAACTGCTGGGATTTGGTCCAGTCAACAAACGCCTCTTTATCCCGCCAAAGAGCGTGGGAGGCAAACAGCACAAAACCGTCGCTTTCCTCCCCTTTCAGAAGATCAAAACGCACAAAGCCATCGCGCTCAAGCAATTTGCTCTCCCGTGAACGCCAGACATCCTCAAAGGCTTCTTCAAACCCGACCTTCACGCGAAATCTATTCATCACCAGATACATGCAAGCGTCTCCCCATTCGTTCTATACGGGTAAAACCATATTGGGACGATCGGCCAACAGCAAGTTAAACTCAGTTCATCTGGAAAAGAAGTGATTGCCCGTAATAGAAAAGCCCGCCGGAAAATCTCCCGACGGGCTGGAATAAACGTGCGAAAACGGCCTTCTCAAGCGGTCTGCTTATGGGCATTCACGCGAGCGCGAATGGATTCGATACTCGTCTTCGGCGTCGCAGCCAACAGCGTTTTGGTATAGTCATGCTGCGGATTGGCAAAGATTTCATCGCGCGTATTGCTTTCCACGATCTCACCGAAATACATCACCATCACCCGATCCGCGAAATATTTCACCACAGAAAGGTCATGGGAGATGAACAGGTAGGAGAGATTGAACTCTTCTTGCAAGTCCTTGAGCAAGTTGAGGATTTGCGCCTGAATGGACAAATCGAGAGCGGAGACAGGCTCGTCCAGCACAAGCATGCGCGGATTGAGCATCAAGGCCCGCCCAATGGCGATACGCTGGCGCTGACCACCAGAGAACATATGCGGATAGCGCCCGAAATGCTCCGGCTTCAATCCCACCTTGAGCAACATGTCCATAGCCCGATCGCGCCGCTCCTGAGCAGGCATCTCGGGATTATTGATCTTGAGCGGCTCTTCAAGAACAGCCCCCACCTTCTGGCGCGGGTTCAGCGAGCCATAAGGATTCTGGAACACGATCTGAATCCGGCGCCGCATTTCAGTGGTCACCTTCTTCTTGGCGATATTGATCGGATTCCCGCGAATGATCAGCTCACCGGACGTCTGCGCATCGATGAGGGTAAGAATGCGAGCCAGCGTTGACTTGCCACATCCCGATTCCCCGACCAGAGCAAGGGTCTCACCGCGATAAAGATCGAAATCGATCCCCTTGAGCGCGCGTACGGTCTCGGTTTTGCCAAACAAGCCACCAGCAGAGACATAGTCCCGGGTGATCCCGCGAGCGCTAAGAATTATTTCCTTATTATCACTCATGATGCTGGACTAACCTCTTTGCTAAAGGACGATGCAAAATCACTGACAGTCGGCAGGCGATCCCCCTCGGCCCTTTCAGGCAGAGCAGAAAGAAGAGCTCGGGTGTAAGGATGTTTCGGAGCTTCAAACAGCTCAAGAACACCGGCTTCTTCCATTTGTTCGCCGTTATACTGCACGACGACCCTGTCAGCGGTTTCTGCAACCACACCCATATCGTGGGTGATCATAATCAGCCCCATTTGACGCTCAGCCTGAATGCTCATGAGCAAATCCAGAATCTGCTTCTGGATGGTCACATCAAGAGCCGTTGTCGGCTCATCGGCAATCAAAAGCTGCGGTTGACAAGCGATTGCCATGGCGATCATCACGCGCTGGCATTGCCCACCGGACATTTGATGGGGGAAACTGGACAAGCGCTTTTCAGGGGTTGGAATGCCAACCGCTTCGAGCAATTCGATTGTCCGCTTCTTGACGCCCTTGCCATGCAGATCAAGATGCGTCTTCAGCACTTCCCCAATCTGGAAGCCCACTGTGAAGCATGGATTGAGGCTTGCAATCGGTTCCTGAAAGATCATCGAAATGTCTTTGCCAATAATGGACCGACGCTCCTTTGCGGTTACGGTTTTAAGGTCCCTGCCATCAAACATCATGACATCGGCATTCACCGTAGCACTATCGGGCAACAATCCCATGGTCGCGAGCATGGCAACAGACTTACCCGAGCCGGACTCGCCAACAATCGCCAGCACTTCACCCTTTTCAACCGTATAATCAACACCCTTGAGAGCCTGAAAAGGCCCCGCAGCGGTATCAAATTCCACGGTCAGATTTCTGATTTCCAACAAACTCATATTGTCAATCTCCCTATGACCGCTTCAGTTTTGGATCGAGCGCATCGCGCAGACCGTCGCCGATAAGGTTGATTGCCAGCACGGTAACCAGAATGGATACACCGGGGAAGGTCACAACCCACCAGGCACGCAAGATGAATTCGCGCGCTTCAGCCAGCATGGTTCCCCATTCCGGGGTCGGCGGCTGAGCACCCATGCCCAGAAAGCCAAGCGCAGCAATATCGAGAATAGCGCTGGAGAAAGACAGGGTCGCTTGAACGATCAATGGTGCCGTGCAGTTGGGTAGAATAGTCAGGAACATCAGCCGAAGGGAACTGGCGCCGGACACCTTGGCAGCGACCACATATTCCCGCTCACGCTCGGCCATCACAGCAGCACGTGTCAAGCGTACAAAGTGAGGCTGATAAACGATCGCGATCGCGATCATTGCATTGAGCAATCCCGGCCCCAACAGGGCCACCATGACCAATGCGAGAAGCAAGCTCGGAAAAGCCAGAATGATGTCCATGATACGCATGACGATCGTATCAATCGTGCCACCATAGTAGCCAGCGAGGACACCCAGAATAATCCCGCCAACCAGAGCAATGACAACAACGACAATGCCAACAAAGAGCGAGAAACGCGACCCTATGATCAGACGAGACAGGATATCGCGTCCAACAGCATCGGTTCCCAGAAAGAAGGAGCTTTGCCCCCCATCCACCCATGCTGGCGGCAAGAGAAGAGCATCGCGATATTGCATGGTTGCATCATGCGGAGCGAGGTAAGGCGCAAACAGAGCCAAAAGCACCAGCGCAAGAAACACGAACAAGCCAATCACGGCACCGCGGTTGTCACTGAAATAGAACCAGAATTCCTTAAGCACGGCTTTGGTAGACTGGCGAGATGCTTTCTCAATAAGTTGAGTGGTATCAGTCATTTGCTCTCTCCTAACGATGCCGAATTCTTGGATTGATTAGGCCATAGAGCAGATCAACCACCAGATTGACCATCATGACCATAACGGCAATCATCAGAAGGCCACCTTGAACCACCTGATAGTCGCGACGAGAAATACTATCGACCATCCATTTGCCAATACCCGGCCAGGAGAAAATCGTCTCGGTCAGGATGGCACCTGCCAAAAGCACGCCAACCTGAAGGCCGATTGTCGTTACCACCGGAATGAGCGCATTCCGTAAAGCATGCATGCCAACAACGCGATAGCGCGTCAGCCCTTTAGCCCGGGCCGTACGAACATAGTCTTCCCCCAGAACTTCCAGCATGGCCGAGCGCGTCTGACGCGCAATCACGGCCATGGGAATCGTTGCGAGAACGATCGAGGGGAGAACAAGATGAGAGAAGGTAGATTCGAACGCCCCGGCCTGATCGGACAACAGGGAGTCAATCAGCATGAAGCCGGTAACGGGCTCGAAGAAATACATCACCGAGATGCGCCCCGAAACTGGTGTCCATTCAAGCCAACCGGAAAAGACGATAATCGCCAGCAAGGCCCACCAGAAAATCGGCATGGAATAACCGACCAGCGCACCAGTCATGACCGAATAGTCAAAGAAGGAACCGCGCTTGACCGCAGCAATTACCCCGGCAGGAATGCCGACAACGACAGCAATGATGATTGCCACAAAGGACAATTCAAGGGTCGCAGGAAACAGCGCGAAAAACTCGTCCCAGACCGGACGGCGCGTAACCATGGACATGCCGAAGTCCCCATGGAACAACCCCATGAGATAATTGAAATACTGGATAAGCACCGGTTTGTCGAAACCGAAAGAATGTTGCAGCTCAGCATAGCGCGCAGCAGAAATACCGCGCTCGCCCGCAAGCAACAAGATCGGGTCACCCGGCAAAAGCCGGATAAAGAAAAACGCAACAAGCGTCACGCCGATAAAAGTCGGAATCAGCATTCCAACTCGACGCAGGATAAAACCAAACATTGATATTGCCAGCCCGGTTGAGAGAAGGTCTTGTCCCCTTCCCTGTCAGTTTAGCAGCCATCTTGCACATCTCTTATCTTGTATTCACTCGGAAAAATCCGAATATTTTTGTCGAGAGGCAAGTTATTCAAGTCGTCTTTTAGCGGACCAATTAAAAAAATTCCATAGACTTGATATAAAAAGGGTGAAGGCAGGAAATCCCGCCTTCACCTGACCCCATATTATTTGTCGATATCCACACCGTAGAAGATGTGACCGCCAAATGGATCGATTTTGTAGTTTTTAACTTTGGTGCTGATCGGCATGAAGACAACCGAGTGAGCAATGGTTGCCCAAGGAGCTTCACGTTTGAAGACAACCTGTGCTTCTTCATAAAGCTTTGTGCGTTCAGCAACATCGGTGGTCTGCTTTGCTTTAACCAGCAGATCGTTGAACTCTTCATTGCACCATTTTGCGCGGTTTGCGCCGGATTCAACAGCATCGCAACCAAGCAGAACATACATGAAGTTGTCCGGGTCGCCGTTATCACCAGTCCAGCCCAGCAGAACGGTGTCATGTTCGCCAGCTGAAGAGCGTTTCAGATATTCGCCCCATTCGTAGGAAACGATATCGGCATCAACGCCAATGGCTTTCCAGTCAGCCTGAATCAGCTCAGCCATACGACGAGCATTCGGGTTGTACGGACGCTGAACAGGCATTGCCCAGATGTTGGTTTTCATGCCAGAAACGCCGGCTTCTTCAAGCAGCTTCTTGGCAGCTTCCGGATCATATGGATCGTCAACAACTTTGTCGTTGTAAGACCACATGGTCGGCGGAATTGGGTTCTTTGCAACCTGACCGGCACCCTGGAATACTGCATCCAGAATTGCTTTCTTGTTGATAGCCATGTTCAGGGCTTTGCGAACGCGCACGTCCTTGAACTTGTCTTTCTGGTTGTTATAAGCCAGATAGCCAACGTTCAGACCAGCCTGTTCCATCATGTTGATGTTCGGGTCAGCCTTCATGGCTTCAATATCAGCAGGGTTCGGATAAGGCATCACATCGCATTCGCCAGCCTTCAGCTTCTGATAACGAACAGATGCGTCCGGTGTAATTGCGAAGATCAGGTCGTCGATAGCAGCTTTGCCACCCCAGTAATCAGGAAAAGCTTTGTAACGAATGACAGCGTCTTTCTGATAAGCAACCAGCTGGAAAGGACCGGTGCCGACAGGATTCTGGTCAAACATATCCAGATTGCCGGTTTTCTCGACCTGAGCTGCATATTCTGCAGAAGCGATAGAAGCAAAGTCCATGGCCATGTTGGCGATGAATGGAGCTTCAACCTGGCTCAAAACGAATTTGACGGTGTAATCATCAACTTTGACGATGTCCTTGATCAGGCTGTCCATAGACATGCCACCGAAATATTCGTAGGTGCCGCCAGATACCTTGTTGAAAGGATGATTTGGATCCTTCTGGCGCATGAACGAGAAGATCACGTCGTCAGCATTGAAATCGCGGCTTGGAGTAAAGTCTTTGGTCGTGTGGAATTTCACGCCCTTGCGCAGATGGAAAGTATATTCCAGACCATCTTCGGAAACATCCCAGCTCTCAGCCAATCCGGGGACTACATTGGTGCTACCACGTTCAAACTCAACGAGTTTGTTATAAATGGTATGGGAAGACGCATCAAAGGTCGTGCCTGCAGTGTAAAGTGCAGGAGTGAAACCTTCAGGGCTCCCCTCAGAGCAGTATACCAGTGTCTTCGCCTGAGCTGTCGTCGACAGAACGGCTGCGAGCGCGGTAGCAGCCAGAGCTTTGGTAAGCAGCTTCATTATTTGAATCCCTCTCATAATTTATCATTTAAATATGCAGGCAAAAGAAATGCGTCTCGCCAATTGGTGGACACATATTGCTTAGCCATACGTTTGCACAACCGGCCAGGTCCCCCTGTGCCCCCCGCAAACAGCACGAGGAAAAGTCGAATACAATCTGAAGAGAAAAGCAATCACCTATTGAGAATTATTCACTCTATTTAGAACAAAATAATCAAATTGACGCCAGACACAGAAATAAATTTTCTGTTTTCCGTCATCTGATTTGCACTAACATAACATTGCAACCCTAAAATTGTAATTTTTACGGATATACAGAGCGATAATAATTCCACTTAAGCCGAAATAGTTCGTTTGGATAGTAAAGCCTGTGTCAAGATAAGCAAACGTGGGCAGCGAATTTTACCGTCTCTGAGCCAGCTTGCCAAAGTTTCAAGTGTCACTTCAACCACATCGATATCTTCATCTTCGTCTTGCTGGCGATTTTCGGGACGCTGCTGACCTTTACCATAATGAGCAAGAAACAGATTGGCTTTCTCTACCATTCTGGCGGGATTGATAAACACCTGCGCAACGAGTTCCAGCTCACCCAACTGCACTCCCAGCTCTTCGCTTGCCTCCCGCCTGCAAGCCTCTTCTACCGAAACATCGGATAACTCTATGCCGCCAGCGCACGCTTCGTAAATCTCGTCCTGATCACGGACAAATACCGCCGTGCGCATCTGACGCACAAGCAACACCGTTCCGTTGGCGTCATCATAAGGCAAGACCGCAACAGAATCCCTATCAGCCCAAACAGGCTCCGAAATAACATGCTCGCGCCCATCATCGTGAAGCGTACGAACTTCTATTTGGTCAATCGACCCCTTTTCCATTGAGTAAAGTGTTTTGCGAGAAACCAATTCATGGCGGTCTGTCATGCCTTATTCCAATCGATAAACTAAAAATGGATGATCATGTTGTGCGCCAACGCGGTAAATCTTGCAAGCTCTGCCGTTAGCACAATGCCCGTCAAAGGAAGGTTGAACACATACCCCGTAAGAAATCACGAGGACAGGGGCAGATGACGCAACGACAACTTCCCCGATAGGTCTTTCAGGCTGTTTGAAACTTCAGTCTTGGCCCTAAAATTAAAAATGCCTTGGCTTGCTCAATAAAAAATCTCAAATATGAACGGTCCAAGAAAAGCATATAACTCAAGCAGTTAAGATGATATCGATGCTAAATTGCCTGGCCGGATATAGAAAGGTATCCCCTCTTTGGATATCGGATATCCTCTGGTGTTGTTTGGAAAATATCTATATCCATGCTACTGCAATGGTGCGTGACGTGTTTATTACCACGTCCAGTGGGCATTAGATATTTTATTCGCCAATTCTGTTTCAGGCCATCCCGCTGAAAACAGTATTGTTTTTCCATCCCGAGCCAAACGGGAAACCGAGACTTCGAACAAAAACGGAAAATGCAGATGTCACGGGCTTTTCAGAAAATCGCCTTTATTTCAAGCGGAACAGAAGAATCGCAAGAGGCTTACGAGCGGCTTACCCGTCTTTTCGGATCGGTAGACCCTTCTGAAGCGGAAGTCATTGTTGCCCTGGGGGGCGATGGACTGATGCTTCAAACACTGCATGGCTATATGAATAGCCAGATTCCGATTTACGGCATGAACTGCGGATCAATCGGTTTCCTGATGAACGAATATTTGGAAGAAGGTCTGGTCGAGAGGCTGGAAAATGCGGAAATTTCAGAAATTCGCCCTTTGGACATGCGAGCCTTAACGGCAGACGGCACCGTCCATCAAGCCATGGCGATCAACGAAATTTCAGTCTTCCGGCAAACAGCCCAGGCCGCCAAGCTCGAAATCCGCATCGACGGCAAAATACGGATGGAAGAACTGATTTGCGATGGAGCTCTGGTAGCAACCCCGGTTGGCAGCACTGCCTATAATCTATCCGTCCATGGCCCGATTTTGCCGATTGACTCCCCTCTTCTGGCGCTCACCCCGATCAGCCCATTTCGCCCTCGCCATTGGCGCGGAGCACTTTTGCCAAACGTGGCCAAAGTCAAACTGATCGTCAAGGAGCCGCAAAAGCGACCGCTGAGCGCAGTTGCCGATCACAAGGAAATCCGTTCAGTGCAGGAAGTTGAGATTTCCGAAAGTCAGGAAAAATCATGTAAAATCATGTTCGACCCGGAACATGGATGGGCAGAGCGGATACTGACCGAGCAATTCCGTTACTGAAGATAAAGCCCAATCAAACGCCCATTCTCGACAACCAAAACACATGTTCAACCTTGAATTTTGCGAGCTATACGGGACTACATTCCGATAATTCAATATTTAAGTGTCTTTAACCGTCTAACGTTACAATCAATACTGATTTTGCGAATTCGGTAAAGTGCGGTGAGTAGCAAGAGATCACCGAACAGGGGCACGATTAGATGATCAAGGTGGACCTCTCACAATTGCGTTTTTTAATTGTGGAAGACAACGCCCATATGCGCAGAGTGATAAGAACACTCATTCACAGCTTCGGAGCAAGGGAAGTAACCGAAGCCGAAGACGGCGCCGCAGGCCTTGAGTTGTTTCAGACCACATCGCCAGACATTGTCATTGCCGACTGGTACATGCCAATCTTCAGTGGCATCGAATTGACGAGAATGATGCGCAATCCGGACTCATCATCCAACCCCACTATTCCGATAATCATGCTGACCGGACATTCGGAGAAAAGAAAAGTTTTGGAAGCGCGCGATGCTGGGGTTACCGAATTTCTTTGCAAACCGATCTCAGCGAATGCACTTTACGCAAGGGTAGCAAACTGCGTTGTCAACCCGCGCAATTTCATCAAAGCGGGAGGATTTTACGGTCCGGACCGCAGGCGTTTCAGCAATCCCTTATATAAAGGAGCCGAGCGACGCGCCTCTTCTAAAGCAGATGCCCAAAAAAAGGCTAGTTGATCATCCAAGGTGCTATTATACTTAACCCCCGACAAGGCACTAACCCCGAAGGACTCATCTTATGGCCGACTACGAGATTATCAAGCCCAAGGTCGACTTGAGGAAAAAGATCAAGGTGCTACCCAACGGTAGCGGATTTGATCCTGTAGCCAAGGCTGAAGAAGCCATGCAACGCCTGTCCTTGAATTTTGGGAATTGGATGCGAGACGAGGTTGTTAAGCTTCAGTATGGCTGGGAGCAGGCCAAAAAGAACGGTCTCAAAACTGAAAACCGCGACAATCTGTTCCGTTCTTGCCACGACATCAAGGGGCAAGCCCACACCATGGGATTTCCTCTGGCTGGCTTCATCGCTGGCTCAATGTGCGAAATATTCGAAAGAATCGAAGATCCCGCCATATTGCCCGTAGAGCTTCTGGAAAAGCATGTTCAGGCGATTGTTGCTGTAGTCAAGGAAGATGCTCGCGCCGAGGACAACGTCATCGGTAAACAGCTTGTTGAAGAGCTGACCAGCCTCGCTACTGAATATCTGGATAAATATGCGCCGGAAACAGCAGAGAACGACAACTAGATCTCTTCTGCCCTTACAAACGTCCTCTTGTCCTTTGGGCCAGACAAGAAGCCCTTTTCGGTCTGGCACCCATAAAGTCGAAATTTCTGAAGTCCGCCATTCCTAGGCAGCAGAAACCCGCTTGATCCGCTCACTTAGGGTTCGGGCTTCGTCACGCGCAATCTGCGTTGCAAATCTGCGCAAAAGTGCCAGCAGGTCATCCAGCTCGTCTTCCGCAAAATAGTTATATTCGCCCAGAATGCGTTCCACCATCTTGCAGCCGAACCGGGTTCCAGGCACTTCTCCATGCAAATCTTCAGAAAGATCTCGATAAGCAACAAGAGCAGATAGAATCACCGGAGCAACCCGCTCTGAAATTTCCGCTTTTTTGCAAAGAGCCCGCACCAGAGTTTCGGACGGATCCGATACGCAAGCCCTGACGCGCTTTTCGCTTAGCTTCGTAAGGCATATCAAGGCTGCAACAAACATCTCGACGTTGCCCATGCATAGGCTGCGAATAAGAAGGTCTGCAGTCAGCTGTCCGGAAATCCGAAGATGCTGGACCAAAGCATCCAGCTCCTCTCCGCGGGTGCAGCATGCCGCCAGATTGACCGTAGCCTTGTCGCAAGCATCCTTGACCAGCGAGGAGCGCCGCTCGGAACTGACAAAGGACTGAACCAGCGACAATTGCTGCAAGGCGTCACCCAGTTGAACAATAAGGATCTGGCGGATATCAATCGGCAATCCCTCAAGCGAGAGAAGCTTGTTTCTGACAGACGGAATGCGACCGAATCTCTCGGCCAATCTCCGAAGACTGAAAACAGCAATTTGCGCGCCGGGATTGTCCAGCATCACACAAACAGCCTCTTCCCCGGCGACCTCGGACATGGCAGCACAAAGAGCGGGACTAACCGATGGCCGAGAAGCAACAGCGCATTGGATCATGGTTCCCTGATCGGCAACAATATCGACCAGTTCCGAGTCCAGCAAAATCGGCGAGCTGCGAATGACCGGCACGGCAACAGCCTCGACATCTTGCGCCAGAGATAGAATCACAGATCTCGGCGCATAAGGTGATTGCTTCAAAGCTTGCGCCAAAGCTTCACGAACGATCGGAGATGGATCATCAAGCAAGATCGTCAGCGCTGTCTCCGCAGCCTCTTTTTCCTCCACTTCAAGAGGAGAATAAAGATAGGCACGCGCTAGTGCGCTCGTCGCTTCAGCGCGGCGATCTACAGGCGCGGTCTCTATCCATGAGAGAAACTTCGCAACGATCATTATGACTAGTCCTTGCCCCAATGGCCCACTCGCAAAAGCGAACCAACCCGGAGCCTAAACGCAAACTGAATGAATGAGCCGTAAAGCCCATACGCTTGCAGTCATTCTGGACCAAGAACTGTTAACGATCAGTTCACCATAAATTGGAAAATGCAACCGGCATAAAGCGAAACCCCAAGAGCTTCAGCCCTTGTTGCGCGAGGAGAAAACAGCATCGTCTAAAAAGGCACTGAGATCCATAGCTCCGAACCGCTGAGGCCCGCCATTTTGCGTTGTCTCATGCCGGCTCAAATCCAGAGGATTGCTTGTTGTGGAGACCGATGAAGTCGATGACGACGAAGGCTTTGCTTTTGGCAAAGCCCCTCCAAGAGCATTCAGATAAACATCGCCTGACGTTGATGAAGAAGACGCAGCAGGTTTACGTCGAGGCAGCGCATTGACGGTTTCTTCTGTGCTCTCTGCCGTATTGACGGTATCTTCAAACTGCGAGTAGACACGATTTCTAATCACATTCGCATCGGCTTCATTCACACCAGACGAGCCATCCCCCTCGGTCGCATAACGAGAGGAGCGGACATCTGACGATACTCCATTCTGAGGCAAATAGCTCAATCCATAGCGTGATGGCAACGCCCGCTGCAAAGGTTGAGAGAAAAAGGCCTCCAGAGACTCCTGACTGTCGCTGACAACAGAAGTATCCGATTTAGCCTGCTGTAGATCCACCACATGCTGAGCCTGAATTGCTGGCACCTCGGGACTGCGCGTCAACTGCAGGCGCTTGGTATTTTCTTTGGCACTGAACAAATTGCCAAGACCCAACATACCCAAAAGTGTTTTCTTATCCTCAGTCTCGCCGGAAGCATCCGAAGATGCCGTCGAAACCAGATCCTGATAGACCTCTGACACGCTCTTGGCGTTACCCTGCCGGTCGAAAAAGATATTTTTGTTTGCTTCCGCCTGCGCAGGGAAAACATCTGCAGCAGATGTATTGGGTGCATTTTCCTTCAGGGAAATAAGCTTGCTTCCACCGTTGGCTCCAAGAAAATGCGCGGCATACAGCTCGCCCTGCGTTGGTGACCGATCCAAAGCTTCTGTTAGCTGCTCTTTATTGCTCTGGGCATAAGCGCCAGCCATCAATGCTGAGACCTTCGGATCGTTCCGCATGTCCAGAATCTGTTGCCGCACTTCAGGGTCGCGCACATAATATTTATCACCAGACTGGGAGATTTGAGCCGCGACATTGCCATAACCCAACTGCGGGCCTGATTCTTTCATCGTCTCAAGCCAAGTCTGCTCGACAAACTGAAAGAGCCCCGTCGCAGATGAAGTCGGAGCTTTGGCATCAGCATTCAAATTGCTCTCGCGTCTGGCAGTGTTCAACAGAAAACTGAAATCAGCACCAGTCGTCCGGCTAGCCTCTTCAAAGGCAGCCTGAAATTTGACCGAGTTGTTGAATGATACTGAGCTAGCCAACGGTTTCTCCAGGGCGACATATCGCATCAGCTTGAAGAAGACAAATCGCTTCCTCGTTCTTCTGCAGACTCAGACTAGTTAATTTCAGTTAACCATTCTTGCGATAAATAGTTAACAGTTCATTAATGTGTAATTTCAGAAGTAAAGATTTCACCACCCAAGACCACATGATTATGGAACCAAAAAATTTCAATCAGCCGTTCCAATTTCGCGCAACCATATTGCTACATCCACGATAAGCGGCTTGCCAAAACTAAGCAGAGAATAAAGTCATTTTTAAGAATATGTACTACATTTCAATAGATTAATAAAATTCCTTGAATCAAAATCAAAAGAAGATGAATCATTTTCTCAACAAGTTGAATCAGAAACTCAAAAAGAGGGCTCACCCCATTGAACAGCAAAATTGCCACTCTTTGTTATCAAGCACAGGACACCGATGGGTAACTAATTTTCTTAACAGCCACTCCACAAAACAGACAATATGCGACAAAGCAGCAATTGCAGCAGAAGGAAAAGTCGCTAAAAATCAACTCTACTTATTTGAGCCTCGCCCTTAAATTACCATGGTTTTGGATTTGATTAGCTGCTCGCAAATGCTACATAGTTGCCTCAGCAGAGATTGAGTCTCATTGCGACAGTCTTTTTCGCGCAACCTGAGGATGGATCAGTGAAACGTATGAACCAAACCGGCCATTCGATGCTTGAGCTTTTTCTCGGCCTTTGTTTCTCTTTTCTCTTGGGATTCATACCGCTCAATTCCGCACAGGCCCAAACGAGCGCAGCTCCGCTTGATCTGGGAACAGTGATGCAAAATAGTGCGCCACGCCAAGCGCCATCCTATTTAAAGCTGCCTGAGACACTTCCTCTTCCATCCCCCTCTCCGTTAAAATCCGGAGCAGAGCAATCCCCGTCCGAGGCTGCCACAACACCCCCTGCCCCCGGCCAAATTGCCCCGGGTTCATCATCAGAGTCGACAGAACAGCTGGAAGCCACCGAAACGGCCAGCCCGGCAGAATCGCCACTGGATGCAAACGCTCCATCCGTTGAAGACGCCCTGACGCAGCCAACCATTGAACCGTCTGTACCCGAAGCACCAGAAGAACCAGAAATTCAGCCCGGCGGCATTGCTCATCTTCAGCTTTTCGCCCTCCTGTCCGATGAAGGACAAATTTTGCAGCGCGGCATGAACTGGCGTATTTTCAGCAATGAGAAGGACAAAGATGGCCACCTGCGCATGCTGCACAATGTGGACGGAGGTACTCTGGATATCGATCTGGAGCCGGGAAGCTACGTCGTTTACGCAGGCTATGGCTATGCCAACCTGACCAAACGCGTGGTACTGCCCAGAGCTGGCGACTACAGCGAAAGCTTCAGCATGCACGCCGGAGCCATGCGCCTCAACGCTGTCGCAACAGGCGACGTTGCACTTGACAACAACATCCTGAACTTTGACATCTACACAAGCGGGGATACTGATGCGGCGTCACACAGCATGCTGGTCAAGAATGTCAAACCAAACCATGTCGTAAGACTGAGCGAAGGCACCTATCATGTGGTCTCAAATTATGGCTCCGCCAACGCCAGAGTGCGCGGAGATGTGGAGATCACCGAAGGAAAATTGATCAATGTGACGATGATCCACAATGCGGCCAAGATCACATTAAGGCTGGTTTCCGAGCCCGGCGGGGAAGCATTGGCCAACACGATCTGGACCGTGTTCACACCGGGTGGCGATGTGGTCAAGCGCGCTATTGGAGCTTTCCCGACGCTGGCCCTCGCAGCAGGCGACTATACGGCCATCGCCAAACAGGGCAACGAAGTCTACAACAGGGACTTCTCTGTGACCCCAGGTCTGAACCGTGAAATCGAAGTGCTCGCCAGCGCCCAATAGATATTTTTCTTAGCCGGACATTCAGTAGCCACCAGGACTGAAGGAACGTTTCATTATCAGCACGTCAGATGCGAGCAAGCCAACACGGAAGCCTCAAATAATTGCATTGCCTGAGACGGAAAACATCTGGTATCGGCTCAAGCTTCTGGCTTTCCCCTGGCTACGCTTTGACCCACATTCACCGCCCGGCCCGATCCGCGGCGACAAATGGGGCGAACCAAGCCATACCACCAGCCTCGCATTTGACGCCGAGTTTGACGGACTCGATGTTACTTGCCGCATCAGCTATCACTACGATCCGGCCTGCTGCCTTGATGCCCTGATCTTCACCAAAGAAGGCTATCATCTCTACTCCTTTGAGACTCGCGCCTATAGCCTTCAATATGCCTTTGCTCATCTTGCCCAGTCGACCAGAGCCCAGCACATCACAGTCCCCCTTGCTGGCCTTGCAACCAAAGCAAAATGGCACACCAGAGAGCGCAACTGCGACCAGCTATCCCTAGGTCCATTAAAAGACATTCATCCCTGCACCATACTCCAGCAAGAATGAGAGATTGCCCCAAGGCGCTCCAATATCCAGATGAATCAGTCTTTCACAAATCCCGAGCAACCAACTGAAGAGACTCAAGAAACACCGGTCAGTTAAACCAATTTCGAACCCCTCACTTGAATCAATTTCTCAAGTGAGTTTTTGCTTCCGATATTGGCAGCAGCCCCAAACAGAAAAGGCGGCACCTATCCGGCACCGCCTTTCCAAACGCATCGACTGCAGAAAAACTATTCAGCAGCAACCGCCTTGTCAGCTTCCATTGCACGACGGATATCCGGAGCAATTGCTTCATCAACGAGCGATGCAATTGCTTCATCCAGTGACATGGAGGTCTGGTGCTTGGAGCCAAGGCGACGGATAGAAACGCTCTGCTCTTCGGCTTCCTTCTTACCGCAAACCAGCAACGCCGGAACCTTGGCCAACGAGTGTTCGCGGACCTTGTAGTTGATCTTCTCATTTCTGAGATCGGTCTCAACATTAAGGCCAGCCTTGGTCAGTTTGGCAGCAACCTCTTTGGCATAGTCGTCCGCTTCAGAAGTGATCGTAGCAACGACAACTTGCAACGGAGCCAGCCAGAGCGGGAAGTGCCCGGCATAATGCTCGATCAGAATACCGGTAAAGCGTTCCAGCGACCCAAACAGGGCACGGTGGATCATCACCGGATGCACCTTGTTGCCGTCGGTATCGATATAGAAGGCACCGAGGCGTCCCGGCAGGTTGAGGTCAACCTGAACCGTACCACACTGCCAGTCACGACCGATTGCGTCACGCAGAACATATTCCAGTTTCGGGCCATAGAAAGCACCTTCACCCGGGTTCAGGGTCCATTCCTGACCGGCAGCATCGATTGCCGTCTTCAGGGCATTCTCGGCCGCATCCCAAACCGCATCTGAACCAACGCGCTTTTCAGGACGGTCAGAGAACTTCACGCGAATGTCGGTGAAGCCGAAGTCATGATAGATCGACATGATCTGCTGATGCAGGTCAACGCAAACCTGGGTAATCTGATCCTCGGCACAGAAGACATGCGCATCATCCTGCGTGAAGGAACGCACACGCATCATGCCATGCAGAGCACCTGACGGTTCATAACGATGCACCTTGCCGAACTCAGCGAGTTTGAGCGGCAGATCACGATAGGACTTCAAGCCATTCTTGAAGATCTGCACATGACCCGGACAGTTCATCGGTTTGCAGCAGAAAATGCGTTCATCCGGGGTTTGCGTGGTGAACATGTTTTCACCAAACTTTTCCCAGTGACCGGATTGCTCCCAAAGGGTCCGCTCCATCATGTCAGGGCTGTTGACTTCTTTATAGTCCCAGCTCTTCTGACGACGACGCATATAGGTGATCAGGCTCTGGAACAAAGTCCAGCCCTTGTCATGCCAGAACACAGAGCCTGGAGCTTCTTCCTGGAAATGGAACAAGTCCATTTCACGGCCAAGTTTGCGATGGTCGCGCTTTTCTGCTTCTTCAAGGCGCGTCAAATGAGCCTTGAGGTCTTTCTCGTTCGCCCAAGCGGTGCCGTAAATTCGGCTCAGCATCGCATTGTTAGAATCGCCGCGCCAATAAGCACCGGCAACCTTCATCAATTTGAAGGCCTTGCCGATCTGGCCAGTGGAAACCATGTGCGGCCCACGACACAGGTCAAGCCATTCGCCCTGACGGTAAATTTTCAAATTCTCACCTTCAGGAATTGCGTCGACCAGTTCTACCTTGTAGCTCTCACCCTTATCGGAAAAATGCTTCTTGGCAACATCGCGGCTCCATACCTCTTTGGTGAAAGGGGCATTGCGGTCGATGATCTCGGCCATCTTGTTTTCGATAAGTTCGAGCTCTTCCGTGGTGAACGGTTCATCACGGGCGAAATCATAATAAAAACCATCAGTGATAACCGGGCCGATGGTGACTTGCGTGCCCGGAAACAATTCCTGCACGGCTTCAGCCATCACATGGGCGGCATCGTGGCGGATCAACTCAAGCGCATCATCATCGGTGCGCGTTACGATTTCGATCTTTGCATCTTCGTCAATTGGGTCGGCCAAATCAGCCAACACGCCGTTCAGCTTCATAGCTACGGCTTTCTTTGCCAAAGATTTCGAAATGCCCTCAGCGACAGCAACGCCACTGGTGCCATTTTCATATTCACGTACAGATCCGTCGGGGAAAGTCAGATTGACCATAATCGTCTCCTGCTCAACTCCTGCCTACAACGCAGGTAAGCTGTCGGGTTCAAACCCGAATGTTTCATCTAAGCGATTTATCAAAAGGTCTTTGTAAACGGAGTAGCGCGTCGCATCATCGAGGACCCAACTTGGTCGACGGATCAATGTGATCGCCACCCCAAAGACCATATGTCCATGGTTTATACCACCGAGCGCCTTCAGGCAACCTTTCTGGCACAGGATCAAAGCCGCTATGCCCGAATGGATGGCAACGCATAATGCGTGCAAGTCCCATCCACCCGCCTGCCCAGAAGCCAAACCGGCCTATAGCCTCTTCGGTATAGCGCGAACAAGTCGGTTGATAACGACACGCCCGGCCAATCAGGGGAGACAAAAAAAGCTGATAAAGCTTTATGAGGCCAATCGCGATATATTTCATTTTGCCTCTGCAATCTGCTCAAACGCATCGACAACAGCGTCAAAAACCAGAAGTGTTGACGCATGCCGGACAGGATAGTTCCTCACGGGTTCAAGAAATTTCAGATCTTCCCATTTCCCGCTCGGGGGTGCCCCCTCCTCCCGCAGCATCTTTTGCATGGTCTGGCGCAGCTCTCTGAGCTCTTCAAGATCGGATCCTATGATATTCCGCCCCACCACCGATGACGCAGCCTGCCCCAAGGCGCAGGCATTGACCGTTTGTCCATAATCAACGACCCGTCCCTCTTCGACCACCAGATCCACTTCAACGGTGGAACCACACAATTTGCTGTGTGCCTTGGCAGAAGCCATCGGCGCTTCCAATCTCTCCAGCTGCGGAATATTTCCGGCAAATTCGAGAATTTTCTTGTTATAGATATCATCCAGCATGGAAATTCTCTCTTCTGCTCATGATTACCGATCCAAAACTCGCATTTATCCCTATAACGCTTATATAGGACATAAAACAACAAAAGCAGCAGAGGCACATAGGAATCATTCCAAAGAAACGTTATAATATAACATACACAACTAAGTGTGATTTCCTGCTGACAAATCGAAAAAAAAGTGCATGATGACGCAACCGAAAGATAGGTTTGCTAATCAATATGCATCCATAGGAAAGGCGAACAAATCTGTTATGGATATGATTGTCGACACCAGCAATGCCGCTGGCGATAAGGCTGAAGAGGGGCAAGAAAACGCCTTGAACAACAACAAACAAAAGCAGCTGCATACCGTAGCCACCCCTGACAACCAGACAGATGATTGGGCGCTTGTGGAGCGACCATCCCGTCAGGAAGCCGAAGAAGCAGTTCGCACCTTGATCAGATGGATCGGGGACAATCCGGATCGTGAAGGCCTGATAGATACCCCCAAACGTGTCGTCAAGGCCTATGAAGAACTCTATCGTGGCTACAGGGAAGATCCTGCTGCGCCGCTGGCCCGCACGTTTGAAGAAGTCAACGGCTATGAAGACATGGTTCTTCTGCGGGATGTCGAGTTCTTTTCTGCCTGCGAGCACCACATGGTTCCCTTCATCGGCAAGGCACACATCGCCTATTATCCGTCAAATGGTGTTGTCGGGCTCTCCAAGCTCGCACGCCTGATCGACGCCTTTGCCCGCCGCTTGCAAACGCAAGAGAGCCTCACCGAACAGATCATCGAGACCATCGAAACAACACTGGCTCCTCGCGGTATTGCTCTGCTGATCGAGGCAGAACATATGTGCATGACCATGCGTGGTGTGCGCAAAAGAGGTGCCTCCACCGTGACAACGCGTTTCACCGGCGTATTTGCTGAAGATGTCGAGAAACAGAACAGATTCTTGACCCTGACCGGCGAATGCCGACGGTGACGACGACAGGAGCAATGTTCGCGATCTGGCACATTGTCCCCATGGCTCAACTCTTGAAAACATCAGTAAGGTAAGGGGCTATCTGCCCCTTTTCTTTTGAATTGTTGCACCAAGCCCAATCATTCAACGCCACATACGAGGTCACCATGACATCTCCCTTTTCCAACCGAGCAGGAAAGAGCAACGACGAAATCGAGCTGGGAACAGACTTTTTTCCCAAATTCGATGAAAAGGGGCTGATCGCATGCATTGTTACAGACATCGACAGCGGCGATGTCGTGATGTTCGCCTACATGAATGAAGAAAGCCTGCGCCTGACCCTTGAGACCCGAGAGGCACATTATTGGAGCCGCTCGCGTCAGGAACTTTGGCACAAGGGAGAAACCAGCGGCAATGTTCAGGACGTAATCGAATTACGGACTGACTGCGATCAGGATGCAATCTGGATCAAGGTCCGCACACGCGGAGCGACGGCCAATTGCCATCAGGGCTATAAATCCTGCTTCTATCGGGCAGCCGAGATGAAAGACGGCAACACGAAGCTCTCCTTCAGGGAAGAAAAACCCCTTTTCAACCCAAAGGACGTCTACAAGAAATAGAATCTGATCCTCGCCCAAAAGCACGGCAATATCGCAATGACCTTAGGAAAGGCCGCTCACCGGCCTATCCTTTGTCAGCCCTATCCTGCCGCAATATAGGCTCGCATGTCTTCCGCTTCGCGTTCGCTTTCCTCGATGCGAAGTTTGACTACATCACCAATGGATACAAGACCAACGATATTCTGGCCTTTCATCACGGGCATGTGACGAAAACGTCCCGACGTCATGCGAGACATGACCGAAACAATGGTCTCATCTTCAGAGCAGGAAATAACGTCAGCGGTCATAAATTCACTGGCAGGCTGGCTCAGCGCTTCGCCCCCCTGTTTGCTTAGAGCGCGAACGATATCGCGTTCAGACAAGATGCCGCATAGCTTGTCACCTTCTGCAATCAAGATTGCGCCTACACCTTTTTCGCGCAGCATTTGCACCACCTGAGCCAAGGACGTATCCGGCCCTGTTTTAAAAACATCATTGCCTTTTTGATTGAGGATCGTGGCAATCGTCATAAATCGGGTCTCCCTCCTTAAAGGTTTCTCAATTACATGACTTGCCCGTGATACTGCATGCAAACCACAAGCATGTGCATGTCCATGGACAACAAAGTGTGCGACATGTTGAAGCACATAGCAAGATCACAAGCCCCCTGACTTAAGCATAACAAAACAGCCCCGAACCCCAGAGCTGATATCAATCAATAAAGCAGGGCAACAAAAAGGGCAGAAATCAGCATGAATTTCTGCCCTCTTCGAGAAAACCTATATCCGGCGAGTAACCGCTACTTGATCACTTTCAGGTGATCCGGACGCTTTTTCGGCGGATCTTTCTTGGGAGGCTTGGGTTTGCGTGAATATGGATCCAGATACGGAAAGACAAGCAATCCGGCAAGAAAGCCGCCCAAATGCGCTTCCCATGCGATGGTAGCCCCGCCGCCCAGTATGGAGAACACGCCAAACACAAGGTTCAACACAAGCCAAATGAGCAAAAATCCCATTGCCTGGTTATTTCGTCTCAGTTGACCAAGCGTCAGGCAAGGATAGCGGTTAAGACCTTGAAGACCTGAAAAACCACCCATTCCGCCACTAAAGGCAAATCGCGCAGAGGCCGCCATGGCGCCGGACAGAACCGCAGATACACCAACCAGAGGAGCTTGGCTGCCAAAGTGAATGACCAACTGAACCAAGGCACCAGCCGCAGCGGTAATCATGAAGAACAGAGCAAAATTGAAGGAACCGATACGCCGCACGATCACTGTTGCGAATATCATCATCCAAACCAGATTGAGGATGAGATGCATCCATCCACCATGCAAAAAGGCATAGGTAACAAAGGTCCAGATATCACCGAAAACCCCACCGGGAAACGAGAAGACCTGGGCAGCTTCACCATAGCGCATAGGCAGGAAAGCGAAAGTGAGAAGAAGAAATTCCCTTTGCTCACCCGAGAGCAGGAATGACTGCGCTGCCTGAATGACAACCATAATACCGGCAAGAACCAAAACAAATGTCGGCAAATTGAACATTGGCTCTTTGGGAGGCTTCATACCCGGAGGCATATGCCATGAGCCGCGAGGTTGCAGGGCCATTTAGCAATCCTTCTCTCTTAAAAATTTCTGCCCTAGACATAAGGCAAAAGACTGCCGCATCAAGCTTGAAACTCTAATAAAAGCAATCCGATCGCCTCTAGATAGCGAAAGAACGTTAACATCCACGCAAAAGGCCAAACAACGGCACAAAAAAAAGCCACCCCTTGATCGGCGATCAAATGGATGGCTGGTTTCCTGACATTTCAGGAAGTCTTTCAAAGAGCCGAGGCATCAAACTTTAGGAGTCCGGATTGATGCCTGTGGATCCGTTAACACCATATTTACATTCTTTTTCGCTCAGAGGCAACTGAAACTCGTTGTTAACCTTAATGCCAGTTCCGACACCTTTCCCGCCCCCATGCAATCGCGCAACGGCATAACCGAACCAACAAACTGGCATGCCACCTGCTTCAAGTAAGTCAATCAAGAACAGAAAATCCAGCGATGCACCAAGTTGAGACAGAAAGGGTGCAGAACTGCTCCAGATTGAGACTAGACATGAAACATCAGGTAACGCGCGACTTATTTTCATATTGGGATAGCCTGAGAGGCGGACGGACAGCCCCCGAGCGCAGCGATATCGACCCGGCAGAAATTCATCAGATCTTGGGCGACACATTCATCCTTGAATATAATGATGAGGCCAGCCTCACCTTTCGTCTGGCAGGCACCCGCCTTTGTGGCTCATTTTGTCGCGAACTCAAGGGCCGGAATTTCTTTGATCTCTGGAGTGCTGAAGACCTTTCCAGCATGAAACTGTTGCTGACGGCTGTTGTTGAAGATGAAGCGGCGGCTGTTATTGGCTTCAAAGGCAAAACTGAGAGAAATCAAGAATTGGATTTCGAATCAATTCTGCTGCCTCTTCGCCATTATGGCCATCCCAAAAGCCGCCTGTTAGGTGCCGCAAGCCCGGCGGACATGCCATATTGGATTGGCATCTGGCCAGTGCGCGAGCTCTCAATTACCTCAATGCGATTGATATGGCCTGATGAGCGCCCAGCCTTCATGCGCAATCAGGAAACGGCTCCAAAACCTCAGAAAAAATTTGGTCTCACCCCAACAACCGCCATCCTACCTCCGGCTGTAGGTCATGAGCATATTCGGCCAGAGCGCCGAATTGGCCATTTGACTGTTATTGAGGGCGGACGGCGCGATTAAGCACAGCGAAATACACAGAAATACAACCAAAGCTGAGCAATATTTGAATAAGCACTGTGAGAAGTTATCTGACAAAAGGCTTTGTTAACCATGGCAGGAATAGGATGGCCTAAACCCGGTCCTCTTGTCCAGCCATGGCAGGAAAGCAGTCATTTATGTCCGCAGTAGCGAAAAAATCTGTTCTACCGCGCATTACTGAGCGCCGTCGCCATCAGCGCGTGAAAGTGAGCCTGCTTGGTCGCTTCATGCTTGAGAACAAGACGGAGTATCCTTGCCAAGTGATCAACATGTCACCGGGCGGAGCGGCTATGATCACGCCAATTCGCGGCGAGATTGGCGAGAGAGTTATCGCCTATATCGATCATATAGGACGGGTGGAAGGCAAAATCGCGCGCAAAATCGAGGGTGGCTTTGCCATCACCATTGATGCAACGATAAGAAAAAGAGACAAGCTCGCCTCCCAACTCACCTGGCTCGCCAACAGACATCTTCTGGATATGCCAGAAGATCGCCGTCATGAACGTCATCAGCCCAAACAGCCGATAACCAAGCTCATTCTTGCTGACGGTTCTGAGCACATCTGCCGCGTGCTGGACTTGTCCTTGTCTGGCGCGGCGCTGAAAACCAGCGCACGACCAGCCGTCGGTAAAGAAGTCAAGATCGGCAAGATCCGGGCGCGTGTCGTCCGTCATCTGGAAGACGGGCTAGCCGTTGAATTTGCCGCGGTTCAAGACAGCAGTCAGATTGATCAGAACCTGCGATAACGCCGCTTCCCATTACCACAACACACCGAAATAGGCTCAGTTCTTCTCTTTCGAGCGAAGAAATGTTCACGGCTGGAATTCGTCGCTTGGCAACAAAAGAGCTGGCTATCCGCATATTTACGAAGAATTTTTTTGCAGATTCTTGATTTTTTTTGGCTCTCAAATTGACCTCTCCCGTGCAGGTCTTACGGCCAGCATGAGCAGCGCAAGGGCATATACAAGTAATCGCTTTGCGCGATCCCGCACAGTTTCACGATCACCAATTTCAAAAGCAGCCGTAGACCTCCACACCAAAAATCAAACAACCTATTGATTTACATATATTTTTAAAGAATATAAAATTTTAGAGAAAATTGATTTAGATTTCGCGAAAATTTACATCCAATTATAATTGAAACTGAATCAAATTAAAATCAAATATAATTAAAAGTAAAATCAAAGTAATTACAAATATACATATTCTTTTACTAAATTCACGACAAAAATATTCGAAAAATCTCAAATGAATACTTCTAATAATCTTCCAATAAAGACGGGAGATAAAAATGAAGAAACGCATTTGGGGATTTGCTTTTTTCAGCTTCGCTTGTTTCGCAGTACCATTCGAGGCAGCAGCTGCCAGCTATTCACCCTTCATGACCCTAACCGGTCAAACGTCCGCGCCGATCGGCCATGTCAACTTTTGCAAGAAGAATCCAAAAGAATGCAACGTGACATTCAACTCTGATCAGGCAGTGAAGCTCTCTAAGCAGAGCTGGACGACGCTGATAAATATAAACAGCTACGTGAACCAGTCTATCAAGCCGGTGACTGACGAAGAGCAATATCGCACGGAAGAGCTTTGGACCTATCCAAAAGCTGCCGGGGACTGTGAGGATTTTGCACTTCTGAAACGCCGCATGCTCATTAAGGCAGGATGGCCGACAACTGCGCTCTTGATTACTGTCGTAAAGGAAAGAAACGGCAACGGCCATGCCGTACTGACAGTTCGAACCGATAGAGGCGATCTAATCCTGGACAATCAGGACCCACGCATTCTGCCGTGGGACAAGACGCCCTATCATTACATAAAGCGCCAAGCTGCGCTTCATCCATCACAGTGGACTGCCATTGCTGACACTCGCTAGTGAGGGAGAGCCCTTGAAGGCTCTTTCTCGACCCAAACTTTGCTTTGCAAGCCTGATCGCATCCCCATATCCCGTCTATTTGCGATCGGGACGGGCCAGTCGTCCCCGCGGCTGGCCCCTTTTCTTTTCCATAGCAAAAGAACTAAAGGTGCGCCCTTAAACAGGCTTCAAATCGGCAGCGAACCGCTTCCAGTTCTTAACATAGTTGGCTGCGGAACGGCGCAAATTTTCAATTGCTTCTTCGTCCAGCTGACGCACCACTTTGCCCGGCATTCCCATAACGAGCGAATTATCGGGAATAACCTTCCCTTCAGTGATCAAGGCATTGGCCCCGATCAAGCAATTGCGTCCGATTTTTGCATGATTGAGGACAACGGCCCCCATGCCGATCAGAGAATTGTCTCCGATTGTGCAGCCATGAAGAATAACATTGTGACCGATCGTGCAATCAGCGCCAATGGTCAAAGGAGCGCCCATATCCGTATGCAGGGTGCTGCCTTCCTGAATATTGCTTCGCTGGCCGATCACCAGCGGCTCATTATCCCCGCGCAAGACAGCCCCGAACCAGACACTGGCGTCCTGCCCCAGAATAACCTTGCCGATTACACTTGCATTGGGGGCGACCCAATAAGCCCCGTCTTCAGGAACTTCGGGCTTGAATTCACCTAATTGATAAAGGGACACAGATCTCACCTTTCTGGACGTTTTGGATTTGCTCTTGGACCAAGATGAGTCTGACATTTCAAACAAATGCAGATATCAGCCCATTGCGTTCGCTGCTACCGATAGAACGTTCAGCAGCAAAACGCCAGAGCATGCACTCCAGACACTAGCTATAGCGGATGATCCAAACAACCAGCCAATAGGGCGATGTTCGAGACGGCGCCCTCTCAAAGCATTCCGCATGATGATAAATGGTCCGGCAAATGTACAAATGATCACAGACACAATAACACCGGGCCAGCTATGTATCGTAACTCGAAACCCGGCCGGGCGCTGCGCCATAAGCTGATAAACATTGGCCAGAATACCCGCACAGACAAACCCGACGGCAGTTACATAAACAAAAGCAAGTAGTTCAGGTCCCACGCCACAAATCCTTTTCTGGCGCACGCTTGGTACGCCATCGACGTCGCCTCTCCCGAAGATCGTTCCAAAAAGAACCAGTCATGCCCGGCAAAGGCTCCACAAAGCAAAGCCATCCGTCTCAAAATGAAACAGAGACAAAGAGTTCATTAAGGAATCAGCAAGCTTTATGCCGAGTGCGCCAAAGGACACATTTCTACCCGAACATGAAGAAATATTTGAAAGATTGAAGCTTGGCGCTTGATTGCATAAAGTCACTGCGAGTCATGGATTCTTGCCAAACTCACCAAAGAAGAGAGGAATACATGCCGCATCGGACACCGGAAGATCAGGGATCAATACAGAGGTGGATCTTTTTTATTCTGATTGCAGGTCTCGTCGCAATCACCGTCCTCTATATGATCAGCCGTGTCTTTGAATATTCCGGCCCCTCTTTTTTCAAGAGCCCCTACAGTGCAGACACTACGAATAGATTGATCACCATAAGCAGCCTTGATTTCTGGGTTCCGCAAAATGTCATTCGTTCAGCAGAACAAAGAAACCGCCAGACGGTTAAACAGCTGGATATGCTCTTTCTTTGGCCCACCATGGAAGGCTTCAGCCGCGAACGGCAAGTTGCCTTCAGCGATGCCAGCGAACAATCCAACCTCATATTTGTTTCCATGAGCCGCCCCAAGGAAATCCTGCAAAGCTCCGATCGTCTTTATGGGATTTATAGCCAGTTCTTTACCGGCAACCCCATAAAAGGCCCGGCAACCTTGATCGGATTTGCCATGGACCCGGCCTCTGGTTTTAGAGGAGAAACGATCTATTTCAAACCCGAGTCGGCGCGGCCTTTTGTGGCTCGCTGCATAGCTCCCGAAAACCAGGAGCCCTCTTTCTGTATGCGAGAGGTCGCACTTGGCTCGACAATTCAGGTCAGCTATCGCTTCAGGCCGCATTTGCTGGCCGAATGGGCTACGCTGGACCAAAAGGTCCTGGGCAAGCTCAATGGATATCTCGCCCCCTGAAGCAAAAAGGCCGCACCCGCACATAAGCAGCTGCAGCCTTTTTATGTCTCATCTTTCACCCTTTAAAAGGGGGAAAGGCAATCAAGCTTCATCCAGATCGTAATCCAGGATTGCCATAGAGAAGTTGTAAGACAATTCACCATCTTCTTCGTCGCGGAACAACACGCCAACGAATTCTTCGCCAACATAGACTTCAGCCGAATCGTCCTTGCGAGGCCGCGCACGCACTTCTATGTTGGGAGACTGAAGAGCCTTCCGCATAAATGTTTGAAGTTTTGCCAATTCGGTCTTGTCCAAAATTGCCTCCTGCAAGTTGCGCTGATCATAATGGGTACGTCAATTAAGAAAGCCAGTCGCTCAAAAGGCGTCTGTCAAATCCATGACCGGCTGAGTGACATAGCCCACACTAAGAGTAAAGCCGCTTTCCACATGATTTCAAATTTTTCTGCCCAGATAAATGGACAAATGGACACAGAAAAGAGTTTGCAACTTTATTCTGCATCTCCAATCATCTGATCCATACTGATGGCAGGCTCAGCGCAACCAGCCTGCCCCACAACCCTGGCGGGGACACCAGCAACAGTCATATTCGCTGGCACGGGCTTCAAAACAACAGACCCAGCAGCAATTCTTGAGCAATTGCCAATTTCTATATTGCCAAGCACCTTGGCACCCGCACCAACCAGAACACCATGTCTGATCTTGGGATGACGGTCACCGTCTTCCTTGCCAGTACCACCAAGGGTAACCCCTTGCAAAATAGAGACGTCATCTTCGAGAACTGCAGTCTCACCCACCACGATACCTGTGGCGTGGTCAAAGAAAATGCCTTTGCCAAATGGAACCCTTGGGTGAATATCAACCTGATAGACCTGAGAGCTCACGCTTTGGAGATAATTGGCAAAATCCTTGCGCCCGTTTTTCCAAAGCCAGTTTGCCAGACGGTGTGTCTGAATGGCATGAAAACCTTTGAAATAGAGAATGGGGTCGACAAAGCGCTCGCACGCCGGGTCACGATCCGCAACGGCGCGAATATCGGCACGCATAGCCTCGGAAATGAAGGGATCAGCTTCGCATGCTTCGCGATAAGCTTGACGAATAACCTCAGAATCCATGGCAGGATTGTGCAAGCGATCAACGATGCGATGGATCACGGCATTTTCGAGCCGCCGATGGCTTAGAATGGTCGAATAGATAAAGCTGCTCAATACCGGCTCTGCACGCACAATGCTTTCAGCTTCTGCCCGAACCTGATCCCACACAGGATCAACGACATTGGACTGAGTGTAAATGCTGCGGCCAAGACTTGCCTCTACCATGATCTCTCCAGTTCGCTAACCTTAGCGAATGCAAAATTTCGGATTAGCTCTAGTTCCTTCGCATGCCTTTTGTTTGGCATACAATATCGGTACAGATAGGCCTCTAACGCAAGGTCTGCAAGAACGAAACCCTCAACTTTCGCGCTTTGAGCAAATATTTGTCCAACAATGTTAGCATAGATATGACCGAAACCCAAAAAACCGACAAAATTAAGATTGAGCGATCCGGAGCAATCGGACGCATTATCATCAATAATGAAGAGAAGCGAAACGCCGTATCGCTTGATATGTGGCAAGCAATCCCTGAGGCAATAGCGCAGCTGGATGCGGACAATGCCGTCCATGTCATCACGATCTCCGGCGCAGGCAACAAGGCGTTTGTATCTGGAGCAGACATCGCCGAATTCGATCAAGTGCGCAAAGATACAGCCTCGGCCTCCCGATATGACGATATCAACGCCGAAAGCTATCGTGCAGTCAGAAATGCGAGCAAGCCGACAATCGCCCTGATCAAAGGCTTCTGCATGGGCGGCGGGCTAGGGCTGGCAGCCGCATGTGATCTGCGCCTTTCCAACGAAGCAGGAAAATTCGGCATCCCTGCAGCCAAGCTTGGCATCGGTTACCCGACCAAAGCAATCGCCGATATTGTGACGATCATCGGCCCGGCCAATGCCAAGGAAATGTATTTGACGGCAAGGGTTTACGATGCAATGGCCGCCGAAAAACTCGGCTTTCTGCATGCTGTCTTCAGTGACGATACATTCGACAAGCAAGCGGACGATTACTGCCAGAGCGTTGCCCAATTGGCCCCGCTCAGTCACCAATATCATAAAGCGGCAATTCACAACGCCATCAATCAGATCGATTGCATCACGTTCGATGAGGTCCAAGCCATGTCCTGCACTTGTCTCGATAGCCAAGACTACAAAGAAGGCAGAAACGCATTTGCCGAAAAAAGAAAACCCGAGTTTACCGGGCAATAGAGATCGGGCGAGCGGCGAGAAGCTTGCTATGAAAAGCACTCTCGCCTAGCCCTAAAGACTTTGGTCAGTCTTCCGCAAAAAACTCGAGCACAGCCTTTTTGAAAATCTTGTCACCAACGGCCACCATATGATCACGGCCGGTTATATCGCAAATGCGTGCATCGGGCAGCACATCGGCCAGCTCTTTCGCAGTACCGGCAATCGTGTCTTTTGTGCCCACGGCCACAAGCGCTGGCACAGCGAGCTTTGACAAGTCCTCTACCGGTATCTTTTGCCTTGAGGAACCCATACAAGCCGCCAGAGCCAGACGATCACTCTTGGTTTGATCAGCAAACAGACGAAAAGCGCGACCAACTGCACTCGTGATCCTTTCCCCCTCCTCTGCCTTGAGCGCATCAATGATTGGCTGAGGATCACCGGTTCCATGGATCATGCCACCGCCGAGCCCGCCAAAGACAACCTTCTTGACGCGTTCGGGATATTTGAGAGACAGGAAAGCCGAGATACGCGCGCCCATGGAATAGCCCATGACGAGAGCTTTCTCGATGCCGAGATGATCAAGCAGGGCAATGGCGTCTTCCGCCATCAGCGGCGAAGAATAAAGCGCAGGATCATAGAGCTTCTCACTCTCGCCATGCCCTCTGTTATCGATCGCTATTGCTCGATATCCGGCTTTGGTCAGGGTCTGAACCCAGCCCGGGTTCACCCAATTCACGGTTTTGTTTGAGGCAAAGCCATGAATGAGCAACACAGGCTCGCCATCGCCTTCATCGAGATAGGAAATCGTGTAATCATCAGATTTAAAGTGGGGCATATCGAAACGGAATCACTTCTGAAATGGAAACGCGCCAAAGCGCTCGACTGCGCTCCTGCATATCAGTTTGGAGCAAAATCGCAATCAGCAAAGCTGCAAAAACAAAAGCCTCTCAAACAGGCAAAGGGAATATACGTAGATATTTACTGGCGAGCAAGCTATAAACGGACGCATAGTAGGAATCCGCTCTTGTAACCATTATGATTATTGGAACAAGATATTCGAAACAAGAAAGCATTGTGAAATGGCCAGCTCGAAAATTCCACATTTCAAGAATGATCTGGGCGTCGCTGAAATTGCCGTTGGTGCACGGGAATTCGAATGCATAGGAGCAACGCCACCACAGGATCATCCTCATATTTTTCTGGATATGGGAAAGAATAATGAAATTCGATGCCCTTATTGCTCAACTCTCTACAAATATGATCCAGATCTGGAACCAGAAAAAACCCGACCATCGGGCTGCTGTCACAATGATTAGGAACGCAGGTCGTTCTTTGCTTCTGCTGCCCCCTTACAGCAAAAGATTTCATTGAGTTGGGGAAGAATAAATATGACAGCCGTGTGAAACAGGCACTTTTGCTTTTGATCAATTCCGACCAAAGCGGGCCGAACTAGTATACCAAAAGCATTTCAGAGTATATCTGAATTAATTCAGCTCGTCGCGCAGGCTAAAATCAAGCCATTGGCTGAGAGCATAAAAATCTGAATTGTCTTTTGCAGATCAGACTATTTCGACCAGTCCGAAAGAACCTCTTATGACCGAACGATTGCCGATCATCGTAGCAGGCGCTGGCCCGGGCGGTCTATCCGCAGCTCTTGCAATAGCCTCCAAAGGGTTTCCCGTTCTGCTTCTGGAGCGCAACCGAATCCCAACCGAATTGGGCGCAGGCATTCAGATTTCCCCTAATGCAACAACCATTCTCAAGGAATGGGGCGTTTGGCCATATATTTCCAGACTGGCCGTAACTCCGGACAAAATCTGCATCAACTCCGGTGTCACCGGAGCACGCCTGTCGGAAGTCTCCACGAGCGACATTTCCAAGCGGTTTGGCTCTCCCTACATGGTCATTCATCGGGCAGACCTGCAGCAAGCTCTCTACCACCGGGCAAGCCAATCGGATTTGATTGAAATGCTTGATGAGCGAGAGGTTCGAGAGATCACCGAAACAGAAGAGTGTGTCGAAGTCCGCTGCAAGCTGGCGAACGGCGAGCATGTATTTTACAGAGCGGATGCCCTCATCGCTGCCGATGGAGTTTGGTCACGGATCCGGACCGATTATTTCGGGCATAGTCCGGCTGCATATAGTGGCAAGAGCGCCTGGCGTGCAACTCTGCCAATGCAGATGGTGCCCAAAAGTCTGGATAGCCAGAATGTCGGCTTGTGGCTCTCGCCCAAAGCCCATCTGGTCCATTATCCAATTGTCTCCGGCCATATGATGAATATCGTGGCAATCGTCGATGAAGATTGGTCGGAAGAAGGTTGGAATAGTCCCGGTGATGCAGCTTGGCTCTCCAAGCGCTTTTCCCGATGGCCAAGAGAAATAAGAGACCTGCTGGCCGAACGCGAGGATTGGCTCAAGTGGGCTCTTTGTGGGCAAGACCCGTCTCAGCCATGGGTAAAGGGCAAGGTCGCTCTCTTGGGTGATGCCGCCCATGCCATGCTTCCATTCATGGCGCAAGGTGCCGTCATGTCGATTGAAGATGCCGCGATTCTGGCTCGCGCTCTGGATGAGGTTGAAGGGCCGATCGAAACGAGGCTGGCAGCGTATGAACAAGCGCGCAAACAGCGGGTTTGCCGCGTGGTCAACCGTGCCAAGCAAAATGGCCGCATCTACCACATGAGCGGTCCACTGGCCATGGCGAGAAACCTGACAATGCAAATGCTTCCCGCAAGCCAATTTGTAAAGCAATTCGACTGGATCTACAGCTGGCAGCCAAGCGACGTACAGTTTACCAGCTAAGACGCGGGGAACAGATACCACCCCTTTACACTCACTTCAGACGATCCGTTGGATACGCCCGGCCATCTAGCCAACTGCCTGCAATCGCGCTCTTGGGCAGCGAGGGCGCTTTCTGAGAGCGTGCCTTTTTTTCGTCCAATTCAAATTAGGCCTCTTCGATTAATTTAAAATTATATATAAAAATCAACAGACTAGAAACATATGAAAGTATACTCTATTTTTGCCATTATTCGGTGAGATCTTACAAGGGTGCAACAAGGTTGAGACCGACTCTATTAAAGGAGCGTTCTATGATTGAAAAAAAACTGAGTGCTTATCTGCTTATGGCGGCCCTCTTGCCAGCGCTGACAGTCGCTTTGCCAGCAGCAAAAGCATCTGCAAGAGACGGGCAAAATTCTGCTTTCGCAGCAGGCCTCATTGCTGGCGCCGTTGGTGGAGCAGTTTTGGCAAATGGCTACCGCTATGATGCTCCAAGACGATATCACCGGCCGCCCCCTCGTCCGCCACATCACTGGAGACCAGCTCCTCGCAGCCACTGGCGCCCCGGCCCACCGCCTCCACCAAGATATTATGGCCGCCCTGCTCCCTGGACACCCAAATGGTATTCTTATTGCCATTCCAAATACCGCTCGTTCAACCCGCGCACGGGATATTTCACCACTTACAGTGGTCACAAACGCTTCTGCCGATAGGCTCCTTGTTCATTCTGACCAAACTAAAGGTCCTCTCGTTGGTTCGAGAGGGCCTTTTTATTTTCTCCATTCTCCCAAGATAGAGAGCTGCCACAAAAAGGTCTGGCTTTTCATTTGCCACCGCAGGCATTATACCATCTCGGAAGACATTTGCCGCACATCACCAATACGCGAGTTACCAGTTAGAGAACTCCCAAAAGCAAATGTCATAACAGATGAAAACCTTGAAAAAGCGGATTGAAAATGGACTTTGAGACCATCTCCAAAATATTTGTAGCAGCCATGTTCAGCCCGCCGGGCATTGCCAATTTTGTCATCTCCACCCTGCTTAAAAAACGTCTGCACGCAACAGCCGCAGCCCTGATTGCTTCAGCTGCGTTGGTTTTCATGAACAGCAAAATACTCTCGCAAATCCAGGTGGGCAAATATGCCGTACTGGTCATCTGCACCGTCATAGCCATGATGATCGTTGCCCATGTGGCCTTCACCGTCGGCGAAAAGATTATCCGCAAAAAGTAAGCTGACTTGCCTTCAATGATAGCCTTGGCGCTCAGGCTTAGCCCATCCGCCAGCCAAGGCAACGAGAGCCCCCAGCTCTCCACATCGCGGCCCATTCGTGACCCGTTGCCCCTTGGCACAAGGGCGTTGCAAAGAACAAAAACCCCACGACCAAGCCCGGATAATGACAGAAAACACGCATGTTTCCGACGCTGAACCCAGTTACGAATCGGCCTTCTGGCTTTTCTTTGAATTTTCAGATTTTGGTACGGGCGGCGGGAATCGAACCCGCACGGCCTAAGGCCTCAGGATTTTAAGTCCTGTATGTCTACCAATTCCATCACGCCCGCAAACGATTTGATTGCTCATTGCTAATGTGCATCTGATGCAAATGCAAGCAAAGGCTACGAAGCAATCCACAAGCCCTGTATACACCTCATCATTTTTGCAGATGCGAAGGCAATATAGGCTCATTCCCGAGAGCGCCACCATATAGGGCAGTCAAAAAAAGGGCAGCTTGCCGTTTTCGAAAAGCTGCCCTTGATGTCTGCCAGATGGCGATTGATTATTTGGAAATAGGAGCCTGAAACTGCAGTCCCATGTCCCACGGGAAGTAGATCCAAGTATCCTGAGACACTTCCGTAATGAAGGTGTCTACCAGGGGGCGCCCCTTTGGCTTGGCATAAACAGTTGCGAAATGCGCCTTTGGCAACATGGCGCGAACCACCTTTGCGGTTTTGCCTGTGTCCACCAGATCGTCGATAATCAGAACACCTTCGCCTTCTCCACCTTCCACATCAATAACCGTAGGATCGATCGGTTTCAGAACCTGCATCTGTCCCTGATTTTCATAGTCATGGTAAGACGCAACGCAAACCGTATCGATCATCCGCACGCCCAATTCGCGCGCAATGATAGCCGCCGGAACGAGACCGCCACGGGTAATGCAAACGATCGCTTTCCAATCGGAAACGCCTTTCAAACGCCAAGCCAGCGCGCGGCAGTCCCTGTGGAATTGTTCCCAATAGACCGGGAATGCGTTGGATGATGGTTCGGACATTTTGTTTCCCTTTTCTTTCCTTTGCAGGTTTTGTCACAGGCAGAACCAATCGCACCTAAAACTGCGACTGCGTCTGCCCTTTTAGAGTTTCAAGCATTGCATGCACAGCAGTTACGGCCTTGTCCAGATCTTCGCGGGACCGGCTGCGCATAACGATATTGGTCGCAAACAGATCTTCCCGCATATAGGGGTAAGATCCGATAACAACATTCGGATGATCCTTGGCAAGGTCTGCCAGCGGCCCGGCAACGAGCCCTTCACCAACACCACTGTCGACCGTTTCGCTCATCACCTGAGAATTGGTTTTGAGCGTGGGGGCAATCGCATCCATCATGGCTTGCATGACCGAGGGTACGCCAGCCATGACATGAACATTCTCAAGCCGAAAGCCCGGGGCGCTGGAAACCTTGTTTTCGATCAGGTCCGCCCCAAAGGGGATCCTCGCCATCCGCTTTCGTGCTTCGTTAAATTCGGCGTTGGGCATCTTGGCATAATGGGCCTCGAGAATAGCCATGGCCCGAGGATCATGATCGATTCCAACCCCGAAGGCGGCTGCCATGGCATCCGCAGTTATATCATCATGGGTCGGCCCGATGCCACCGCTGGTGAAAACGTAAGTCCAGCGAGCCCTTAGTGCATTGACCGCTTCGACAATCGCCTCCTGATCGTCGGCCACAACACGCACTTCTTTCAAATCGATACCAAGTTGAGTGAGATAGTCAGCGATGAATCCGATATTCTTGTCTTTGGTTCGACCCGAAAGAATTTCGTCGCCGATTACCAGAACCGCTGCAGTAATCATATCCTTACTCATTGCTCAATCTCTTTTCTCAAATGGTTATCTCTTGAAACGGACCAAAGCCTAAAAGGCAAAGCTGCCCAACATAATGACAGGTTCCTCAGAACTATCCGTTCAAGTGGCTGCATTTTTGCCAAGCATTCTTCACACAGCAAGATAGCAAAAACGTCAAGCTTGCTTATAGTGCTAACTGATAATGATCGAAAGCTAAAAGCAAAGCCATAACATGAAATTTGAAAATCCTCTTATTCCAGGCCACCTTGTGCAGCGCTATAAGCGCTTTCTTGCGGATGTGGAGCTGGACGACGGCACCCTCGTGACTGCTCATTGCGCCAATCCCGGATCGATGCTTGGCCTGAAAGATCCCGGTACACGGGTCTGGTTATCAAAATCAGATAATCCCAAACGCAAGCTGGCCTATAGCTGGGAGCTGTCAGAGCTTGATACGGCCATGATCGGCATCAACACAAGCCACCCAAACCGTATCGTCGAAGAAGCCATTCTGGGCGATCTGGTGGAAGAATTGCGCGGATATGAAACCCTGCGACGCGAGGTCAAATATGGCAAGAACAGCCGCATAGATCTGCTATTACAGGATTCTGACAATCCCGATTGTTACGTGGAAGTAAAGAATGTTCATCTGATGAGAGAGAGCGGTTTGGCCGAGTTTCCCGATTCGGTCACCAAGCGCGGAGCAAAGCACTTGGAAGAACTCTCTGACATGGTCAAACAAGGACACCGGGCAGTAATGCTCTATCTGGTTCAGAGAACAGACGCAAACCGGTTTGCCCTCGCCAGTGACATTGATCCTGCATATGCCGAGGCTTTCACAGCAGCCCGAAAAGCAGGGGTGGAAGCAATTGTCTATATTTGCGACATCTCTCTCAACGAGATCACTTTGGCCCATAAGCTGCCATTTGCTTGAAAGACAGCCAGCAGACGCGACGCAATCGCTTTATGGTGCAGTTATTCGCTCCACAATAAGGAAACTAATAAGAAAAGCGGCGATTCACGTTTGCACATTGCTCCATTGGGAGATATCCATAGAGAAACAATAAATTCGGAAAGACCTGAAATGGTAAATTATATTGATGCCAAGAGCGCCCCTTTGCGCAACACCGGAGACATCCGCCTTTACGATGAAGAAGGATTTGAAGGTATGCGCCGCGCCGGGCAACTCGCAGCTCGTGCTCTGGATGGTGTCGCCAAGCTGGTCAAGCCAGGCGTTCCAACCCAAGTTATAGATGACTACATCCGAGACTTTGGCGAAGAGAACAACGCATTGCCAGCGACGCTTAATTACCGGGGCTATCGCAAGCACACCTGCACCTCGATCAACCATGTCGTCTGCCATGGCATTCCCAACGAAAAACCCATGCGAGAAGGCGACATCGTCAATGTCGACGTAACCTATGTTCTTGATGGCTGGTATGGCGACAGCTCACGCATGTATCCGGTCGGCGAGATTAAGCGAGCTCCGGAACGTCTGATCGAAGTCACCTACAAGTCCCTAATGATCGGCATTGAACAGGCCAAGCCGGGCAATACAACGGGGGATATCGGCGCGGCCATTCAGGAATATGCCGAAGGGGAACGCTGCGGCGTGGTGCGCGATTTCTGCGGACATGGTGTCGGCCAGCTTTTCCACGATGCTCCAAACATCCTGCATTATGGCCGCTGGGGCGAAGGCATCGAGCTGAAACCGGGCATGATCTTCACCATTGAACCGATGATCAATCTTGGCAAACCCCATGTCAAAGTGCTCAAGGATGGCTGGACAGCAGTCACCCGCGACAAGAGCCTTTCAGCCCAGTTCGAACATTCTATTGGTATTACGGAAACCGGCTGTGAAATTTTCACCTTGTCGCCGGAAGGGCTCGATTGTCCTCCTTATAACGTAGCCTAGTCTGGAGAGCAGCCACCATGGGCGAACTGAAAGAAGCATCAGGCCAGCCCCACTATGTAGGCCACAGGGAAAGACTGCGACAGAAGTTTCGCGAGTCAGGCCCTGATGCCCTGCATGATTATGAGTTGCTCGAACTGATTTTGTTCCGCGCGATCCCTCGAAGGGATACCAAGCCCCTCGCCAAGGATCTGTTGGCCCGCTTTGGCTCCTTTGCTGATGTCGTTTCAGCGCCAGACCATCTGTTAATGGAATTCCCCGGCGTAAAAGAGGCGGTTGTTACAGAGCTGAAGCTGATCCACGCAGCAGCAGCAAAATTTGCAGAAAACCAGGTAAGGCAACGCCCGGTGCTTTCATCATGGAATTCCGTGATTGACTATTGCCGCACGTCAATGGCCTTCAACGATATCGAACAGTTTAGAATCCTGTTTCTGGACAAAAAGAACGCCCTCATTACAGATGAGGTCCAGCAGACAGGCACCGTGGACCACACCCCGGTCTACACTCGGGAAGTCGTCAAACGTGCGTTGGAGCTATCAGCCACGGCAATCATCATGGTTCACAATCACCCCAGCGGTGACCCGACCCCTTCCCGCGCCGACATCGACATGACGCAGAAGGTTGCCGATGCCTGCGAACGGCTTGGCATTACCCTGCATGACCACATAATCGTCGCTCGAGATGGACATACGAGTTTCAAGGGGCTGGGGCTTATATAGAAAGCTCATCATCAGTGAGCGACAGAGAGAAACTTCTAATTCTGAATGGCGCGGATCGAACATGAGCGCTTGCTAATGGGACTCTATCAGATCGTTCAAAATGGCGCATTCCGCGTGCTCATCACCATTGCAAGCAGCAACAAGCGGCGCCAGATCATCTCTCCATGCTTGCAATTCTGAAATCTTGGCATCGATATCCTGCAAATGCGCCTGAGCAATTCTTTTAACGTCAGCACTGGCCCGGTGCCTATCAGCCAGTAGAGCTAACAGATTACGGCATTCGTCAATGCCAAATCCCAATTTGCGCGCCCGCCCTATCAAGCGCAGCTTTGTCAGATCCTCGGCGCTATAATCCCTATAGCCGTTTTCTTTGCGTGCAGGCACAACAAGACCGATATCCTCATAATATCTGAGGGTTTTGACTGGAAGGGCCGCAATCTCTGCGGCTTGGCCGATATTCATACTCATTCTCCGGACACAGTGAATTTAGCATGGTTCTGCAAAAATCGACAGAACCAGTAAAGTCTAGCACTCAATACTACGCATTCTGCAATCATCGGCATAGACAGACTTCAATTTGCTCAATATTCAATCAAAAATACACTCGGTCGACATGATTTTAAAGGATATTGCACAAAATAATGTCAGATCACCAAGATTATCCAACAGACCGCGACTATTTCACGACCATTTCGCTCTTACACCATAGAATTATAGCCTAATGTTTTAGCAAAATCGGCATTTTTGATCAAAGTTTCATCATTTATGAGATCCCAACACAATAATGATCAATTTTTAGAAGGAAGCAATTGTATCCAATCCGAGTTCTTGCTAGAAATTTAACGAGATTAAATCTCAGATATAACAAACAACAACACCTTCCTATCAAATAAGCGGTAAAAAAGCCGCAGGGAGTTTAGGAACAGCGAGTCAAATGGAATATTTTATTCAGCAGCTGATCAATGGCGTCACACTAGGGTCGATCTACGGCCTGATCGCCATCGGCTACACCATGGTTTATGGCATCATCGGCATGATTAACTTTGCCCATGGTGACATCTTCATGGTTGGTGCATTCATTGCATTGATAACACTGTTAGCTATTACTGCCATGGGGATCACTTTTCTTCCCGTCGCGCTGCTAATTGTCCTTATTGTTTCCATGCTTATGACATCAGTCTGGGGCTGGAGTGTCGAGCGCATAGCCTATCGGCCACTGCGCGGATCCTTTCGCCTTGCTCCGTTGATCACGGCGATCGGCATGTCCATCGTGTTGCAGAACTTCGTACAGGTCGTTCAGGGCGCACGCGTCAAACCGCTGCCACCACAAATCACCGGCGGCATCACCATCATGGAAAAAGACGGCTTTCTGGTTCAGCTGTCTTACATGCAGATCCTGATCATCGTGACAACGGTATTGTTGATGGCCGGCTTCACACTCCTGATCAACAAAACCTCGCTGGGTCGTGCGCAACGCGCCTGTGAGCAGGATCAGAAAATGGCTTCCCTGTTGGGTGTCAACGTGGACCGTACCATTTCCCTGACCTTCGTCATGGGCGCAGCGCTTGCCTCAGTCGCTGGCGTCATGTTCCTGCTTTATTATGGTGTGATCGATTTCTACATTGGCTTCCTTGCCGGTGTGAAAGCCTTTACCGCAGCCGTGCTCGGCGGCATCGGCTCTCTGCCAGGAGCCATGTTGGGCGGTCTGCTGATTGGCCTCATCGAGACCTTCTGGTCCGGCTATTTCTCCGTCGAATACAAAGACGTGGCTGCTTTTTCGATCCTCGCCATCGTGTTGATCTTCATGCCGTCCGGCCTGCTGGGCAAGCCAGAAGTGGAGAAGGTTTAATATGTCAGACTTTTTGAATACGCGCGTAGGCGCTGCGTTGAAAGATGCAGTCCTCGCAGCGGTGGTGACCTTCCTGCTTGCCTCCATTATGGTAGGCCTGAAGACCAAAACCGAACAGGGTGGTCTGGCCATTGAAGGCAACTGGAGCCTGGTCGCATGGATGGTTGTCGTCGTCCTTATCGGCCGTTTTCTGATGAGCCTGCTGGTCTGGCACGGTAAAAACCCGGTTGCCGACGCCATGAACTCGATCCTGCCTAAGCAGAATACCGTTGGCAAAATCGGCAAGTTTGTCGGACCTGTCCTTTTGATTTTCGCCCTGACGCTGCCTTTTTATGGCAACCGCTACATCATCGACATGGGCATTCTGGTTCTCACCTATATCATGCTTGGCTGGGGCCTCAATATTGTGGTGGGTCTGGCGGGTCTGCTTGACCTTGGCTATGTAGCCTTCTACGCGGTCGGTGCTTACTCCTACGCATTGTTTGCACAGTATTTCGATCTGTCCTTCTGGGTTTGCCTGCCGCTTGCCGGCATTCTGGCTGCCTTCTGGGGCATGATCCTCGGTTTCCCGGTATTGCGCCTTCGCGGTGACTATCTGGCGATCGTGACCTTGGCGTTTGGTGAAATCATCCGCGTTGTCCTTCTTAACTGGTATGAATTCACCGGTGGCCCTGATGGCATTTCCCGCATCCCGCGTCCATCCTTCTTCGGCCTGGAATTCACCCGCAAAGATGGGTTCGCAGATTTCTTTGGCCTTCACTATTCGTCCATGCACCGGGTTATCTTCCTGTTCTATCTCATTCTGGCTCTAGCCTTGCTGACCAACTTCGTGACCATGCGCATGCGCAAACTGCCAATCGGTCGCGCTTGGGAAGCCTTGCGTGAAGACGAAATCGCCTGCCGGTCACTCGGTATCAACACAACCAACACGAAACTGACAGCCTTTGCGCTGGGTGCGATGTTCGGCGGTTTTGCCGGCGCATTCTTTGCCACTCGTCAGGGCTTCATTTCACCAGAGAGTTTCACCTTCATGGAATCAGCCATCATTCTGGCAATCGTGGTTCTGGGGGGGCTTGGAAGCCAGCTTGGTGTTGTGGTCGCGTCCATCGTCATGATCGGCGGCTTCGAAGTCTTCCGCGATCTGGAAGACCTTCGCATGCTGGTGTTTGGCCTACTCATGGTCGGCATCATGATCTGGAAACCTCGAGGTATTGTCTCTAGCCGAGCACCATCGGTCTTCCTTAAGGAAAAGAAATCTGTATCTGGTGATCTCGTTGCGGAGGGAGAAGGATGAGCAGCTGGAAAGAAAATCCAATCCTGACCGTTGAGCATCTTACCATGCGCTTCGGCGGTCTGGTCGCAGTCGACGATCTCTCTTTCGAGGTGGGCCGGAGTGACATCACCGCCCTGATCGGTCCCAACGGCGCAGGTAAAACCACCGTGTTCAACTGCGTGACAGGCTTCTACAAGCCAACCGAGGGCCGCATCACCATGAAGCGGTCAAACGGCAACGAATATCTGCTTGAGCGCATTCCCGATTTCGAGATCGCTCACCACGCCAAGGTTGCCAGAACATTCCAGAACATTCGCCTCTTCGGCGGCATGACCGTTCTGGAAAACCTGATGATAGCGCAGCACAACAAGCTGATGAAAGATTCTGTCTTCTCCATCGGCGGCATCTTCGGCATCAAATCCTTCCGTAAATCGGAGAAGGATTCGATCAAGAAGGCAACCGAATGGCTGGAGCGAATTGATCTGATCGATCGTGCTGACGATCCGGCTGCCGACCTGCCCTATGGTGATCAGCGACGCCTCGAGATTGCGCGTGCCATGTGCACCAACCCTGAAGTATTGTGCCTCGATGAACCGGCCGCTGGCCTCAACCCGCGCGAAACCAGCGACCTCAATGGCCTGCTGAAATCCATTCGTGAGATTGACAAAACCGCGGTTCTGCTCATCGAACATGACATGTCCATGGTGATGGAAATCTCGGACCATGTGGTCGTGCTCGACTATGGCGTAAAGATCTCCGATGGCGATGCGGACTTTGTACAGAACGATCCTCGCGTTATCGCGGCCTATCTTGGTGTTGATGATGACGAGATCGATGACGTTGAAGCTGAGGCAAATGTAGCAACTTCAGAGGGAGCCAAATCATGAGTGATGTCCTCCTGAGCCTCAGAGGCGTTAAAACCTACTATGGCAAGATTGTCGCTCTGCGCGGTATTGATCTGGATGTCAACCGTGGGGAAATTGTGACAGTTATCGGCGCCAACGGTGCTGGCAAATCCACCACCATGATGACCATTTGCGGCGTAACAAAAGCCCGCGAAGGACAGATCATCTATGACGGTGAGAATATCACGGCACTGCCAACGCACCAGATCGTCAAGAAATCCATCGCCCAGTCCCCTGAAGGACGCCGCATTTTTGGTCGCATGACCGTGCTTGAAAACCTCCAGATGGGGGCTGCGGTTATCGACTATGCGCATTTCGACGAAGATCTTCGCATGGTGTTTGACCTCTTCCCGATCCTCGAAAAGCGTCAAGGCCAACGCGGCGGCACACTCTCGGGTGGCGAACAGCAGATGCTGGCAATCGGTCGCGCCCTCATGGCTCGCCCCAAGCTGCTGATGCTGGACGAGCCGTCTTTGGGTCTTGCCCCTCTGGTGGTCAAGCAGATCTTCGAGGTCGTCAAGGAACTGAACGAGAAACAGGGTCTGACCGTTTTCCTCGTTGAACAAAATGCCTATCACGCTCTGCGTCTGGCCCATCGTGGCTACGTCATGATCAACGGCGTCATCACCATGTCCGGTGGTGGCCACGAACTTCTCTCCAATCCGGAAGTTCAGGCCGCCTACCTTGAAGGCGGACGGCATTAAGAGAGGAAAGATCAATGATTTGGGAAGTTTCTTTCGGCACCTTTTTGCTGGTAACCGTTTTCTGCGGTGGCGGTGCCGCCTGGATGGCGGGAAGAGCAATCGCGAACACCTGGAAACCAGTGTCGCAAATTGTCATCTACATGTTTTTGCTGTCAGCTGGCGTCCGTTTTCTGCATTTCGCACTGTTCCACGGCACCTTGCTTTCACTGCACTTCTATGTTGTAGATTTGATTGTTCTTCTGCTCATTTGCTGGCTTGGTTTCCGGTTTACCCGCACCAACCAGATGGTGAATCAGTATCATTGGCTTTATGAAAAAGTCAGCCCGCTCACATGGAAAGAGCGCAAAGGCTAAGCCAATCGCTGTCAAGATTGATGGTGGCGTACTGCGCCACTGTCCTACCGCAGCAATAAGTGGGGGTTATATTTCATACATTGCTGTCGGACTATAAGAGGGCGGCTGTTTCATTCCATTGTCAGAAGAAAAAGCCAAACTCAAATGACCGTAAGGTTCAATAATAATCACTCCAGAATTGTCGTGCCAAAAGGCACGACGGAACGTTGCAAACATCTCAATGGGAGAGTTTTTATGAAGAAACTACTTTTGGCAGGCGTCGCACTCGCTGGCTCTATCGCAATGACCAGCGGCGCTTTCGCTGAAATCATCATTGCTACCGCTGGCCCAATGACCGGTCAGTATGCTTCTTTCGGTCAGCAGATGAAGCTTGGTGCTGAACAGGCAGTTGAAGATATCAACGCTGCTGGCGGCGTCAACGGCGAAATGCTGAAACTGGAAATCGGCGACGATGCTTGCGACCCGAAACAGGCCGTTGCTGTTGCTAACCAGATGGTTGGTAAAGGCGTAACCTTCATGGCTGGCCACTTCTGCTCAGGTTCTTCCATTCCTGCTTCTTCTGTTTATGCTGAAGAAGGCATCATCCAGATTTCTCCAGCTTCCACCAACCCTAAATTCACCGACGAACGTCCAGGACCTGGCATCTTCCGCGTTTGCGGCCGTGATGACCAGCAGGGTTCCGTTGCCGGCCAGCTGCTCTGGGACGAATATAAAGACAAAAACGTTGCCATCATCCAGGACAAGACCGCTTACGGTAAAGGCCTGGCTGACGAAACCAAAGCTGCTTTCGAAGCTCTTGGTGGCAAGGTTGTCATGTATGAAGCCTACACCGCTGGTGAAAAAGACTACACCGCGCTGGTTTCCAAGCTGAAACAGGCCAAGATCGACGCTCTGTATGTCGGTGGTTACCACACCGAAGCAGGCCTCATCGTTCGTCAGATGCGTGAACAGGGCATGGACACCGTTCTGATCTCTGGTGACGCTCTGGTTACCGACGAATACTGGTCCATCACCGGTGACGCTGGCGAAGGCACCCTGATGACCTTCTCTCCTGATCCGTCTCTGAACCCAGAAGCAGCTCCGGTTGTTGAAGAGTTCAAGAAAAAAGGGCTGACCACCGAAGGGTACGTTCTGTACACCTACGCTGCTATTCAGGCTTATGTTGACGCTGTCAAAGCTGCCGGTTCCACCGATTATGACGCAGTCACCGAAGCTCTGAACTCTGGCGAATACCCAACCGTCCTTGGCAACCTGTCCTTCGACGACAAAGGCGACGTGACCCTGCCTGGCTACGTTTGGTACAAATGGAGCAAAGGCAAATATGCCTACAAATAAGTTGCTCTGACGAAGGCAAACGCCTTCTTTTCAAGACGACTTATAAATTGATCCGGAAAGCCCCTGCTCAAGGGGCTTTCTTTTTGCCCCACTTTCAATGACAAGATTGAGCTTTCGCCCTCACCCACTTCCCCTCTCATAGTCTTTAGGGATAAAGTTGATTAGCTCTGTTGCAGCTAAACCCACCCCATCAATGAACCGAACCATCAGCGCGACCCATGAAAAATCTCATCACAGACATCAACGGCATTCTTGTTGGCAACGCAGCCGATGAGAGACTCAAATCCGGAACAACTGCGGTGCTTTTTGAGTGGCCCATGGTCGCCTCCTATGCGGTTCTGGGCGGAGCTCCCGGCACCAGAGACACAGACCTTCTGGAACCACATCAAACCGTTGGGGCAATCGATGCGCTTGTCCTTTCTGGAGGTTCAGCTTTCGGACTTGATGCAGCAGGCGGTGTCCAGGGCTGGCTCAGAGGCAAAGAGCGCGGCTTTCAGATCGGCCCAGTGAGAGTCCCTCTCGTACCGGCTGCAATCCTGTTTGATCTGATCAATGGCGGCAACAAGGATTGGGGCAAACAAAGCCCCTACTGGGAATTTGGCTGGCAGGCGGCTGAAAATGCCTCCCGGGATTTCGAAATCGGAAGCTTTGGAGCAGGCACGGGCGCCTTGGTTTCCGGCCTTAAAGGCGGACTTGGTTCAGCTTCGATCCAATTGGAAAATGGCGTCATTGTTGCCGCACTCGTTGCCGTCAATGCTCTCGGTCAGACAACTATGGGCAACAGCAAGCATTTCTGGGCCGCACCCTTTGAAGAAAACGCAGAATTTGGGGGTCTGGGCTTACCATCAGAACGCCCGGACGGTGTCAATATTCCGCGCACAAAAACCGAGGCCATGCAGTCTGCACAAATTTCTGGATCAGCGGACAAAACAACGGCGCTGGGCAACACCACAATCGGCGTGGTCGCAACAAATGCGAAACTGACCAAAGCCGAAGCAAAACGCCTTGCAATTATGGCTCATGACGGTTTCACACGAGCGCTTTGGCCATCCCACACACCAATGGATGGAGATTTGATCTTCGCAGTCTCGAACGGTGAGATAGCTCTGGATGACACCGAAGGCGAGTTGCTCACAATAGGCTCCTACGCCGCTTCCACCATGGCAAGGGCAATAGCCCGCGCGGTCTATGAGGCAGAGGCAAAACCAGATGATCTGTTCCCGACTTGGCAAGACAAGTTTGGCCAGCCCCGCTCATAAACAAGCCAAAGGGACGGCCCATCACTTTTACAATAAAACAGATTTTCCCCCTATTCTGAGCGATCACAAAAATTTATATATACAAACCCGTATTATGAAGGTAATTTTGGAAGAATTTCTTCTCAAGCGAGTAAAATATGGAAAAAATGCAACTCGATTCCGGAGACCTTCGCATTCTGAAAGTTCTGCAAGATGATGCTTCTCTTTCCATCGCAGAAATTGCGAAACAATCCGGCATGTCACAAACACCATGTTGGCGCAGAATTAAAAAGCTGAAAGAAACCGGCGTTCTAAAACAAATCACTGCTGTGGTCGATAGAGAGGCTGTGGGACTGGGCTTTGTCTCCTATGCCTTCGTAAAACTGGCCGTTCCGAGCCGTAAGAATATGGAAGAGTTTGACAGACTCACCGCCATGTGGCCTGAGGTTGTCATCTGTGAGCGCATCACCGGTGCCGTCGACTATATGATCAAGGTCGTGACCGAGGACATCAAGTCCTACGATAACTTTCTGCGAAACAAGCTGCTCAATTCAGAACTGGTTTCTGACGTACAATCACGCATCGTGGTTTCAACCGTCAAAGACACAGCAGCTCTGCCTCTGGAAGAATAGTGAGAACAAGCGGGCATGGTTTGTTGCCCCGCTTGCTTACTTTGTCGAGAATCTCGGCGTCATCCCCTTCTTAGACGAAAACACATCCGTGTCTTTGCTTGCCCATATGAGCACAATATGCTACCGCGTGGGCATCATTCAGAAAACGCAAGGACAGCAGACATCATGGTGCGACCGATCAAAATCGCCCCGTCCATTCTCGCCTCGGATTTTGCGCGGTTTGGCGAAGAAGTGCGGGCAATCGACGAAGCTGGTTGTGACTGGATCCATGTCGACGTCATGGACGGCCATTTCGTTCCCAACATCACCTTTGGCCCCCAGGTCGTTCGAGCCATACGGCCCCACACGGACAAGACCATCGATACCCACCTGATGATAGCCCCTGCTGATCCCTATCTTCAGGAATTCGCAGATGCTGGCTCGGACATGATCACGGTGCACGCCGAAGCAGGGCCGCATCTGGACCGCTCCCTGCAGGCCATCAAGGCCATGGGCAAGAAGGCCGGCGTTTCGCTCAATCCCGGCACCCATGAAAGCGCCATCGAATATGTGCTGGACAAGCTGGATATGGTCCTCATCATGAGCGTCAACCCCGGATTTGGCGGCCAGTCCTTCATCCCTTCCACCATTGACAAGATCAAGAAGGTTCGCGCCCTGATCGGCGATCGCGATATCGACATTCAGATTGATGGCGGCGTCACGCCACAAACAGCCCCGCTCATTGCCGAAGCAGGAGCCAACGTGCTGGTCGCAGGCTCAGCCGTCTTCAAGGGCAAAGGCATCGAAGGCTACCGCGAAAATATCGCCCTCATCCGCAAAGCTGCCGAAAAGGCACAACGCTAACAAACACTTTCCGTCGCGCAACACCCAGATGCGCGCACCAACTATCAAGAACAGGCCAACGACATGATCCCTCGTTATTCCCGTTCCGAGATGACCGATATCTGGTCTCCGGAAACCAAATTCCGCATCTGGTTCGAAATTGAAGCCCATGCGTGTGATGCACTTGCAAAACTCGGCGTCATTCCAGAGAGTGCTGCAAAAACAATTTGGGAAAAAGGCGGTTCGGCCACCTTTGATATTGATCGCATCGATGAGATCGAACGCGAAACCAAGCATGATGTGATTGCATTCCTCACCCATCTGGCCGAATTCATTGGCCCTGATTCCCGCTTTGTGCATCAGGGGATGACCTCTTCTGACGTGCTCGACACCTGCTTCAATGTTCAGTTGACACGCGCAGCTGACCTGCTGCTGGCTGACATTGACAAGCTGCTGGCAGCCATCAAACGTCGCGCCATGGAGCACAAGGACACCGTCTGCATCGGTCGCTCCCACGGCATTCACGCTGAACCGGTTACCTTTGGCCTTAAAATGGCCGAAGCTTATGCCGAGTTTGATCGCTGCAAAGCACGCCTTGTCGCGGCACGCGAAGAAATCGCAACCTGTGCCATTTCCGGCGCAGTCGGCACCTTCGCCAACATCGACCCAAGCGTAGAAGAGCATGTTGCCGAGGCCTTGGGCCTCAAGCCGGAACCTGTTTCAACTCAGGTTATCCCGCGTGACCGCCACGCCATGTTCTTTGCAACTCTGGGCGTCATCGCATCATCGGTCGAACGCGTCGCAACGGAAATCCGTCATTTGCAGCGCACCGAAGTGCTGGAAGCTGAGGAATTCTTCTCCAAGGGCCAGAAAGGCTCTTCGGCCATGCCACACAAGCGCAACCCGGTTCTAACCGAAAATCTTACAGGCCTGTCGCGCATCGTTCGCTCCGCCGTGACACCAGCTCTGGAAAATGTTGCTCTCTGGCATGAGCGCGACATCTCCCACTCTTCTGTTGAACGCATGATCGGCCCGGATTCAACCGTCACCCTTGACTTTGCTCTGGTTCGTCTGGCCGGCGTCATCGACAAGCTGCTGGTTTATCCTGAACGCATGGCTGGCAACATGAACCGACTTGGCGGCCTTGTTCATTCCCAGCGCATTCTGCTTGCCCTAACACAGGCTGGCTCTTCCCGCGAAGACGCCTATCGCCTCGTCCAGCGCAATGCCATGAAGGTTTGGGAAAGCTATCACCACGCTGGTGCTGCAGAGGTCGATTTCCTGACCGAGCTCTTGAATGACAAAGATGTGCGCCAATATCTGTCAGAAGATGAAATCAAGAGCCGCTTCGATCTGGGTTATCACACCAAGAATGTGGATGTGATTTTCAAACGCGTCTTCGGCGAAGACTAAACCGATCGCAAGCGTTAACGAAAGGCAGATAAATGAAGGCGTCTGAAGCAGACATTTTCATTATTCCCGGGCTGGATAATTCCGGCCCGGACCACTGGCAATCTCGTTGGGAAAGCAAGATCAAGTCAGCGCGACGAATTGAGCAACAGGATTGGGCCAATCCGCAGATGGAAAGCTGGGTCAGCAAGATCATTGCTGACGTCGAACAGGCAACACGCCCGGCGGTTCTGGTGGCCCACTCTCTGGGCGTGGTCGCAACCGTCAAGGCGGCAGCAGCGATCAAGCCCGGCGTTGTCAAGGGCGCCTTTCTCGTAGGCATGCCGAACGTGGAAAGTGATGACCATGTTCCGGGCCACATTCGCCACTTTGCACCAATCCCGGAATGTGCATTGCCCTTCCCTTCCATTCTCGTTGCCTCGCGCAGCGATCCGTACTGCGCGTTCGAGACGGCCGAGCATTTTGGCAAGAAATGGGGCTCGACCTTTGTGGATGCTGGCGATACCGGCCACATAAACGAGCATAGCGGTCAAGGACCCTGGCCCGAAGGCCTAATGACCTTCGCCAATTTCATGAACACACTGTCCTGAACGAAAAAAGGCCTGACATAGTCAGGCCTTTTCTCGTTCGTTGCTTCTTCAATACTGTCCCGCTAAACAGACCTGCCGGTCGTCAAACAGAAGCAGCTGGTCCCTTGGAAGAAATAAGCGCATCAATGCGCTTGGCAACGAACCATGACACCGGCAAAGCCAGTATCGCCCCCGCGATTACGAACGCCAACAAGAATCCTCCGTCGATTGAAAGCGTTCCCGACATGGTCAATGGAACCAACGCGAAAATCCCAGCAAGTGTAGGCGCAATGATTATGTAGAATATTGCTACAAGCCTCAGCATTTCTCTCCCCCCGGCCAATATAAATCCGATAAACAGGCTTGCCCTGTCGTTACATCAGTCGTACCCGCAAGAAGAATGATTTCAAAATTTCATATATTCGATGATATAGATCAATAAAGAGGTATTTATTTTGCTTAATTCTAAAGTATAAATAATAGGCCCACAGCAACACTGCAGGCCTTTACCTTATAAGAAACCACTGAAAGAACAGAACTATTCGTTAGGCTTTCAGTTCATCTGCTATTTGCTGCATGCCAGCAGCCATGTAACCGGCATCACTGCCTACAGCAATCAGGTTAAAGCCGAACCCTGCATAGCGCTTTGCATAATCCGTGTTGAACGCATAAATTCCCGAAAGCTTGCCCGCTTCGGCAGCTTTCTGCGCGATGAGCTTGTAAGCCTCGTTGGCAAGATCACAATCCATATCCACCCGCTCCCCTTTGAGAAGTGTCAGGGACAGATCGGCAGGCCCGACAAAAACACCATCGAGCCCTTCGACATAGAGAATTTCCTCCAGATTATCCAAGGCCCGCTCGGTTTCAATCATTGCAAAGACCAGACAAGCCTCATTGGCCTTGGCGACATAATCCCCGGCCTCAAGATCATAGAGCGCGCACGCTCCGAAAGGCGCATAGCTGCGCTCTCCTACAGTTGGATATTTGGCAGCATTGACAAGAGCCTTAGCCTCTTCTGCCGTGTTGATCATCGGCGCGACAATACCCTGTACCCCGAAATCCAGAGCCCGAGATACCAACGCATAATCTCCGACGGGAATGCGCAACAGAGGAGCCTTTCCTGCTTGAGCAATAGCAATTGTCATGGCCTGTGACTGGGAAAAATCCATGTGTCCATGCTGAACATCAATCAAGAGTCCATCAAAAGGACCGCTAGCGACGGCTCTGGCAACAAGCTCTCCGGGGAAAAGGCTCCAACCGCTATAAACCGGTTGAGCAGTTTGCCGTGCATTTTGCATGGCAAGGGAAAGGGTTTCTAGTGATACCGACATGGCGTCCTCCGGAACAAAAGAAGCTGGTTATTGAGTGAGCGTTAGAACACTTTTTCCAAAGTCATACGCTTCACAACGGTCCTGCGCAATGTTGCAGCCCAAAAGCCAGACCATAAGCTAATCATTCCGGAATAAACGACTACTCCCTGCTCGTTCTATCTTCGTTTGGCGAGAAAAGACGGGGGCTGACAATCGCCTCAGGCCCCGGCACTCACTTCGTTCAGAGCAGCAGACATGAAGCTGCTAAGTTTTGCGCGAATGCGATGCTCTGACCAGTAGATGAAGTTATCGCTGAAGTCTCTCTGGATTTTATGAACGACGTCGTCATCGTCGGTCTTCTTCAAGCTATGGCGCACGATTTCCTTGGCATAATGCTCAGCATCATCACCGGAAATTCCAAGCTTGTCCGCAGCCCACTGGCCGATCATTTTATTCCGGCGAACGGTTGCCTTGAACAACATGTCCTGTTCATGGGCGAATTTCGCTTCGTAGCCAGCTTCTCTGTTGTCAAATGTGGTCATGATCTCCCTCCTCCAGCTCCTTCCAAGACGGATAAATGTACTAAGATCAATCGATTTTTTAACAATCAGGATGGCAAGTTTAAAACGCGAGAAACAGCTAAACCCTCGGGAAAAATAAGCATCTTTCCGTAAGTATATTCTACCATAAATTGACCAGGAAGCAAAGCAGACCAAAATATGAATTTGAGAAATAATTACAATTCTCCAAACCTCATTGGACGCATTTGGTTTTCTGCCAAAGCACAATCGTTGCCGCCAAGTCAGCATCCGGGAAAGAATAAGCGAAGAACAACAAAAATCTGCTCCAAGATACGTTTCAACGATTGTGTAATTGGCAGGAATTCGCTAATCAGCAGCCAAAGACATACGCTTTGCTGGCTGCACGCTTGGTAAATATTCCAATCAGAGTCCTGTCCCTGAACAAATAGGATATAGTGCTCCGGCAGAAGGTCTGATTCTCATCGCGCTAAAAGTGCTTTCCGCCGAATGCCCTGTTGCGATGAAACCGAAACCGTAGGAAGCCAATATTCAAAAAAAAGCCTGACGCGGACTGAAATCTCCGTTTGGCTTTACACCCCTTAAATCAGCCCCCCGCGGGCAAAACTGAATGGTAATACGCTCATGAATCGTCGTCGTAGGATCTATGAAGGAAAGGCAAAAATTCTTTATGAAGGTCCAGAACCGGGAACCCTTGTTTGCTTTTATAAAGACGATGCCACCGCCTTCAACGCAAAGAAACATGAAGTTATCGAAGGTAAGGGCGTGCTGAACAACCGCATTTCGGAGTTCATCTTTACCGCGCTTAACGACATCGGAATTCAGACCCATTTCATCAAGCGCATCAACATGCGTGAGCAGCTGATCAAGGAATGCGAAATCATTCCGTTGGAAGTCATTGTGCGCAACGTTGCTGCCGGATCCATTTCCAAACGCCTCGGCGTTGAAGAAGGCACCCTGCTGCCACGCTCCATCATTGAATTCTGCTACAAGAATGACAGCTTGGACGACCCGATGGTCTCTGAAGAGCATATCACGGCTTTTGGCTGGGCATCTCCGCAAGAGATTGATGACATCATGGCTCTGGCCATCCGTATCAACGATTTCCTCACCGGCATGTTCCGCGCTGTTGGCATCCGTCTGGTCGACTTCAAGATCGAATGCGGTCGCTATTTCGAAGGCGACACCATGCGCGTCATTCTGGCTGACGAAATCTCTCCTGATTCCTGCCGTCTCTGGGACATCAACACCAACGACAAGATGGACAAGGACCGCTTCCGCCGCGATATGGGTGGCATGATCGAAGCCTATCAGGAAGTTGCCAAACGTTTGGGCATCATGATCGAAACAACACCTGAGCGTAAGGGCACCGGCCCGGTTCTGGTGAAATAATCATAGACGAGGCAGGGCATGTGTCCTGCCTTTTCCATTGACACTTCCCGGTGGCAAGCTGCAAGCCGGAAAACAAGGATAGCGTTAAGATGAAAGCACGTGTCACTGTAACACTGAAAAACGGCGTTCTGGACCCTCAGGGTAAAGCCATTGAAGGCGCTCTGGGATCATTGGGATTTGATGGCATCGGGTCCGTTCGTCAGGGCAAGGTGATTGACATCGAGCTGACAGACACCGACAAGGCGGCAGCTGAGACCAGACTGTCCGAGATGTGTGAGAAGCTGCTGGCCAACACCGTCATCGAGAATTATCACATCGACATTCTCTGACAGGGCGTGGAGGACTGTCTCTCGCCAGTTACAAAAAGCTGTGACTAGGCGCGGAGATGACAGGGAAGGAAACTCGGTTTGATGACAAATAGCAATGGACAAGGCACCCCCGCCGCATCGGAACGCCCCTCCACTGCCAGTGCAGATAACCAGTCAGGCCCAATGCCATATGACCAGAAAGAAGAGGCCGCAAAAGCTATCCGCTTCATGCTCGTAAAGGGCGCCATCTTCATTCTTATCCCGATCATCGCCTCCATTCTCGCAATTGTATTTCTGTTGTAACAGGACGCCAGCAGGCATCCCCTATTTCGTCAAGGAGCAGGACTTATGAAAACTGCGATCCTCGTATTCCCCGGAACCAACCGTGAGCATGACATGGCCGCCGCCGTGCGCTCCGTTTCCGGAACAGACCCCATGATGGTCTGGCATGCCGAGACTGAAATTCCCGAAGCTGACCTGATCATTCTGCCAGGCGGCTTCTCCTATGGTGACTATTTGCGGTCCGGCGCTATCGCAGCGCGCTCGCCGATTGTGGCCGACCTTCTGGAAAAAGCCAAACAGGGCGTTCGCATTCTCGGCGTCTGCAATGGTTTCCAGATCCTGACCGAAACCGGCATTCTGCCCGGTGCACTGATGCGCAACGCTGGCCTTACCTTCATCTGCAAGGAAACCAAACTCCGCATCGAGCGCAATGACACTATCTTCACCTCGTGTTACGAGAAGGGTCAGGTCATGCGTTGCCCGGTAGCCCATCATGATGGCAACTTCTTTGCCGATGACGACACCCTGAAGATGCTGGAAGATGAAGGTCGTGTTCTGTTCAGATACTGCGATGCAGACGGAGAAGTGACGCCGAAAGCCAATATCAACGGCTCTCGCAACAATATTGCAGGCATCATGAACGCCCGAGGCACCATTCTGGGCATGATGCCACATCCAGAAAACCTGATCGAAGACCTGCACGGCGGCCTTGATGGCCGCGGCCTGTTTGAAAGCCTGTTGGAGAAGGTAGCATGAGCAAAAATGAACCACAGATCACTCCGGAGTTGATCGCCGCTCATGGCCTGAAACCGGAAGAATATAACCACATTCTCGAACTGATTGGCCGTGAGCCAACCTTCACCGAGTTTGGTATTTTCTCTGCCATGTGGAACGAGCACTGCTCGTATAAATCCTCCAAGAAATGGCTGCGCACCCTGCCAACCAAAGGCCCTCGCGTGTTGCAAGGCCCAGGTGAAAACGCCGGCGTGGTAGACATTGACGATGGCCAGACCGTCGTCTTCAAAATGGAAAGCCACAACCACCCGTCCTACATCGAGCCATATCAGGGCGCAGCCACTGGCGTGGGCGGCATCTTGCGCGACGTGTTCACCATGGGTGCCCGTCCTGTCGCTGCCATGAACTCCCTGCGCTTTGGCGTGCCTGAGCATGAACGGACACGCCATGTGCTCTCCGGCGTTGTTGCTGGCGTTGGTGGCTATGGCAACAGCTTCGGCGTACCGACAGTCGGCGGCGAAGTAAGCTTCCATTCCTCATACAACGGCAACTGCCTTGTGAACGCTTTTGCAGCAGGTCTTGCCGATGCAGACAAGATCTTCCTGTCTGAAGCCAAGGGTGTTGGCATGCCGGTCGTCTATCTGGGTGCAAAGACCGGACGCGATGGCGTCGGCGGCGCAACCATGGCCTCGGCAGAATTTGACGACGACAGCGAAGAGAAGCGTCCAACTGTTCAGGTTGGCGACCCATTCAGCGAAAAACGCCTGATGGAAGCCACCCTCGAGTTGATGAAGACCGGCGCAGTGATCGCCATTCAGGATATGGGCGCTGCGGGCCTCACCTGCTCGGCCGTTGAAATGGGCGCAAAGGGCAATCTTGGCATTGATCTTGATCTCGACAAGGTGCCAAACCGCGAAGAGAACATGACGCCTTATGAGATGATGCTTTCGGAATCTCAAGAACGCATGCTGATGGTTCTGCATCCCGAGAAGCGCGAAGCAGCAGAGGCTGTCTTCCGCAAATGGGAGCTGGACTTTGCCGAGTGCGGTCTCACCACGGATACCCTACGTTTCCGCATTTTCCATCAAGGCGAAATGGTTGCCGACCTGCCTATCAAGGAACTTGGCGACGAAGCTCCGGAATATGACCGTCCATGGGTCGAAACGCCCAAAACGCCAAAGCTGGACAACGCAACGGTTGAAGCACCAAAAGACCTCATGCAAAGCCTCGTTGCCATGGTTGGCAGCAAAAACCTTTGCTCCCGCCGTTGGGTCTGGGAACAGTATGACACCATGATTCAGGGCAACACCAAACAGCGCCCTGGCGGTGACGCTGGTGTGATCCGCGTTGACGGCACCAAGAAGGGCCTCGCCTTCACCGTGGACGTGACTCCACGCTACTGCAAGGCTGATCCGTTTGAAGGCGGCAAGCAGGCCGTAGCCGAAGCTTGGCGCAACCTCAACGCAGTTGGTGCAGAGCCGCTTGCCACCACCGACAACCTCAACTTCGGCAACCCTGAAAAACCCGAGATCATGGGACAGTTCGTGGGCTGCATCAAGGGCGTTGGCGCAGCCTGTGAAGCCCTCGACATGCCAATCGTCTCAGGCAACGTTTCGCTCTATAACGAAACCTCGGGCGAAGCCATTCTGCCAACCCCAGCCATCGGCGCTGTTGGCCTGCTTCCGGACGTTTCTGTTGCAATCGGCAACGGCTTCGTTGATGAATGCGACGTCATCATTCTGATCGGTGGTCATGGCACGGAAATGGGCCAAAGCGCCTATCTTTCCGAACTTTATGGTCGCGAGGAAGGAGCCCCTCCTCCGGTCGATCTGGAACTGGAGAAGAAGAACGGCGCATTTGTCCGCGAAGAGATCAGAGCCGGTGCCATCAAGTCAGCTCACGACATCTCGGACGGTGGTCTTGGCGTTGCCATCGCTGAAATGGCCATGCGCTCCGGTCTTGGCTGTTCTATCGAGCTACCCGCCGAAAACACGCACATCGCTTTTTATGCAGAAGATCAGGCGCGCTTTATCGTAACCTGCTGCAAAGATGCCGCCAATGCCCTTCTAGAGCAGGCAAAGAAAGCCGGCATTGAAGCCGAGGTAATCGGTGTGGTCGAAGGCAAAGCTGTGCATATCGCAGGCGTTGGGTCTGTGGAGGTTTCTGACCTCACAAAGGCTCATGAAGGCTGGTTCCCGGCCTACATGACCAAATAATGTCTGGTGCTGGTCAAGTGCACAAGGTTTAGACTGGTGATTGTCCGAATTTTCAACTTGACCAGACCCCTTCTGACAGTGGACGTTTGGATAGAGGATCATGGTGCAAAAAACAGGTCGCGGATGATCCAAAGAATTATCTGAAGCGGAGATACGAGTAATTGCGTATTTCTTTCTTCTCTGCCAATATGTCCCACGAGGAGACCAGAATGCCTATGGACGCGAGTGAAATTGAAACTCTAATCAGAGATGCACTTCCTGACGCAAAGGTCGTTATCCGCGATCTTGCCGGAGATGGCGATCATTTCGCCGCCGAGGTTGTCTCAGAAAGCTTTCGAGGCAAATCTCGCGTTCAACAACATCAGTTGGTCTACGAAGCGCTGAAAGGCAACATGGGTGGCGAATTGCACGCTCTGGCTCTGCAAACATCAGTGCCAGAAACCGAGTAGTAAAACGCACCATCTGACCTTTCACACACCCTCCCATGATGCGCATGGGACATGGTGTAAACCGTAAAGTTCGAAGGACAGACATATGAGCGAAATTCAGGATTGGATTGACAACGAAGTTAAATCCAACGAAGTCGTGCTTTTCATGAAAGGCACGCCAACATTCCCACAGTGCGGTTTTTCCGGTCAGGTCGTTCAGATTCTGGATTATCTCGACGTGCCATATAAAGGCATAAACGTGCTGGAAAATGACGATCTGCGTCAGGGCATCAAGGATTATTCCAACTGGCCAACCATTCCCCAGCTCTATGTAAAAGGTGAGTTTGTTGGCGGCTGTGACATCATCCGCGAAATGTTCCAAAGTCAGGAACTGCAGGAAATGCTTGGCAAAAAGACGGTAGCCTGAGCTTTTGGGCTCGCTCATCGTGAATATTCATATATTCAAGAATAGTGAGTCAACAGAATCTCTTAAGAGCATTTCTTCATAAAATGATTCAAGAAAACCCGGATCAACCAATCCGGGTTTTTCATTTTGAAATTCCATTTGGCAAGAATCCCTTCTGATCATATTTTCAGAAACAGATTCAACGCCCGCTATTCTTCGTGCATCGTCAGGAAATTCCGCGACAAAGCAGATACAGCAGCGCAGCCTTCAGCATCATCGCTATCATCCCCTGCCCTGTCATCCTCAAGTGATAATCCCTTGAAATCGAACAGCTTGGTATCAAGCATATGTGACGGACGAATGTTAGACAGCGCGCGGAACATGACCTGCGTGCGCCCTTTATGTTGCGCCTCAAAGCCCCGCAGCATGGCCTTGACTTCCTGACGCTGCATATTGTCCTGAGAACCACAAAGCCCGCATGGCACGATGGGAAACTGCATCAGTTCGGCGAATTTGGCCAAGTCCCTTTCTTCGCAATAGGCAAGCGGACGGAAGAGCATCAGATCGCCTTCTTCATTCTTCAGCTTGGGCGGCATGGTCGCAAGACGCCCACCATGCAGCAGATTGAGGAAGAAGGTTTCCAATATGTCATCACGGTGATGCCCAAGAATGACCGCATCACACCCATGTTCTCTCGCGATGCGATAGAGATTGCCGCGCCGCAGGCGTGAACACAGGGAGCAATAGGTGTTCCCCTCCGGGATCTTGTCCTTGACGATGGAATAGGTATCCTGCCGTTCAATATGATGCGGGATATCATGTTCCTCGAAAAAGCGGGGCAACACATCTGCCGGAAAACCCGGTTGCGCCTGATCAAGATTGCAGGCCAGCAACTCGGCATCAAGCAAACCGCGCCACTTCAAATCCAGAAGCACAGCCAACAGACCGTAAGAATCCTTGCCGCCGGAAAGACACACAAGCCACTTCTGGCCCTTTGTCTGCATATTATAGTCTTCGATAGCCGCCCGCACATTCCGCAGCAGCCGCTTGCGAAGCTTTTTAAAGGATACAGAACTGGGCGCATTGCGGAACATTGGATGACAAAGATCGTCTTCATCCGTCTGCAAAACTGGTTCATTCTCGGCTGGCACAGCAGCGCCAATCAAAGGATCGCTCATGGTAATATTTCCCGGTCAAATCTGGTCACTGCATTAGCAAAGGCAGACTGCAAGCTCAACACTGTGCTTTGCATTTTTTCAAAGCGCCAACCCAAAACGACAAAAGGCTGCCACATGGGACAGCCTTCTGCAAAACTCGCGTAAATTCCGCTTCCCTTAACGGGAATAATATTCGACCACGAGGTTCGGTTCCATAACAACAGGATATGGAACGTCAGCCAGCTGTGGCAGATTCTTGAAGGTAGCGGTCATCTTGTTGTGGTCAGCTTCGATGTAGTCAGGAACATCACGCTCAGCCAGCTGGGTAGCTTCAAGAACGACAGCAAGCTGTTTGGAACGATCGCGCACTTCAATCACATCACCAACCTTACAACGATAGGAAGGAATGTTGACGCGCTGGCCGTTCACTTTGACATGACCATGGTTTACGAACTGACGAGCAGCGAACACGGTAGCAACAAATTTTGCGCGGTAAACGATGGCGTCCAGACGGGACTCCAACAGACCGATCAGGTTTTCCGAGGTATCGCCTTTCAGACGGTTTGCTTCCTTGTAGATGCGCAGGAAGTGTTTCTCGGAGATGTTGCCGTAGTAGCCTTTCAGCTTCTGTTTTGCACGCAGCTGCAGACCGAAGTCAGAGAGCTTGCCTTTGCGGCGCTGACCATGCTGGCCAGGAGCATATTCGCGGCGGTTAACCGGGGACTTAGGACGACCCCAGATATTTTCGCCCATACGGCGGTCGATTTTATACTTCTGAGAATGGCGCTTGGACATTCGCGTGTTTCCTTTTTCAAGTTTTTAAGAAAACGCGCCCCTCCTGAGATCAACTGCAAAGAGTGATCCGACAGAAGACAAAGGATGCGCCCCTTCGTCTTCACGGGTGCGTTAAAATCAAAGGGGGCCATCACGGCCCCGCAGAGATTGGGTGGTGTTTAGAGCCTTTCCCCTGCCAAGTCAAATTGAATCGGCAGATTCCGGCGTAAATTCTGCATTTGCCTCACAAATCGCGTTCAATTGAACCCCTTTCTCACAAAGAGAAGCCCAGGCTCTGGACAATCGGTCTGTGTTTCCCAAAGTCGCCTCGAATACGATGCGCTGCCCCTCGACAAATTGGTCCGGCTGAAAGCCAACGATACAATCCTGCCACTCCTGCTCCAAGAGATGCATGACCCGACGCGCAACCGCGTGAGCCGGGTCTATCCAAAGCACTGGGCGCGGCGCAACAGACTGCAAGATGGGCAGCAAAAGCGGATAGTGGGTGCAGCCAAGCACGATGACATCCACATCGTCATTCTGGTCACCATCAAAAACTGACTTGATCTCAGCAAAAACAGCGTCTTCCTTGCGGGTGCCTTCAAGCAGATAATCTTCTGCCAATCGCGCCAACCTGTTGCAGGCGACCAAATCAACAACGCATCCATTGGCATAGTCCCGAATAAGATCTCGCGTATAGGACCTGCGAATCGTACCCGGTGTGGCAACTACCGCAAAATGGCCTGATCGTGTAGCATGCGCAGCAGGTTTGATCGCGGGCACAATCCCGACAATAGGGAAAGAAAAACGCTCCCGCAGCGCACTCAAGGCCACAGTAGAGGCCGTATTACAGGCCACCACAAGCAAATCAGGCTGATACTGCTCACAGGTCTTGCCGATGAGTTCGATGAGCCCTTCAATAAGTTCATCATCACGCAAATCACCATAAGGAAAGCGTGCGTCATCTGCCAGAAACAGATAGTTGGCATAGGGCAAAGTCGCCTTTAGCGCAGCCAAGACTGACAGCCCGCCAAAACCAGAATCAAACACAAGAATATTGGGGTCACTTTTCCTGACCATACTCGCCCCCATCCGGCGCACCATTGAAAGGCTTATCGGCTGTGCCGCTCATGGCGACGCTGAAGCGCAGCGATTACACCGCGCAAGGTCCGAACTTCCTGCTCAGCCCAATCGCCCTTTTGCAAAATATTGCGAAGATTCTGAACCATATGCTGACGCTTCTCTGGCGGACGGAAAAACCCCACTTCATCAAGGGCACCTTCCAGATGCTCGAACAGGCGCACCATATCGTCCTTGCTCGCGCGCGGAACATCCGGCGTTTCAAACGGCAGTGCCGCCTCACGATCAGAACCGGACATGCGCCATTCATAACAGATGATCAACACGGCTTGGGCTATGTTCAGGGAAGAAAAATCCGGATCAACAGGCAGTGTGAGAATTTCGTTTGCCAGTGCAACTTCGTCGTTGTTGAGCCCCCATCGCTCGCGCCCGAACAAGATACCGACTTTACCGCCCTTGTTCACCGTTTCACGCATAACCTGAGCCGCCTCAACAGGATGGCGCACTGGCTTGAGCATATCCCGCTGGCGGGCTGTCGTGGCATAGACAAAATCGAGGTCTGCCACAGCGTCCTCGACCGTTTCAAAATTCGTGGTCTTGCCAATAACATGATCGGCGCGGCTGGCAGCGTTGCGCGCCTTCACGCTTGGCCAGCCATCACGAGGGCGCACGAGACGCAAATCGGTCACCCCGAAATTGGCCATAGCCCGCGCCGCCATTCCTATATTTTCTCCCAATTGCGGCTCGACCAAAATAATTACCGGATCCATTTTTTCTTTCCATTGTCCGAAAAACGCAGTGTCAAAGCAATTTGCTTGCATTTTAAAACTGGGCGAGTAGTGGCGCAAAGCGCCCTTCATTGCAAGCCCTTGTAAAACAAAGACTGATTATTCGGTGAGGCAGCCGCAACCGGGACACGAAAAGAACTTCAGTTTTACGGTCGTGTAGATCTGGAGCTAATCGCAAATTGTCAATTTTAACAATATAAATTTTACGCACCTCAAAAATACCTGCGTATTATTAATGATTAGAAACGATTCAGGTAATTTCAAAAAGCCGGTTATAAAGTTATAATCGGGCAGTAAAGATCATGAAAACAATGAAAATATGGAAGAAAAGTGTGGCCACCTAATCAATCAAGGTGGTGGGCAAGCGGGTGATTAGGTAGCCACTGGTCTGAACGACCAATTCATTGGTACATAAAAAGTAATCCAAGGTAAATAGAGCAACCAATACTTTTCCAATCCTATACACTCTATATTTGTATGATTTTATACAAATCAATAATCTGATTATCGAAATCTAAAGAGACAATTGAAAAATAACGAGAATTTCGCATACGCATATAGCCGTATGTTGAATATCAAATTTACTTATCAGAATTCGCGATTATTTAGCGTGATCACCCAATATGATATTGAAATGCCACGCTCTTTCTCCAAGAGCGTGGCACTAAAAATCTTCAAAATTTCGCAAGGCGTTTGTGAGCAGAACAAAACAGTTTAGACGTTTGGTCTACTCGCCTTTCCAACCAGCTATATAGCGACTTATTTCAGCATCGCTTCTATTGCTTTAATGGCATCATCTGCCTTACCGGCATCTTTGCCACCGGCTTGCGCCATGTCAGGACGACCACCGCCACCACGACCACCAAGGGCCTCTGCGGCAACCTTGACCATGTCAACAGCATTGAAGCGGTCCGTCAGATCATTGGTTACACCAACAACAACACCAACCTTATCATCTTCGGATACGGCAATCATGACGACCACGCCGGAAGCAATGCTTTCCTTGCCCTGATCAACCATCCCTTTAAGGTCTTTTGGAGAAATGCCTTCGGCAACGCGGGCGAGGAACTTGACCCCATTCACTTCCTTGACGGCATCACCACCAGAACCGCTACCGCCCATGGCAAGCTTCTTGCGCACATCTGCAAGCTCTTTTTCCAGCTTACGACGATCCGCCACCAATACTTCCAAGCGATCCAGCAAGTCATTTGGAGCAACCTTGAGAATCCCTGCAGCCTCGCGAACACGATGATCTTGCATCTGAAGATAAGCGCGAGCCTCTTTGCCAGTCAAAGCTTCTATGCGGCGAACACCTGCAGCAACGGCACTTTCAGAAACAATCGTCATTACACCGACATCACCGGTCCGGCTAACGTGCGTACCACCGCAAAGTTCAACAGAATAGGTTTTACCTGCCTTGTCACCGCGCAAAGCCTCACCCATGGAAACCACACGAACCTCGTCGCCATACTTTTCGCCAAACAGCGCCATCGCACCGGCTTCAATGGCATCATCAACAGCCATGATGCGGGTCTCGACAGGTCCATTTTGCAAGACGATCTCATTGACCATCTCTTCAATCTGGCTCATCTCATCAGGAGAAACCGGCTTTTGATGAGAGAAGTCAAAACGAAGCCGTTCTGGCGTCACAAACGACCCTTTCTGAGCCACATGCTCGCCAAGCGTCTCTCTCAATGCTTCATGCAGCAAGTGCGTTGCGGAGTGATTGGCTCTGATAGCTGAACGCCGATCATGATCAACAACCAGCTCCAGCGCATCACCGATTTTGACAGCCCCTTTCACAAGCTTACCCATATGCACAAACATGCCATGGTTCTTCTTGACGGTATCGGAGACCTCAAACCGCACACCATCAGCAAGCATCAGCCCGGTATCGCCGATCTGCCCACCAGATTCGCCATAAAATGGTGTTTGGTTCAAAATGATGCAAGCCTCATCTCCAGCTTTCAGTGACTGAACTTCAGCACCATCCTTGACCAAAGCAACAACAGCCCCTTCCGTGCGCTCGCGATCATAACCGAGAAATTCGCTCGCGCCGACTTTTTCGCTCAAGTCAAACCAGATCGCTTCTGTGGCAGCTTCCCCAGAGCCCGCCCAATTGGCCCGAGCCTCTGCTTTCTGACGCGCCATGGCCGTATCAAAGCCATCAACGTCAACGGCGATGCTACGCGCGCGCAAGGCATCCTGCGTCAGATCGAGAGGGAAACCATAGGTATCATAAAGCTTGAAGGCCGTTTCCCCATCAAGACTATCGCCCTTGCCCAGTCCGTCCGTTGCTTCATCAAGCAGCTGCAAACCGCGGCTCAGGGTTTTACCAAAACGGGATTCCTCGAGCTTGAGTGTCTCGGTGATCAATGCTTCTGCGCGAACGAGTTCAGGGAAGGCCTGCCCCATTTCGCGAACAAGCGTTGGAACCATTTTATAAATGATCGGATCCTGAGAGCCAAGCAGGCGCGCATGGCGCATAGCGCGGCGCATGATGCGGCGCAAGACATAACCACGACCATCAGAAGACGGCAACACGCCATCAGCAATCAGGAAGCAGGTGGACCGCAAATGGTCGGCGATCACACGATGGCTGGCCTTAGCCTCTCCCACTTCGTCGACACCCGTCAAATCCATACTGTTCTGAATGAGGGCACGGAACAAATCGGTTTCATAGTTATCATGCGTGCCCTGCAACACGGCAGCAATACGCTCCAGCCCCATACCGGTATCAATAGACGGACGCGGCAAATCAACGCGCTCATCCTTGGAGATCTGCTCATATTGCATGAAGACGAGGTTCCAGATCTCGATGAAGCGGTCTCCATCTTCTTCAGGGCTACCCGGAGGGCCACCCCAGATGTGATCGCCATGATCATAAAAAATCTCGGAACAGGGACCACAAGGCCCCGTTTCGCCCATCGACCAGAAGTTATCACTGGTCGGAATGCGAATGATCTTGCTATCAGGAAGACCCGCAATCTTTTTCCAGAGATTAAAGGCTTCATCGTCTTCGTGGTAAACGGTAACGAGAAGTTTCTCTTTCGGAAGTCCGAATTCGGTGGTGATCAGCTTCCAGGCAAGCTCAATGGCGTTTTCCTTGAAATAATCACCAAAAGAGAAGTTGCCGAGCATTTCGAAAAAGGTGTGGTGGCGCGCAGTGTAGCCCACATTGTCCAGGTCATTGTGTTTACCACCAGCGCGCACGCATTTCTGGGAAGTCGTTGCGCGGCTGTAATCACGCTGCTCCAACCCTGTAAACACATTCTTGAACTGCACCATACCGGCGTTGGTAAACATCAACGTTGGGTCATTGCGAGGCACCAACGGTCCTGAGTCTACGATCGTGTGACCATGACTGTTGAAGTAATCCAAAAAAGTCGACCGAATTTCATTTACACCGCTCATGACACACCAATTTCTCCAGCCTTCTAATGGGCTCAGAACCTTTCGCTCATTTCACACCCTGCGACCAAACTAAGCCGCAGAACTATCTTGCCTCCCCCTCTGCGAACTGCCAGACACATCCAGTGCAGCAACAGAGCCTTGAGACAGGATAGGGACTTTCGTCGAGACTATTTGAAATCCAACTTCTCTTGGGCAATAGCTCACCATATTCCTTTGGCGGTTTTAACGAGCCAGGGAGCGCCTGTCTATCACTTTGCGCAGAAACCCCTGAGCAATCATCAGCTTCAAACGGAATTTTCGAAGCTTTTAAACATAAAATCCATATTCAAACGAAAAGAGCCACCAGAGGTGGCCCATATTATCCATTGTTGCAAACGTCTTTTAAGCAGCCAAACTCTACAAAACCGAAGACTGCTTCGTAAATTTGCAATCCGAGCCTATTCGTCTACATCATCCTCATCAGATGAAGCCTGATCAATCAGCGCGGCATTGAGCCCCGCATTTTGTCGGATAGCTATTTCTATCTCATCTGCAATCTCGGGATTTTCCTTCAGGAAGGTTTTTGAATTCTCCCGACCCTGTCCCAAGCGCTGGCTGTCATATGAGTACCAAGCACCAGATTTTTCAACGACGCCAGCCTTAACGCCCAAATCGAGCAGCTCGCCTGTTTTGGAAATCCCCTCACCATAGGTGATATCAAACTCGACCTGCTTGAATGGTGCTGCCACCTTGTTCTTGACGACCTTAACGCGGGTCTGGTTACCAACAACCTCGTCGCGATCCTTGATCGAGCCAATCCGGCGAATATCCAGACGTACAGATGCATAAAACTTGAGAGCATTACCACCTGTCGTCGTCTCGGGACTACCGAACATGACGCCGATTTTCATACGAATCTGGTTGATGAAGATCACCATACAGTTGGTTCGTGAAATTGAACCAGCCAATTTGCGCATCGCCTGGCTCATCAATCGGGCCTGAAGACCGGGAAGTGAATCCCCCATCTCACCTTCAAGCTCGGCGCGCGGTGTCAAAGCCGCAACAGAATCGACCACCAACACGTCCACGGCTCCGGAACGGACCAGCGTATCGGCAATCTCAAGTGCTTGCTCACCGGCGTCAGGCTGAGAGATCAGAAGATTATCGATATCAACGCCAAGTTTACGCGCATAGATAGGGTCGAGCGCATGTTCAGCATCCACAAACGCGCAAATGCCACCGCGCTTTTGAGACTCTGCAACAACATGCAGGGCCAGCGTTGTTTTACCTGAAGATTCAGGTCCGTAAACTTCAACGATGCGCCCCTTGGGCAAACCACCGATACCCAAAGCAATATCAAGCCCGAGAGAGCCAGTCGGAATGGACTCGATTTCGACCACTTCTCTCTGGCCCAGCTTCATCACGGAGCCTTTGCCGAATGCGCGGTCAATCTGCGATAGGGCGGCTTCCAATGCTTTTGTCTTGTCCATGCTGCTTCCTTCGACCAACCGGAGACTATTTTGTGCCATTTTGAGTTCCATTCTTCATAGCGAGCACGCTTGTGCAACCATGATTAATGTACACATTTTGTTCTATCTTTCAAGACACCTAATAAACATATGAGATAAAAGAAATAATTCACTTTTGTTCCACACATGTTCTGAAGGGAAAACTTCTTCCTTTTCAAGTTCTTCTAGACGCGGGATTAGAAAATTTCCTCAAACGATTCGCTGTGAATTTCCTTCAGATTTAGCAGCCATCCGAGAGCAAAGGTTCATTCCTGAGAATGAATTACCATCATCTCTTGTCCCTCATCCCTGCACCGCAGAGGAATGAACCCGCTTTTCATTTGTCCTGCAATGAATGCACATCATTGTCAGAAAAGCCACGGATTGCATCAACCCGTGGCTTTCCCATTCAGTTACCTAACATCTACCAAGATATCAGCAGGTTGCCGTTTCACGCAGCAACCAATCTTAGCGGCATGGCTCCACTGTTAGTAAAGAACAGCCTTGGCCTCTGCACTATCGATGTTGTCTTTGGTGACATAGACAACACCGGTATCGATATTTTTCTCGACCTTGTTGCCTTTGAGCAGGTTATCGATGGTTTTCACACCCTTGTAACCCATAGCATGGGAAGACTGAACAACAATACCGTCCAGAGTTCCATCGCGAACGAAGGATTGCAGGGTGGAGTCTCCATCAAACCCGACAACAGCCATTTTGCCTGCATAGCCCTGCTGTTTTACGGCGCGAGCCATACCGATTGCGGTTGGTTCGTTGGAGCCGAAAATACCGATCAGATCGTTATTTGAAGCAAGTGCATCAACAGTCTGGTTAAGAGCCTGCGCCATATCGGATTGAGAATAGAATGGACCAACAACCGTGTTGCCTGCAGCTTCAATAACATCTTTGAAACCACCATCACGACCGATGGAACTACCAACGCCCGGAACGTAAGACATCATGGCAACCTTGCCTGTTTTGCCATCAAGTTTCTTGAGCATCATATTAGCAGCCAATTCACCGGCAGTGCGATTATCGGTTGCCAGAAAGGCCTGATAGTATTTGTCAGCATCTTTTGTCAAAGCACTGTCGATGATAACGACAGGAATGCCATTTTCCCATGCTTTCTTGACGGTTGGTACAAGGCCATCAGGATCAGACGGAGCAAGCACAATGCCTGCAACCTGACGGTTGATGGCGTTTTCAACCATGTTGACCTGTTCAACCACGTCGGTTTCAGCAGCAGGACCCTGGAACGTTACCTCATAGGCTCCGAGTTCTTTGGCTGCATCAAGGGCGCCGCCCTTCACATTTTGCCAGAAATTGGCATTTTCCGACTTGACGATAACCGCGATCTCCTTTTGCTGTGCCATGGCGGAACCTGCGCCAAATGCAACTGCTGCTCCCATGATCGTGGCCATTAAAAACTTCTTCATGATATCTCTCCCTAAGAATGAAGTTTTCAGTTAAGTGTCTTGTCTTATTCAATTAAAGCTGAGGCAACCCTCAGCTTTTCTTTGCATTGCCTTGGCGCAACTGATCAAATGCAACAGTGATAACAATCACCGCACCGATAATGATCTGTTGAACAAAGAAGGAAACTCCGTTCATGTTCAAGCCGTTGCGAAGCACACCAATGATGAAGGCACCAATCATCGTGCCTGAGATTGTACCCACACCACCCATCAGAGAAGTACCGCCGACAACAGCACTGGCAATGGCATCCAGCTCATAGGCCACGCCACCATTCGGCTGGGCCGTAACAAGGCGAGAAGCCAGAACGATGCCTGCCAGACCGGAAAGGGCTCCCGCAGCTACATAGGCAAAAATCTTGACGCGATCGGTCTTGATACCGGACAAACGAGCAGCGTCTTCATTTGATCCAATGGCGTAGAGATACCGACCGACCTGCATCTTTCTCAGGACAAAGGCGAACATCAAAGCCAGAACAATCATCAGAACAACAGGATACGGAATGCCGGGGAACGAGACATGCGGAAGTCCATTGGGACCGATTTCCATCACCTTGAAGAAAGCCCCATTACCCAGGATTGAATAGCTTTCAGGCAAGCCAGACACTGGGGCAGCATTGGTGATGAAGAGTGCAAAACCGCGGGCCATCATCATCATGCCGAGCGTTGCAATGAAAGGCGGCAGAAGCAACACGGTCACGAACAAACCGTTCAACAATCCGCAAGCTGCACCTGTCAGGATACCAACAAGAAGTCCGACCGGAACCGGAATGCCTGCTTTGACTGACAATGCCGACATAACACCGGACAGGGCGACAACCGAGCCGATACTCAAATCGATACCACCGGTCAGGATGACACAGGTTGCCCCGATGCCGATGAAGGCAATGGTCGAGGTTTGCAGACCAATAGTCATAACGTTGCTAAGGGTAAAGAAATGCGGGCTAACAGCCGCAAACACAATAAATAGGAAGACCAAGCCTCCGAGTGCTGCCAGTTTCTGCAGCATGTCCTTTTGTTTATCTGTCATAACGACCTCTTGTTCCTATCAAGCGTTGGGCGACTGCGATTTAATGCCGGTTGCGTATTGCATGATTTCTTCTTGACTGGTCTTGGATGCGTCCAGTATCCCGGTCATGTTGCCTTCGTGCATGACCAGCACCCGGTCTGACATGCCCAGAACTTCCATCAATTCAGAAGAGATCATGATGACGCCCACCCCCTGTTTGGCGAGTGCATCAAGCAGTTCATAGATTGCGTATTTGGCTCCGACATCAATGCCGCGCGTGGGTTCATCGAAAATCATGACCTTGGCATCCCGGAAGAGCCATTTCCCGATCACCACCTTCTGCTGATTGCCTCCGGACAGATTGCGAACAATCTGTTCCACTGAAGGGGTTTTGATCTCCATCTGATCGATGTAGGTCTGGGTGGCTTCCACTTCTGCATTGTGATCAATCACAGAATATCGATTTGTGACCTTGTCCATGGAGGCCATTGTCACATTGTCTCGCAGCGTCATGGTCACCGCGACGCCATTGAGCTTTCTGTCTTCACTCAAATAGGCGACACCATGTTTGACCGCATCAGACGGATCCGAGATCTTTATTGCGTTGCCATGGAGATAAATCTCGCCTTGATCCATAGGATCCGCACCGAAAATCGCGCGGGCCAACTCCGTTCTTTTGGCTCCGACCAGCCCTGTAACGCCGAGAATTTCGCCCTTTTTAAGGTCGAAACTAACGGGCTTGAAGACGCCGTTTCGAGCCACATCCTTGACCGAGAAAATGATCTCATCTTCTACAACCGACTGTTTTTCGGGGAAGTGATTTTCAAAAGAACGCCCCACCATGTGAGCGATAATCTGGTCCATGGTCAGAGATTTGAAAGGCGCGTCTGTCACATAAGTTCCATCGCGGAAAATCGTGATGTGGTCGCAGATCTTCTTCAATTCTTCCATTCGGTGCGAGATATAGACAATACAGACGCCCTTTGCCTTCAACCGATCAACCAGACCGAACAGCTTTTCAATTTCGCGCTCGGTCAGAGCTGATGTCGGCTCGTCCATAATCAGAACCTCGACATCGAACGACAACGCCTTGGCAATCTCGACCATTTGCTGTTTGGCGACAGGAAGAGTGTGAACGATGTCGGTCGGCTTCACGTCGATATCAAAGACTTCAAGCAGCTTTGCCGATTCCGCTTCCATCTTCTTGATATCGATCATGCCTGCTTTGAGCGGCTCTCGCGCAAAGAAGATATTCTCGGCAACAGACAAATGCGGTATCAAATTAAGCTCTTGAAAGATCATAGAAATGCCGGCCTTTTGGGCCTCCATGACACCATCGAATGCTACCGTTTTGCCTTTATAAACGATCTCGCCTTCATCGAATTTGTAAACACCAAGCAAACCTTTCATCAAAGTCGATTTGCCCGCGCCATTCTCTCCCATGAGAGCGTGAACCTCTCCCTTGCGGAGTTCGAGTTGCACCCCTTTAAGAGCTTGAACACCGACAAACGACTTGGAAATATTCCGCATCGTTAAAATGGGTTCTTCCATTGGTTTCTCCTCAACGTTTCAACGGTCAGACCGCAACTTCGACGACACCCTTTTTAAGGATGATGTTTCCGTATTTTCGCGTAGTTCCGGTTACGACCACCAAAGAGGCGGAACGCGTTCTTTCGTAAAAAGCGAAACGGTCGATAAAGGTGATTTCTGCGTCGCTGGGAAGCGCTGCCGAGTAGTCTGAAACCAGACCGTCAGGCAGATCATCTCCCTCAACAGGAGCCATCATCACGACATTGTCTTTGACATACTGATCAAGCTGCCAAAGAGGCATGATGGCTTTCAAAAGCTGGGTTACCTCCACTCCATCCGCACGCAACACCACATTGTTGAAGCTGTTTGCTGGAAAATGAGCATCGGAGAAAACAATCTCGTCCCCGTGCCCCATTTGATGCATCATCATGAGCAGGTTTGGAGAAATAAGAGGGCTTATGGTCTTGAGCATGATCCTAAATCCGGATTTGGTGTGTCTTGAAGGCGTGAGGAAGCACTCTCACCCCTTGAAAAAGTGATTGGATGTCAGATTTTTAGCGCATTGTTTTGTTCTGGTGACGGTCACTGACAAGCCTCCTGCAGCTCTGCAGACAGTTCTGCTTGAGGCAGCGTCGCAACGTAACGAAGATTGAAATTCTCGCGCGCTTCGTTCGCAGAGGCGTAAAGACCGGCCCCCTGCATGGCGAACATGGCAGCCCCAAGAACTGTCGTTTCAGGTTCTTCAAGTGTTCTGACCGGTACATTGAGGGCATTGGCCTTCAGTTGCGTCCAGAACCCATTCCGGGCTCCGCCACCGACCAGCGTCAACTCTTTGGTCTTGAAACCGCCGACCTCTTCGAGAACGGATAGACTTTCCTTGAGACGGCCGACCAACCCGTTCAGGGCTGCCCGGAATATGGCTCCACGATCAACATCAAGAGAGATGCCTTTCAACACGCCTCGACCACCACCGTGATCTGCCAGCAGATCCGGATAAAATGTAACGCCCCTGCAATCGGCAGGCGCTTGCATCGCCTCGCGGATCATGACGTCATATTTTTCAGAGCCGGAAAGCTCGCTGAACAAGGTACGCGCAATCCACTCTACCACCCCAGAAGCAAGATACATGATGCCTGGGGTATAATGCCCGCGCGCAACATCCCACTCGCAGGTGAAAGCGCGCTCATAAATGTCTTTGGACGGCAGCGTAACGCTCTCGCAGCGCGCCATCAGGATTTCCCAAGTCCCCGAGGAAAGAACCGGTTGTCCAGCATCTGCACCAGCGCCAAATGTTGCAAATTGCGTATCATGCCCGGCGGAAACCACCGGGATACCGCTTGGCAAGCCAAGAGCTTGTGCTTCATTGGGAAGCAAACTTCCGATAACATCCCCCGGATAGACGAACTCGGCAAAAAGCGATGGATTGATCTGCAAACTTGCCAGAATTTCTTCACTCATATTTTGGCTTTGCATATCTGCCATCTGAGAGGTGCCGACCATTGTCGCATCAGAAGTGGCCCGCCCTGTCAGCCGATAAGTGAAGAGAGAACTGATAAACAGGAAGTGCTTGGCCTGATCCAGAATTTGAGGACGGTTTTCTTTCAGCCAAATGAATTTATTGAGCGTATTGAAGGAAAAATGCCCGACACCTGAGAGTGCAACAGCACGATCCGGGCTGAGATAGCGCGCCATATGCTCTTGAGCTTCTATGGTGCGGGGACATTTCCAGCTGATCACCGGAAAGAGCATATTACCGGCGGCATCAATCAATGTGCCATCGACACCAAACGTCGTGACCGACACAGCCTTGACCCGGTCGCTACCGATTTCTCGTACAACCTTCTGCGAGCAATTGCAGAATTTTTCATAGATACCCTGAATTGGCCAATTGTGCCATTCCTGGTGCTCTTGATCAGGTTCCGTCACATTGGGCTCAGAAGCGCGAGCGACAACTTTTCCGTTGGTATCGACGGCAATTGCGCGCACGTTCGTAGCACCACAGTCGAGGACTATGACAACATCTTCAGTCATGATAAAGCCAATTTTCGCAAGGATGGGAGGCGGGGCACACGGCTCCCCGCCAGTTATCTTAATTACCCGTAAAGCGGACCGTAGGTCTGGCAAGCACGATAGTCCTGCCCTTCCTTGTCCATCCCGAATGCATTCCAGACGCTGGGCCTGAAGAGATCATTCTCCTCGACATTATGCATACAGACCGGCATGCGAAGCATGGAAGCGAGAGTGATCAGCTCGCTGCCCACATGACCGACGGTCAAGACACCGTGGTTGGCGCCCCAATTGGCCATAACAGAATAAACATCCCGGAATGCACCCTTTCCGGTCAAGCGTGGCGCAAACCACGTAGTCGGCCAGGAATTATCGGTTCTGTCGTCAAGAACCTTGTGCACCTCATCAGGCAGTGTAACCGACCAGCCTTCTGCAATTTGCAAAGTCGGGCCCAAGCCATCGATAAGATTGATCCGAGTGACCGTGAAAGGCACACCGCCTTCTGACAAGAATTTGCTCGAGAAGCCACCGCCACGGAAATATTCATGTACGGCCGGACACCATGTCGTAGCCTCAAGACAGGCTTTGGCATCTTCTTCTGTCACATCCCAGTGTGGCTTGATTGTCGGATTGCCCTGCGCATCTCTCTGTCGGCAGGACCCATCGAGCGCAGCCGAACCGGAGTTGATCATATGAATGATGCCGTTCTCCGCCAGCCCTTCCAGTTTATGTCCCGTTACCCGCTCAACAGACTCCTTGGACCAATAGGTGCGCACATCGGCAAAAATCTGAGCAGCACCGGTAAGCTCGAAGCCAAGCAGCTGCGAAAGTCCGTTAAGGCAGTCATTTTCAGTGGCGACAATCACCGGTGCCCGCACACCATTCCAATCGAATGAACTATTCAGCAGAGATTCTGCCGTATCACCATTCGGGTAGTGATCGGTCCAGTGGCGTTGCCCCTGAAAACCGGCAGCAATGGCATTATAACCGAGGGCCTCTTCGCCGAAACCAAGCTCTGCCAATTTCGGATTGCCGTGCATCATGTCACGAATGATGATCGTCATCATCAAGCATTCCCGCATGACCTGTTTCTTTTCTTCCGGCGAGCGCTGGATTGCAGCCGGGTTCTTGTCCGGCCCCTCGTTCATGTTGGCTTCAGACCATTTTACCGCAAGTTCCAGCTCTTCTGGATCATAGATCCCGCGATCCATACGCCGACGTATTTCAGTCATGTCGACGCTTTGAACTTTCATGCCAAGGTATTTTTCAAAGAATTTATGATCAACGATAGAACCCGCGATGCCCATGCTGACCCCACCAAGGGAAAGATAGCTTTTCCCCTTCAGGGTTGCCGCGGCCAGTCCCGCACGAGCGAACCGGAGCAACTTGTCCTGCACATCTGCCGGAATACTCTCATCATCAGAATCCTGAACATCGTGACCATAGATGGAGAAGGCAGGCAAGCCCTTGTAGTTGTGAGCAGCAAGCGCTGCAGCCAGATAAACCGCACCGGGGCGCTCTGTTCCGTTGAATCCCCAAATAGCCTTGGGGCGTGTGGGATGCATATCGATCGTTTCACTGCCATAGCACCAGCAAGGGCTCACAGTAATCGTCAGCCCGACATTTTCTCGAGCAAATTTTTCGTCGCAAGCATCGGTTTCTGCCAACCCAGCAATGCAGGTATCGGCAATGACACATTCGACAGGCTCACCCGAGGCATGACGCAAGGATTCACTCAAGAATTTTGCAGTCTTTTCTGCCATTCCCATAGTTTGCGCCTCAAGGGATTCTCGCACCCCCTGTCGACGACCATCAATGGCTGGACGAATCCCTATTTTAGGAAGCGCTCCCATACTCTCTCTCCCGATAGTCCCGGAGCAGGTATCATGCAACACCTGCCTCTCATTAACGATCGCGCTTCAAAAGGATCCTGTCCAATAGGTTTCCCTACAAGGCGACCATCACTCCTCAACGGGGCCAAGATTCCTGCGAACCGCCCCAATAACTTCATCTTCACTCACAACGCAATGGATATGCTCCACCGGGCTGATCAACGTGAAACCTCCACGCTCGAATTTCGAGCTATCACATAGCAACACATTGCTTGCACTGCAGCGCAACATCGCTTTCTTAACGCCAACATTAAGGGCATTACTGTCCCAGGCACCCTTGTCCTGCTGAAATCCCACGCAGGAAAAAAAGCAAATGTCGGCCTGAAAATCCAAAATGTTTGCGACAGTCGTAGCCCCCAGAAAAGCGCCATATTTCTCGACATACCGACCACCAACACAGAGAGTATTGATCTTCGGCTTAGCGACGAGATCGAACACAATCCGGATGGAATTGGTAATCACCGTAATGTCCATATCCGGCAAGGCCTGCGCCAGATACCAGCTACTAGAGCTGGGATCGACCATCAGCACATCTCCGGGCCGGATCAACTCAACGGCTCTTTGCACCATTTCCCTTTTGGCCAGCGAATTCTCCGTTTGCCGATGACCAAAACTGCTCACACTAACATTGTCTTGCAAGGATTCCGCCCCACCATGGGTGCGTTTCAGATATCCTTCATCCTCTAAAGCACGCAAATCCCGACGGATCGTCTCGACCGCAACGCCGAATTGCTCGGCCAATGCATGGACCGAAACAGATCCCACATGATCAACGCGATTGACAATTTCTTTCAGACGACCAGTTAGCATATTAGCTCCTCTTAATCCAACTATAAACGGTCAAAAACGGTCAGTATTGATATACATCAAATCAACCGTTAATTGTTACGCCTTACACCAAACTCACTCCACAAAAACAAACTAACCTATTGTTTTATATAACACATGCAATTTAATGAATTAACTTGAAAAAAATTTTTGACAAAAAATACTGGTAAACTACTACTTGCCCGACTGTTGTGGCTGTGTTAAAGCGGAAACAATCGGTCACTTCGGTCACATTCGGGCATCAACTTGTCCTATCGACGACAACCTGACAAAACCACGCCATCATCGGACAATCTACAAACACGATAACACTGGGAAATCTATCATGGACATGAGCAAAAATGATCTATGCGAAAAAATCATCTCATCCTGCAGGAACATGAATGCCTCTGGTCTCAATCAGGGAACATCAGGCAATATTTCCGTCCGGCTGGATGACGGAATGCTGATTACTCCATCGGGAATTGCATATGATCAAATGGAAGCCGAGGATCTGGTTTTTGTGAATGGCAATGGCGAATATGACGCAGGCAAAGTCCCTTCCAGCGAATGGCGCTTCCATCTCGCCTGCTATCATGCCCGCGAAGACGCCAAAGCAGTTGTTCATAATCATGCCATGTATTCCACCATCGTTTCCATTCTGAACAAGCCGATTCCTGCCATTCATTACATGATTGCGGCTGCAGGCGGAAATGAAATTCCCATCGTCGACTATGCTACTTATGGCACACAGAAATTGTCTGAGCTGGTGATTGCCGGCATCAAGAACAGCAAGGCTATTTTGCTGCGCCATCACGGCATGATCGCGACGGGTGAAAGCCTGGATAAAGCCATGTGGCTGGCTGTGGAAGTGGAAGCCCTGGCGCAAATGTATGTCAATCTTCTTCAGATCACAGGATCGCCAGAATGCCTGCCCGATGAAGAAATCAAGGTCGTTTTGGGGAAATTCGTCAATTACGGCCTGCGGGAAAAATAAATACCAGATCGGCCGTGGCACCCTTTAATGCAATCGACCCTTAAAGGGTGCCAGCCGCTTTCCTGTTATAAATAACTAACAGCACATAACCAAAATAGACATGCATCATGAGCAATCAAATATCAAAGCGCCTTCTTGGCAAAACGGGCATAGAGCTGAGTGAGCTATCATTCGGCGTCAGTTCACTTGGCAATCTCTATAGAGCTGTTTCTGATGAAGAAGCGGTGGATGTTCTAGATGCTGTTTGGAACGCCGGTATCCGGTACATGGATGTCGCGCCACACTATGGTTTTGGGCTGGCAGAAACCCGTCTCGGGCGCTATCTGGCAGGCAAAAAGAACGAAGACTATGTAGTTTCAACCAAAGTCGGCCGCATTCTGGAACCCGTGGACGCGTGCGATGTGCCTGATTTCGGTTTTGTGGACCCACTGCAAAACCGCCCTGTTTTTGACTATAGCTATGATGGCATTATGCGCTCTTACGAGCAAAGTCTATCGCGCATGCCAGATGCACCGGTCCGAATTCTTTACATCCACGACATTGGTGAAGATACTCATTCCAAAGAGGAAAATGCCCGACACGTAAGGGATTTGCTGGAAGGCGGCTTCAAGGCACTTGATGAACTGAAGTCAACCACCGAGGTCAGTGCAGTTGGCCTCGGGGTGAATGAAGTTGAAATTTGTCTCCAGCTGGCAAAAGAATATGATCTCGACGCCCTGTTGCTTGCAGGTCGCTATACCTTGCTTGACCGCTCTGCCGAGAATGAATTGCTTGATGTTTGCAAGCAACGCAATATCGGGCTTGTGATCGGTGGCGTCTTCAACTCAGGCATTCTTGCAACCGGAGCCGTTCCCGGAGCTTATTATAATTATGAGCCTGCCACCCCGGAAATTTGCGACAAGGTGAATGCCCTCGATGCCGCTTGCAAAGAACACGATGTGAAGCTGGCGACGGCATCCTTGCGATTTGCCCTCAACTCCGATCTTGTCGCTTCCGTACTGGTCGGAACGGGGCGCGTATCTTCCTTGAAACGCTCTATCGATGCCATGCAGGAAACGATTCCCGACGCTCTTTGGCCCATATGTGATGAAATAGCGAGGGCTTGAATGATGATCGACGCACATCAGCATTTCTGGCAAAGATCACGCGGGGACTATGCTTGGTTGGCAGAAGAAAAGCCCGTTTTGCGCGATTATGACTATTTGCCGGGAAATCTCGCCCCAGAATTATCCTCCTGTGACATCACGGGTACGATTTTGGTGCAAGCCGCTGAAACAACGGAAGAAAGCCGCTTCATTCTCGAACTCGCCGCCAAGACAGACTTCATACTCGGCGTTGTTTGTTGGCTTGATTTTGACGATCCAAACTACCGTGATCTGCTCGATCAATATCAAAAATACCCCAAATGCGTCGGCATTCGCCCTGTGCTGCAGGGCATTGAGCAAACGGACTGGATTCTGGAGCCCCATCGCATTGCAATCTTGCAGGAATTGGCAGCCCGCAAATTGACCTTTGATGCATTGGTGCAACCACGTCATCTCAGCACAGTTGCTAAACTGCTTAACATCGTTCCGGAATTGAAAGTGGTGATTGATCACGGCGCGAAACCATTCATCAAGGCCGGAGAAATTGAACCTTGGGGCAGCGAAATGAAGGCGCTGGCAAGCCAAGGTGCCGTCTGGTGCAAGCTTTCCGGACTGGTTACCGAAGCGTCCGAAATCTGGCAAACCGAGCACCTGGTTCCCTACATGGAAACACTGTTTGAAGCCTTTGGCCCGGACAAGCTCATGTGGGGCAGTGATTGGCCCGTCGTTAAAAGCGCAAGCGATTATGCATCCTGGTTCCACATCGCTTACAACTTCATTGCCTCCTACGGAGAGCAGGCAGTGCAAAAAGTCTTTGGCGACAATGCATCAGACTTCTATTCTGTCCCACGATAAGCTAACGAGTAAAGGACAAGGCAGATTTGAGATCGGGCTGCCTTGGCCACCCAATGCATCACAATCCAATTCGTCGTTTTGCATCAGCATAAGGGATGCCGCGCAATTGGAGGCGACTTAGAAGGATCGATCTCATGGATACCCCTCCAGAAAATTGTGGCATAAACAGTGTTTGCAAGACCTGCGCTCTTGAAGCGATCAGGGCCGCCACCACCTTTTCCAATCTGACAATAGAGCAAAGCAAAGTTGTTCTTGAAATGGCGGAAACGGCAATCGACCGGTCCCCGACAACTGGCCTCAAGGTGCAGCACATCCATCGCTTGGCAACAGATGAAATTTCTCGCCAAAAAGGAGAACAGCAAGAGTGGGATCCATATCATCAAGTCAAGGCCCTCTCCAACCTGCTTGCCCTTGAACAGAAAGAAAAGTTTGATGCTCTGTTGGCAAATAGCACAAACCCGCTAAAAACCGGGCTCCAGCTGGCGGCTGCCGGAAACATTATCGACTTTGGTGCCCGCTCCACTTCAGACATCAATATCGCCGCAGATCTGGCTCAGATCATGCAGACCACCTTTGCGCGCCTCGATATCGATCAGCTCGAAGAGAAACTGAGCCAAGCAAGAGCGCTGCTCTATTTGTGCGACAATTGCGGTGAAATCGTCTGCGACGCTGTCTTTCTGGCCTATATCGCACAAGCCTACCCAAATCTCCAAATTACGATTGCCATGCGCGACAAACCGATTCTTAATGATGCAACAGTTGAAGACGCATTGGCAGTGGGCCTTAATCAATGTGGAACAGTCATCTCTTCAGGGTCTGCCTACCCCGGAATTTTTCTCAATGAGGCAAGCGAGGAATTCAGAAAGGCATATACTGAAGCGAACGTCATCTTGTCAAAAGGACAGGGAAACTTTGAAACCTTGCTGCCAGAACGAGATGAGCGGCTCTTTTTCCTTCTGAGAATCAAATGTCAGATCATGGCAGAGTTGGCCAACGTGCCCAAAGGCGCTCTCGTCTTGATGCAAGGAGGGGATAAGCATGAAGCCCGTGACAAAAGCTGACAAAACCCGCAGGCACTGTCTGCTTTAAAACAAAATTCTCCCACATTTCGTCGCAAACGCGACAAAAACACCATAAAATTCATAAAAATTCGTCTGGCACAGGAATTGCTACCTACGTTATTTAAGCGATATGAAGTTTAGCCACATAACGCAAAGAGCAAAGCAATGCCTAAACAACCGCCATCGGTTCGCCCTATCCTGTCTTTTCTTGACAAGGCCGGACACAGAGCCAGCGCAGAACGCTTCGCACTATTATCCGAGATTGACAAAGCCGGGTCAATCTCGGCGGCGGCGAAGCAATTGAACATCAGCTACAAGGCCGCTTGGGATGCTGTAAATGCACTCAACAACCTTTTCAGCACGCCGTTAGTCGATGCCAAACCGGGCGGTAAAAAGGGCGGCGGAGCCATCCTGACCGATGAGGGACACAAGGCACTTCAGGCCCATCAGCACCTGACTGATCGCCTCAACGCCTTTCTTGCCGAAATTGAGCAGGACATCTGCGGCAACCCGGGCACTTCGCCGATTTCCAGTCCTCTCTTATGGAGTTTTGCCATGCGAACAAGCGCTCGCAATATATTCCACGGCATAGTGGAAGAGATAACCCCCGGCGCGGTCAATTCTGAAGTCTGCCTCAGGGTTTCCGAGCAAACCCTGCTGACCACAGTCATTACCAACAAGAGCGCCGAATCCCTTGATTTGCACATTGGCAGCGAAGCCTTCGCCCTCATCAAGGCCTCAACGCCAATCTTGATGGCCGACCATCTGGATGTCCGCCTTTCGGCCCGCAATCAGATCCGTGGCACAGTCATGTCCATCGATCAGGGTGCCGTAAATAGCGAAGTCCAACTGGATATGGGCAACAGCAAAACCCTTACGGTCGTCATCACCAAGCACAGCGCAGAAAGCCTTGAGATAAAGCCGGGTAGCAAGATGTGCGCCGTCATCAAGGCATCCCAAATTATACTCGGTGTCGAATAAGCACAGTCAAACCAGTTTTAGAATTTCAAATACTCCATCTCATCAAATCGATTTCACACAAAGGAATTCCTCCATGTCTCTTTCCTATAAAAACTGCCTGTCAGTATCAGTCTTTGCCCTTTCTCTTGTTGGCTTCGCCGCAACCAGCTTTGCGGCAGACACAAAAGTTGCCGTAGCCGCCAATTTCACCGCCGCAGCTAAAGAAATTGCAGTAGCCTTTGAAAAGGAAACGGGCCACACAGCCACCCTCAGCTTCGGTTCAACCGGCAAGCTCTATACGCAAATTGCAAATGGCGCGCCCTTCTCGCTGTTTCTTGCTGCTGATCAGGCCCGCCCGATCAAGGCAGAAAAGGAAGGCCTCGCAGTGGCGGACACCCGTTTCACCTACGCGCAAGGCAAAATTGTTCTCTTCAGCATGGATCCGGATCTGGTGGATAGTGAAGGTGCCGTGCTCCAATCTCCGGACAAGTTCAACAAACTGGCCATCGCCAACCCCAAAACAGCCCCTTATGGCGCAGCAGCCATGGAAACATTGGCCAAGCTGAAAGTTCCGTCTGCTGTCATGGATGCATTGGTACGCGGTGACAGCATTTCCCAGACCCATCAATTTGTCGTTTCGGGCAATGCCGAACTCGGGTTTGTCGCCCTCTCCCAAGTAGTCGGCAGCAAGGAAGGCTCTCAATGGATCGTACCGGCGGATCTTTACACCCCCATCAAGCAGGACGTGGTGTTGCTGAAAACCGGAGCTGAGGATGAAGCCGCCAAGGCTTTTCTCTCTTTCCTCAAAGGCAATACGGCAAAGGATATCATCCTGAAATTCGGCTATGGTGTTGAATAGGCGTTCATGCAAAACCGCGCATTTCACGGCACAAAAGGGAGACAAACAGTGCTGGAAGCAATCACTCTGACACTGGAACTGGCGATAACCGTCACCATTCTGCTTTTGCTGATCGGAACCCCCATTGCATGGTGGCTGGCCAGATCGAAACGCTGGTGGAAAGAGATGATCGGCACGCTGGTCTCCCTGCCTCTGGTGCTGCCACCAACCGTGCTCGGCTTCTACTTGCTGCTGGCGCTGGGGCCAAACAGCATGCTGGGACGCTCCATCGCCTCTGTTATAGGCCACACCCTGCCTTTCACTTTTGCCGGGCTGGTCGTGGCCTCCATCATCTATTCCCTGCCCTTCATGGTGCAGCCGGTGCGCAATGCTTTTGAGGCCATTGGCGAAAGGCCTCTGGAAGTGGCATCGACTTTGCGAGCCTCGCCGCTGGACTGTTTCTTCTCCGTTGTCCTGCCCTTGGCAAGGCCGGGCATCATCACCGGCACCATTCTCAGCTTTGCCCACACAGTGGGAGAGTTTGGCGTGGTGTTGATGATCGGCGGCAACATCCCCGGAGAAACCAAGGTCTTGTCCATCGCCATCTATGACTATGTCGAGACACTGGAATGGAACAAGGCCCACATTCTGGCAGGCGGCATGCTCGTCTTTTCCTTCCTCGTCATTTTCACGACAACCACATTAGAGAAGCGTTTGAGGAGGCGCATGCAATGAGCCTCAATGAGCCAGCATCGAACCAATCTGATATGATTTCCGCCCACTTCAAGGGACCACAAGGGGCATTTACACTCGACGCCAGCTTCGAGCTTTCAGCCGCTGGCGTCACCGCACTGTTTGGCCCCTCGGGCTGCGGCAAGACAAGCGTTCTACGCTGCATCGCCGGCCTTAATCGGATGAAAGAAGGGCATTTCTCACTGAATGGCCAAAACTGGCAAGATGGCGACTATTTCCTCCCGCCCCACAAAAGGTCCGTTGGTTATGTCTTCCAGGAAGCAAGCCTCTTCCCGCATATGTCGGTAGAAAAGAACCTGACCTACGGGCAAAAACGGGTGCGCTCCTCGCGCTCGTCTGACACAGGCCTGCTTGATCAGGGTGACGTGACGGAATTACTCGGTATCGGCCCGTTGCTGAAGCGCTCGCCCAACAAGCTATCGGGCGGTGAACGCCAGCGAGTTGCCATTGGCCGTGCGCTTCTCTCCCACCCAAGCATCCTGCTCATGGACGAACCTCTGGCCGCTCTTGACCGCTTTAGCAAGAATGAGATTCTGCCTTATCTTGAGCGCCTGCACGATGAACTCAAGATCCCGATCATATATGTGAGCCACGACATCACGGAAGTCGAAAGGCTCGCAGACCAGATGGTGTTGATGGAAAAGGGCACAGTGAAAGCAGCTGGAAATCTGCAGAGTTTGCTGTCAAACCCGAATCTGTCGCTCGTCAGCATGCCTGATGCAGCGTCAGTTCTAACCGGAACATTGACCGAAATTGACGAAGATTTTGGCATCAGCACGATCATGGTGTCTGGCGTTCCCTTTCAGGTGCCCGGTGTCCAGGGCCCGATCAGACGATCCATGCGGCTTAGAATTGAGGCCAGCGACGTGTCCCTTTCCCGCCACATGCCCCAAGGCTCCTCGTCGATATTGAACACCCCCACTGTCCACATCGAAACCATCCAGCCGTTTGGACAAAACATGGCCAACGTCTTCCTCCAATTGGGCGAAGATCTGGACAGGCAAACCCTGCTCGCCCGCATATCAAGAAAGAGCTTGCATGCTCTGGAGCTAAAATCAGGCGACAAGCTGCAAGCGATGATCAAATCCGTTTCGATGGTCAGAGACGTCTAGCCACATTCGCCCCGACAATCCCATAAAAAATGCCCGCGCCTTTTAAAGACGCGGGCATTGATTTTGCAAACTGTTCTTCACGATCAGAAGTAAGGCTCGGTAACCCAAGGCACACAGGCCACAATGATCACGGAAACAAGGATCGCGAACATGTAAGGCCAAATGGCTTTCATGGCCTTATCCGGCTCGATGCCGCCAATAGCACAGGCCTGATAGAAGCCGATACCAAGAGGCGGAACGAACAGACCAAGGCTCATGGAAAGAACCATCATAATGGCATAGTGCACACCACCAATGCCGAGTTCGAGCGCAATCGGGAACAATAGCGGCGCAAAAACCACGACCGCCGGAATACCCTCAAGCACACTACCAAGGATCGCAAAGACCACGATGGACAGTGCCATGAAACCGAAGGCTCCGCCAGGCATCTGCTCCATGGCAGAAGCCAACTGATGAGAGAAGCCAGACTGCGTCAAGGCCCAAGCCATTGCCGTTGCCGTACCAAGAATGATCATGATGGCACCGGAAAGAGCGAGTGAATTGCACAGCATCTTCCACATCTTGCGGATCGGGAACCGACGATAAATGATGATCGAGACCAGCAGGGTGTAAACGATACCCACCGTCGCCACTTCCGTTGCAGTCGCAATACCAGCCACAACGGCCACACGAATGACAGCCAGAAGCAGGAAGGCAGGAAGCGCGTTAAGCAAGGCAAACAAAATCTGTTTGCGGCCTGCCCGTTTGGCTTCGCTGACATCCTCATCACGAGAGCGGAAATAGGCAACGATCAACAGACCGATAGCACCAAGAGCCGCAGGAATGAGGCCACCCGTGAACAGAGCCGCAATGGAGACACCGGTCACAGACCCCACCGTAATCAACACGATGGAAGGTGGAATGGTTTCGCCCATGGCAGCCGATGAAGACAACAGACCGATAAGCTCGCCCGGTTCCTTGCCACGTTTTTGCATTTCCGGCAAAAGCACTGGAGCGATGGCAGCCATATCAGCAGCCTTGGAACCGGAAATACCGGAAACCAGATACATCGCGCCGATCAGTACATAGGAAAGCCCACCCTTGAAGTGGGCGACCAATGCAGCCAGAACATTGACCAGAGCAGCAGCCAACCCCGTAACCTCGATGAGCAGACCAAGCAGCACAAAGAGCGGAATGGAGAGCAGCACAAAGCCGGACATGCCTTCATCCATGCGGCTGATGACAATGACGAGCGGCATGTAGGTCATGAACTTCAGATAAACGACCGTAGCCAAGCCAAAGGCAACAGCAATCGGAGCACCACCAAAAACAAGAGCGGCCAGGCCAATGCCAAAGAAGACAATCAGGTTGAAGTTTTCCATATTCTCAAGCTGAGGCAGGAATACATTCAACAGAATGCCGCAAACCGCAATAACGGCCGCTCCGAAAATAAAATCGGAAATCTTTGTCTTCTGAATGAGCTGCAGGATAGCAACGATCATCATTAGCGTCAGGCCGACAAGCATCGCCCCTGAGCGCACTGTATCAGGCAACTGCAGGGCCGGTGTCGTAATCATCATCTGCCCTTCGGCATGTTCGTAGGCAGATGGAATGAGCAAAGCCAGAAACAGAATGACACACATGGATGCCAAAGTGTTGATACGGGATTGCCAACGTTTGGGCGTCAATCCGACAACCACAGTCAGATGCATGTGGCCACCCTTGTGTTGAGCCACAACGGCCCCGAACATGCTCAGCCACAAAAACAGGATGGTAGCCAATTCATCCGACCAGACCAGCGGCGAATGCAGGGCGTAGCGAAACGCTACGCCTGCAAACAAAACCACAACCTCCAACCCCAGGAAGACGGCCCCAGGGATTTCGACAACAAGCGCAATCCATTGTTCCAGTTTTGCGCAAAAGTCTCGAAAAGAGGACAGCCCATCTTCCGAATTCGTTTCAACGATAGTCGACATAATTATTCCTTAGCCGAGCTTGCCAGAGTATTTTTCAAGAAGGCTCCAAGCCTTGTCACCAAACTTCTCTTGCCACTTGGAATAGAAGTCGGTTTTGTTCAGAGCTTCAACGAATGGTTTCGGATCAGGACGCGTGATGGTCATGCCCTTGGATTCCAGATCGGCCTGAACAGACGCATTCAGTTTGGAAATGTCATCGCGCTGCTTGAGGCCACAGTCATTGAGAATGCCTTCAGCAATCTTCTGAATGTCTTCTGGCAGACGTTTCCATGTCAGACCACTGGCAACGAACAGATAGCCGTCCCAGATATGGTTGGTGAGCATGGCATATTTCTGGACTTCATAAAGTTTTGCAGTCTGAATGATCGGCAGAGGATTTTCCTGTGCATCCATAACATGGGTCTGCAGTGAGGTATAAACCTCGGAGAACTGCATGCTGGTTGGAGCAGCACCCAGAGCTTCGAACAGGCTGATGGACAGCTGGCTGACCGGAACACGGATCTTGATGCCGTGCAGATCTTCAGGAGTGTTGACCGGAGCCTCGGAAGTGGTGAGCTGACGGAAGCCGTTGTCCCAAACGGTACGCATCATGTGCAGACCGGCTTTTTCGATCTCTTCGCCAACGAAACCACCAAGATCGCCATCCATGGCAGCCCATACGTGATCATAGTCAGGGAATGCAAAACCAACTGCGTTGATCGGAGCAACAGGCACGAGCGTTGCGATCACCAGAGCAGAAGGTGTGAAAAAGTCGATTGCGCCGAAACGAACCTGATTGAGCATGTCGGTATCACCACCAAGCTGGTTGCTTGGGAAGATCTTGATATCGAAATCGCCGTCAGTTTCCTCCAAAATGCGTTTGGCTGCTTCAGCAGCGCGCACGTTCAGCGGATGTGACAGAGGAAGGTTGTTACCATATTTATAAGTAAATTTGGATTTTGCCTCTGCGCGAATATGCGGCATAGCCAATGCAGCCGGAACAGCCAAGGCTGCGGACTTCAACAGATTTCGTCTGCTAATTTTTGCCATGTTTTCTTCTCCCTAAAAAAGGCATCAAAAATGGGTTCAGTTCGCAACTGTGTGACGCCTCTAGATTTGTAACATAATATCTGTTACGTTCCTTGTCCATAGATGTTTTATTCTCTCGGGAGTTAAAAAATGAGTAGGTTCTTCGGTGAGGTACGCCAAATAGGCTATGTCGTCAAAAATATAGAAGAAGCGATGGAGTTCTGGTCCAAGACACTTGGTATAGGCCCTTGGTTTTACGCAGAAAAAATCGCTGATAAGGATTTCTACTATAAAGGAGAATTGTCCCCGATCGAGCGTTCCGTAGCCCTCGCAAATTCTGGGTATATTCAGATGGAACTTGTGCAACAACTCAATGATGCACCCTCCATGTACCTCGATTTTCTCAATGCCGGACGCACAGGCGCGCAACATTTCGCCTATTGGACGCGCAACTATACAGAGGATCTCGCTCGCCTGACGGCTCAGGGTTTGACGGTTGGCATGAACGGCGCAGTGGGAGACGATGGTCGCTACTGCTACTTCGAGACCGAATTCCACCCCGGCACGGTCATTGAATTATCTGAGGTAAACGGCCAAAAAGGGACACTTTTCAAGAGAATTCGCGATGCGAGCATCGATTGGGATGGCACTGATCCGATCCGTCCATTCCCGGATCTTTCTACGCTGCCTTACACAGATCCTGAAGATTTCCCAATCTGAGAATCAGATTTCCTCCGCCTCATGGCGTTACAAAGAAGCCCCCTCAAACACGATTTGAGGGGGCTTTATTTTCATCAAAATTCCGTAATATCACATATAAATCGTGACAATTACCAAAAATTACATCACATAGTGATACATCAAAATTCACTTCACAGGTTTCATTTTGCGAGCCATCGCAATGGCAGCCTTCATATTATCCGGACGGGCCAGACCACCCTTCCAGGCAATGTCAAATGCCGTGCCATGATCAACAGAAGTGCGCAAAATCGGCAGTCCTGCGGTAATATTCACACAATCATGCCCGCCAATAAGCTTGGCCGGAATATGACCCTGATCATGATATTGGGCGACAACAATATCAAACCGCCCCTCGATTGCCTGTTCAAAGACGATATCGCCCGGAATCGGGCCTGTCACATTGATTCCCTCGGCCTGAGCCGCCTTGATAGCCGGAATCACCTGCGTATCATCCTCGGTGCCATAATGGCCGTTTTCCCCGCAATGCGGATTAATTCCAGCCACACCAATCCGAGGTTCAGCCACGCCCGTCGTCAACACATGCTGATTCGCAATACGGATTGTTTCCAACACAGACTGCGTTGTGCAGCAGGTTACGGCATCAGCCAGAGAAACGTGGGTGGAAACGTGAATAACCGACAATTTCGGCCCGGCAAGCACGGCATAGTTTTTCTCTACACCCGTGAAAAGCTTAAGCAATCCCGCATGACCACTCAGATTATAGCCAGCTTCTCGCAGCGCCGTTTTATGCAAGGAAGCGGTGCAAACCACATCGATTTCCTCGGCCAGAGCCATATCAACTGCCTTTTTCACACAGCGACAAGCCGCCTCACCGGCATCAGGCTGGATCTCTCCGGGCTTGATATTCTCGGCATTTGGCGCATCCACCTGCACCAAAGGAACATCACCAGCAGGAACATCACCTTCTGAGACAAACTGGAAATCCGCGCCAATCATGTCTCTGGCCCGCTCCATAAACAAGCGATCACCAATAACAATGACACCTGCACGTTCTTCTGCAGTCATATCCTGCAAGGCCTTGCAAATCACCTCAGGCCCAATACCCGCAGGATCGCCCATAGTCAGACCAATTTTGTTCATATCCCATTCTCCAAAACAGTTTTTCACCCATCAAGCCGCGCCGAAACCACGATTGCACAAGCCCGAAGCTGATAAACATCACATGATATTTGTTATATTTTACGCAATGCCTGTTGTCTATCGCGATTTTTGTGATACAAATCAGTTATCCAAGACGTGAAAACGCCGATATTTTGAAGTCCAAGGGGCATATTCAGATCATGACAGACTTAGGCAAAAAGCAAAATTTGCTTCTTTCCTTCTATGGTGACGACTTTACCGGATCAACTGATGCCTTGGAATCCGTTACCATGGCAGGTATCCCCGCCATGCTGTTCCTTGAGCCGCCAACCGCAGAAGACCTCGAGGCTTATCCCCATATCCGCGCAGTCGGCGTGGCAGGAACCAGCCGCAGCCAATCGCCAGAGTGGATGGATACCCACCTGTCGGAAAGCTTTTCCAAACTGAAGGCCCTCGGCGTACCTATTTGTCATTATAAGACATGCTCCACATTCGACTCGGCCCCGACCATCGGCAACATCGGCAAGGCCATTGAAATCGGCCACGATATTTTCGAAACCACGGTTCCTGTCGTTGTGGGTGTCACGCGCCTTAAACGGTATGTGGTCTTTTCCAATCTGTTTGCCGCAGCTAGCGTCGCTGGGGATAGCGAAGCGTTCCGCATCGACCGTCACCCGACAATGAGCAAACACCCTTCGACCCCAATGAAGGAAGCTGACTTGCGCGCTCACCTGGCGCTGCAGACCAGCCGCAAGATCGAAGGCATGGATTTCCGTCGCATGCTTGCAGAAAACGCCTCTGAAATGTTCGCCAAACTGTGCGAAGACAATGACGCAGTTATTCTCGATACCTTTGACGACGCAACAACCTACAAGACGGGACAGTTGCTCCACGAGCACAGCTCACTGAAGCCGATCTTCGTTGTCGGCTCATCAGGCGTTGAATATGCACTGGCAGATTATCTGACCAAGCAAGGCACCCTGCCCCTTGTTGAGCCTCCTGTTGCCAGAGGTCCGGTTGATCGAACCATCGCCATTTGCGGCAGTTGCTCTCCAACTACGGACAAACAGATCGAATGGGCCAAGGCCAACGGCTTCCTTGTCAAGGCAATCGATACGGTAGCCCTGGTGGAAAAAGGCGAAGAAGAAGAAATGCGCCTCGCTGAAGAGCTTGTGCAGCTTGCCTCTGATCATAAGGGCATTGTTCTTCACACCGCGCGTGGGCCAAATGATCCACAAATTGCAGCAACGCGCGCCGCTCTGGAACGCAAAGGGCTGACCGCAGCCGACAGTTCACCGGTTATGGGCTCAGCAACGGGCCGTATTCTCAAACATGCTATCAAGGCTACGGGGCTGAAACGTGCCATTCTGGCAGGTGGAGACAGCTCAAGTCACGCCGTTTCGGCAATGGGCATCAAAAACCTCGAAGTTGCCGGACCTCTAGTTCCCGGTGCGCCCCTGTGCCGCGTCCATTCCACCGATAGTGCTATCGACGGAATCGAGATTTCCCTTAAAGGTGGCCAGGTGGGAGAAGATAACTTCTTCGGTCGCGTGATGAACGGGAAATAGTCATGGCCAATTCGAAAGCAAAATCCAGTCACGAAGATGATCATTCTGAGAATGAGCAAAAGCATCCGATGAAGGCAGAAGAACGTCGTCAGCAAATTCTGACCATGGTCCAGAGCCAGAAAACGGTACAGCTTGAACATCTTGCCAAGGAACTCGGCGTCAGCCGCATGACTGTACACCGGGATCTGGATCTGCTCGAAAGCCGCGGCCTTTTGCGCAAAGAACGCGGAGGGGCAACGGCAGAAAGCTCTCTCCTGTTCGAGAGCAATTTTCACTATCGCAGCCAAACCGATGAAGCGGTCAAAAAGGAGTTGGCACGCGCAGCCGTTGAATTGGTCGAGCCCGGCAACGCCATCATGCTAGATGACAGCACAACGACCCTGATGATGTGCGAACATCTGGAGTTGATTGAAAATATTACGATCATCACCAACTCACTGGCTGTTTGTGATCGTTTGAAAGATGCATCCAATGTCCAGCTGATTGTGACGGGAGGCAACTATAGCAAGACACACAAGAGCTTCTCGGGTCTGATTTGCGAGCAGGCTTTGAGCCAACTGCGCTCTGACTGGGTTTTCCTTTCGGCATCCTCGGTCATTGACAATCGGCTCTTTCATCAAGATCAGGAAATCGTTCGGGTCAAGCGCGCCCTAATGGCAGCATCCGAACGCAAGGCTCTTCTTTTGACATCACGAAAATTTAAAACACGCGCTCTCACCCAATTTGCAGAACTATCTGAATTCGACAAGGTTTTCATCGACCGCCAACTGGATGAAGAGACGAAACAACGACTAAATCACTCGAGGATTGATTTCGACCTCGTCTAGCAAGGACAAAAGCAATGCTTCAGAAACTGGGCCAACAAGTGCGCCTCTCCCGTATCCTGAAACCGAGCACGCAGCGCGGGTTCTGCATCGCCTTTGATCATGCCCTGCAACTGGGCACCTGCAAAGGCATGGAGCATCCTGAACAGATGCTTGATTACATGGCAGAAGCTGGCGTGGATGCGGTAATCCTGCCTCTTGGTTCAGCCCTGCATTTTGGCCCGCAATTGGTCAAGAACGGCGGACCATCCCTTATTCTTCGTCTCGACCAGACCACCATGTGGCGTGAAGGCACACCTCTTGCCTATAAGGATGGTTACACCCGCCTCATCGCTTCCGTCGATGACGCAGTAGCGCTCGGAGCAGAAGCCGTCATCACCTATCTGTTTGTCGGTCACAATGACCCTGATGTAGAAACCGCAGCTTTCAGAGAGAATGCAGACGTAAACACAGAAGCCCGCAAGAACGGCATTGTCCATATCATTGAAACCATGGGTGCCCGGCACGCTCTCCCGGCAGACATCAATGATGGTGAATTTGTCCGCTTCCACGCCCGTATTGGTGTTGAAATGGGAGCAGATATCATCAAGACCGATTGGCCGGGCAGCCCTGAGGCACTCAAAAAGATTACCTCTGAGCTTCCAGTCCCCATAATGTTGGCAGGTGGCCCCAAAACAAATAGCGATTACGGCACGCTTTGTCTGGTTTCCCAGATTGTCGAGGCTGGCGCAGCCGGTATTCTTTTTGGCCGTTCCATCTTCCAGTCAGATGACCCGCTTGCACTGATGAAAGCATGCCGTGCGGTGATTCACGATAACGTATCGGCTGAAGAAGCCGCAGAACTTGCCAAACTACGTCTTCCGATAGCCTCATAATCCGAAGACCTCGATTCAGGGCTAAGTCCCCCCCACCCCCAAAGACTAAATGCCCTGAATGGCAAGAAACCCGCAAGTCATAGACTTGCGGGTTTCTCTTTGCCTGTCACTAAACCGAAAAGTGGCATTCGCAACCTTGTTTTCAAAGAAGACAAGGCGTCTATGTGGGAGGGACTATGCCACCGTCGAGACAGACAAATTTGTTAGTCCTTGTCCGGGAAGACGGGGACTTGGACGAGGAGTTTTTTGAAGTAGTTAGCGAGTTCCTTTAGGAGGTCGTTAGAGATGGTTTGTTTTTCGCCCCCTGCGGACATGACCTTTCGGTGGATGCTTGCGGCTTTTTCGATGGTTTCGACAAGGCCGAAGACAGAATCCGGGGTTGCCTCGGAAGCGAAGATGCCGTGGTGGGACCAGGAGATGATGCGACCCTTTTCCATTTCCTTGATGGACGCGTCGGCGATATCGGTGGTGCCAGGCAGCATGGGTGGCACGATGCGCACGCCATCGGGGAAGATGACGATGCATTCAGGCATCTTGGTCCAGAGGGCCTTGGTCAGAATGTCGCTATCGAGCGGCAGAAGGTAGCTCAGCGCAATAAACTCGGGCACATGGCAATGCAGAATGATCCGCTCGCGCCCCTCCGAGACCCGCTTGCGCACCCCGTGAGCGGCAAGATGGGTGGCAAACTCGCTGGTTGGACGCCCGCCATTGTTAAAGCCCCAGACGGTCTGATAGGCCGTGCCGCCTTCGATGATGCGAACGATGCCGAACACCTGATCGGGGAACTCGGTTGCGTGCCGGAAATACTGTCCCGTGCCGGTGACGATAAAATATTCGCCATCAAGCTCCGGGCGAGACTGCGGCAGGGCAATCGGGTCGGCAGGCTTCACATTGGGATAGCGGCGCGCGAGCACACTTTCGACTTCATCGGTCGGCAGGCGCCAGGAGATGTTGCCGCCATTGGCCTCGTTCCAACCCATCTCCCAGCACAGGCGTGCCAGAGATGCGATCTGCTGAACGAAGGGGATCGGGTGGGAAAATGTCGTCATGTCACTTTGTCCTTATCCGCGGGTCGATACGCTGGCCTGATAGCCATCAAGATCGGCGATGAGCGCCTTGCCCGTAGGTACATTGTTGCGGGCGCAGAATGCGTCCCAGATCACCCCGTAAGGCAGATCCTTGAGTTGTTCGGTGATGATGAAGCGCTTGTTATAGTCGAGCGCCTCTTCTGCAGCCTTCAGCTCGGCCTGTGGCATCAGCAGAGCCCGCAACAGGGCCTTCTGCATGTTGCGCGTGCCGATCACCCAGGCTGCGGTGCGCGAGATGGTGGCATCGAAGAAGTCGAGCCCGATGTGGGTGCGCCCCAGAAGATTGGCAAAGACCAGCTCCTGTGCCATGGCCAGAATGTCGTCATTGAGCAGGATCACATGGTCACTGTCCCAGCGCATCGGGCGACTGACATGAAGCAGGATCTCGTCAACCGACAGGGCAACAGAGGAAAGCTTGTCGGCGATATTCTCGGTCGGGTGGAAGTGGCCCATATCGAGGCACAACAGGGTGCCCTTGCGAATGGCATAGCCCATGTAGAACTCGTGGCTGCCCACGGTGCAGGCTTCCACGCCAATGCCGAACAGCTTGCTTTCCACCGCATCCAGCATGTGCGCCTTGTCATATGGGGTGGCGATCATCTCGTTGATGGCGCTTTCCAGCCGCTCGCGCGCTGCCATGCGGTCCACCGGGGTGTCTTTGTAGCCATCCGGCACCCAGATATTGTCAACGCAGGGGCTGCCCAACTCTTCGCCGAATTTTGCGGCAATGGCACGGCAGCATTGGCCATGACGGATCCAGAAATCGCGGATGCCCTTGTCCGGATGGGACAGGGTCAGATTGTCATCGGCCTTGGGGTGGGCAAAGAAGGTGGGGTTGAAATCGAGCCCCAGCCCGTTGTCCCTGGCCCAGTCCACCCAGCTGGAGAAATACTTGTATTCAAGCTCGTCACGGGCCGGGGTCTCGTCGCTGTCCAGATAGCTGGCATGCAGGTTGAGCCGGTGTTTGCCGGGGATCTTGCCATAGGCAAATTCCAGATCGGCGCGCAGCTCGGCAACATTGCGGGCACGGCCGGGGAAATTGCCCGTGGTCTGAATGCCGCCACCGCTGCCTGCGGTCACGCCTTCAAAGCCGACAACATCATCTCCCTGCCAGCAATGCATGGAAATGGGAATGGCTGCCAGACTGTCCATTGCGGCATCGGCATCAACGCCCCATTCGGCGAACGCGTCTCGGGCGGCATTATACTCTAGGCTGGTCATTGGGCCTGTTCCTTCTGTCTATCGAATAGCGCGTGGTAGCGCTGGCGAATATGGGTCTGTTCCTTGCCCGGGTGGGGCTGATAGCGTGGCAGGACTTCGCTGTTGCGAATGATCCGGCGGCCTTCCTCAAGATTGGCGATCCAGCCAAGGCCGATCATCTGCACCACCGCATTGCCAAGAGCGGAGGCTTCGAATGGGCCGGCGATGACCGGGCTTCCCAGAAAATCCGCTGTCATCTGGCACAACAGGGCATTGCGCCCGCCGCCGCCCACAATATGCAGCTCGGGGATCGGCTCGCCCTTGGAGAAATCATTGAGCACATCGGCAAAATTGAGCGCCAGGCTCTCGAAGATGCAACGGGCCAGCTGACCTCTGGTCTCAGGCACCGGCTGGCCGGTCTCCCGGCACGCATCCTGTATCTCGCCCACCATGGAAAGCGCTCGGAAATAGCGGTCATCCATCGGGTTGATCAGCGAGCGCCCCGGTTCGGCCTTCTCGGCCTCTGCCACCCAGTCGGCAAAGTCGCTTTGCGGGTCCATGTCTTCGCGCACCCGCTGGATCAGCCACAGGCCGGACACATTGCGCAGCTGTCGGAAGGTATCAAACAGGCCCCCCTCATTGGAAAGGCCATGCTGGTAGGCATAGTCGGAAAGATCGGGCACCGGCGCCTCGCGGCCCACAAGCGCCCAAGTGCCCAGCGATATGAAATAGGGGCCACTGGTCAGCGAAGGAAGAGCGGCCACCGCAGAGGCCGTGTCATGGGTGCCGCACAGCACCACCTGAGGCACGCTTTTGGGCGAAGCATTGGCATCAAGGCCCCATTTGGCGCACCAGTCCGGCTTGACCGGCCCGAGCACTTCGCCGCCATTGCGGATCTTGGGCATGACCTTGGCTGCAATGCCCACCTGCTGCAACAGGTCCGGATCCCAGTCCTTGTCATGCACGCTCAACATCTGTGTGGTGGTGGCGTTGGTATATTCGCTCGACCAGACCCCGGTCAGCTGGAAATGGATCCAGTCAGGCAGCAGCATGAAGCGGTCCAGCCGCTTGTAGCTTTCCTGCGGATGGTCCTTGAGCGCATAGAGCTGATAGAGCGTGTTGAGTTCCATGGACTGGATGCCCGTCTTGCCGAACAGCTCCGGATCGCTGATGCCGCTTTCTTCATGAAATCTGGGCATGATGCCTTCGGTGCGGGCGTCGCGATAGCTGACAAATGGCAACAGCGCTGCGCCATCCGCGTCCACCGGCACAAAATCCACCGCCCAGCTATCCACACTGATCGAGGCGATGGGATCATCTGCCGCATCTTCCAGGCCAGCATGGCCAGCAAAGGCCTTGCCCAGCCCCTCCTGAATGGAGCCCCAAAGATGATCCAGATCCCAGCATAGACGTCCGTCACGCAGTTCGGGGCCATGGGGAAAGCGGTTGAGCTCCTCAACACTGAGCGCACCATCACGCAAACGGACCTTCAAAACCCGACCCGATGACGCCCCCAAGTCAACAGACAATACAAAACCAAATCCCATAAAGCCCCTCCAGTGGTCTCGCTTACCCAAGCGAGAAGCGGTCGCGGCTATATCACCACGGGGCCTGAAAATTTAACAGGGTTAAAATGGGTGGATTTTTCGATTCCTTGGCGTAAAATGACCATAGCCACAATTAGTTCAAAAGCTTCATCAGCGCGGATGCCCTCATGCTATCTCCTCTTTATCTCGAAGTCGCTTTGCCAAACCAAATCACCAAAGTGACGCGCTCGCGCTATTTCCACAATTTGTGGCTCCCCATTCAAATCTCGCGCCGCGATCCGCAACCACATTTCCCGCTGCATAACCATGACTTTGATGAAGTTGCCTACATCCTGAAAGGTCACGGCATTTCTTTCATGGCGAACCGCTTCAAGCTGTTGTTGCCAGGCAATGTGACCTATTTGCGCGCAGATGACAGCCATGCCTATCCCATGGTGGATAAGCTTATCCTACTGAACATTTTCTTTGATAACGACAGGCTCATTGAAAGCTTCCCGAAGGTAAAAAGCCTGCTGGAAGACTTTCACGCCCTACAATCCAGCCGAGATCAGATTTTCACCGATTACACAGCATACGCCCGGCTCAAAAGCCTGGCCGATCTCCTCGACATTGAAACATTCCATTCAGATGACTATTCGGAATATTCCGCAATGGCCCATCTGGTCGAATTCTTTGTGCTGCTGCTGCGACAATATCAAAGACACGATGATTTTGCTCTGACCGATCCGGAGCAACTGGCCCGCAACAAAATACTCAAGCTCTTTGCGGATCCGGCCCTTATTCACACCAAGCAGCGCAAGGAGCTGGAAAAGCTTGTTAAGCATCATCATCTATCCTGGCGCAGTTTTGAACGGATATTGCCGGAGATGGCAGGGCTGACACCACACGATCTATGCATTTGCAACCGTTTTATTGCCTTGCTCAATTCGCTGATGGAAGACCCGGACCAAACGCTGGAAGAAGCGAGCGTTGCATCGGGCTTTTCGGACTACCGATCCATGTCACGCAATTGCAGCCAGTTTCTGAAATCAACACCCAAGCAGGTACGGGACAAGATCCAGCATTTCTCGGCTCACCCGCCGATAGGATCCCAGCTCTATTCATCAGCATCCTAGAACAGGACTGAAACGGAAAGGCCCGTTCAACAGACGTCAGAGTATGATCTGGTTTTCCTTTTGCCCCTGGAAATCAACGCGACATGTGAAGGTCGCACCAGCAAGCGGTTCTCTCTCCAGTTCATCCGCCTTTGCGCCACTGCGCGCCGAAGTCACAAAAAGCGTCTTGTAATCCTCACCACCAAAGGCCGGACAGGAAACGCGCGTGATCGGGAACCGTTCTTCATGCACCATGGCTCCATCTGCCCCATAGGCACGGACAGCATGAATGCCCCAATGCGCGATCCAGACATTGCCCGCGCGATCAAAAACAGCCCCATCGATATTGAGATCTTCCTTGCGGAAATCGATATAAACCTCCGGCTCACTCTTTGGCCATCCCTTCTCATCAAGGGCAACCCGCATCAACTGACGTGACTTGGTGTCGGCAAAACAGGCCCACTGGCCATCTGCAGTAAAGCAGGCGCCATTGGTAATGGTAATATCACCGAAAAGCTTACGCAGCTCACCACGATAATAGCGATAATAGGCACCGGCCTTTGGTTCGGATTTAATCCCCATGGTCCCGATCCAGAAACCGCCGTAAGGGTCGGCGCGTCCATCATTGCAGCGGTTTTCCGGCTTATCGGCCTCCAGATCGCATAATCTTTCCTGTTCGCCCGTTTCCACATTGAAAACGAACAGCGAAGTGTAGCTCGCTATCAAAAGACGGTCGTGATCAACCCAGCCGCCAGCACTGATATAGTCATCGAAATCCCATTGCTGAACATGCTCACCAATACGCGTAAGCAAGGCCTTGCCCATGATATCGAACCAGAACAACTGTTTGCGTACAGGGTGCCAGAGCGGCCCTTCCCCCAACGTGCAAAGGCGATCATCAAAAAGCGGCATAGGATACTCCCACATTGCAAAGAGGCTGATGGTTGGCGTGACTTTCAAAAAAGCGAGCTCACCACCGGATGCAATTTCCTATAGCCCAAAGGCGCAGATGAGACCAGTCTTGCGGCCTGCCGCCAGTGGATGAAGAGCACAAGAAAAGCACTACCTGCATGGCACAAAGTTTAGAAAGCCTACGAATAGAAACCGGCTAATCCAATCGATGATAGGCATCTAGCGCGGCTTCCCGGCTGGCTTTAAGGTCAACGATTGGCAAGGGATAGTCTTTACCCAGCTCAATCCCGGCAGAGGACATTATCTCTTTTGGCGCCATCCAGGGCTTGCTGAGATATTTGTTTGGCACCTTTGTTAGCTCAGGAACATAGCGGCGAATATAACGCCCCTCGGGATCAAATTTCTCGGCCTGCAAAACCGGATTGAAAATCCTGAAGTAAGGCGCTGCGTCCGCCCCGCAGCCAGCCACCCATTGCCAGCTTGCAGCATTGTTCGCCAAATCGGCGTCGACCAGCGTGTCCCAGAACCAGGCTTCCCCCTTGCGCCAGTCTGTGCGCAAATTCTTGATGAGAAAGGAAGCAACAATCATTCGCACCCGATTGTGCATATAGCCGGTCTGCCAAAGCTCGCGCATTCCTGCATCAATGATGGGAATTCCGGTATTGCCTCTTTGCCAGGCCTGCAAGCAAGCAGGATCATCACTCCAGTCAAAACCGGCAAATTTGGACTGTAAAGGCTTGCTGGAAAGCTGCTGATTATAATAGAGCAACGAATAGGAAAATTCGCGCCAAGCCAGCTCACTGCGGAAATGGTCGACATCCCGCTCCGAAATGGAAGCATCGTCCAGCGCGTCCAAGGCATGCCAGATCTGATTTGGCGATATGTGCCCCCAATGAAGATAGGGCGAAAGGCGCGAGACATTTTGCTGTGAGGGAAAATCTCGCCCGGATTTGTATCCATTGAGCCCTTCATCAAGAAACAGCTCCAGCGCCTTTTGCGCTCCAGCTTCTCCGATCTCCCAATAAGGCTCCATTTGTTTGTGCCATGGGATAGCTGGAACCAAAGCAAGTTCATCAAGGGTCAAGGCTCCATCACCGCCCAATGGCTCAGCATATTCAATAGCCTCGGGAGCGTCCATTGGGTTTGCTGGTGGTGGTGCCTGCAAACATCCCTTGCGGAAAAATGGCGTAAAGACCTTATAGGGTGTTCCGTCTTGCTTCTTGATTGCCCAAGGCTCCCAGAGCAATGAGCCGTTGACGCGGATTGTCTCACAGCCATCGGCCTCAAGACGCTCCCTGATCACTTGGTCTCGCGCAACGCGCCAAGGTTCGTAACAGCGCGTCCAACTGATCACACGCGTTCCATAGAGCGCAGCCAATTGAGGAATGAGCTCTTTTGCATCCCCCCGAAAGAGACGCAAATGCCCATCGAGCTGCTCATTCAGTGCAGAAAGAGCCTCATTCAACCACCAGCGGCTCGCCCCGCCCATGGCATCAGAGCCGGCATTGCCATCATCAAGAATATAGATTGGCAACAAACGCCCGCTTGCCACTGCCTTGCTCAAGGCGGGATTGTCAGACAGACGCAAATCCTGCCGGAACCAATGGATCGCAATATCAGTCAAGCTTCTATCTCCTTGCCCGCCCAGTCAAAACAGAAGCCGGATTGCTCGGCGCTTCGGGAGAGCAGCACATCGACCAGACAACAGGCTGAACGATCCGGTGAAAATAATTTGCCATCGGGAACATTCCGTTTGAATGGCTCAGACAAGGCACTTTCCACGGTTCCCGGATGAAGACCAACAAGAACAGCCTCCCGGTTGCGTCGCTTCAACTCAATAGCGGCACTTTTGATCATCATGTTAAGACCTGCCTTGGAAGCCCGATAGCTGTACCAGCCACCAAGATGATTGTCCGATATCGAGCCCACACGCGCACTCAGAAGCCCCATTCGGAAGCTGCCCTTGCGCGGTACATGAGGCAGCAAATGCTTCAAGATCAGGCTTGGCCCGACCAGATTGACCGCCAGCAGATGCTCCAGCGCATCCTTGCGCAATTCCCTGATGGATCGTTCGGGAAAGGCCTCTTCATCGTGCAATATGCCCGTTGCCACGACAATCAGGTCCGGCATACCGCCAGCGACGACGGCGCCACAAACCTCTGCAATGCTCGCTTCGTCCGTCAAGTCAAAACCACCAATGCAATCAAGCAGATCATCATCATCCCGCACCAAAGACGGAGCACGCCTTCCAATCGCAACCATCCCGGACGCAGGGAAATGCGTCATGAGCCTGCTCGCGATGGCATGACCAACTGCGCCAGTCGCACCAAATACGGCCATGCGCCTGATCTGCTTTATGCTGTGGGAACGAGACATCAGATACCGATAATCGGCTGCAACAGGCGGGTAATCACACCCTTGAATTCAAGCGGCGCATCGGTACAGACAAGACAGATGCAGTCTTCCTCCGTATCAGCAATCGGCTGATGATGCAATTCATCTTCAGCGTCCTGAATATCACCAACTCTGTATCGACCGGTATCATCGGAAAAAGACCCCTTCAGCACAAGCGTCAGCTCACTGCCATGATGGCCATGGTCGGGCGTCACGAATCCGGGTGAGAGCTTTAAAAGGCGAACCTTCTCGCCCTCGGAAGAAGGAACCGGCAACAGAAACTGTTTGATTCCCGGCCCTGCCGTGCGCCACCGAACCGCATCGAAATCATCGCCGATCAACTGCTCCAGCAAGCGCGGCACGTAATGACTGACAGGACTTGATGAACGTGCCTCCCTTGATCGACCCACAGGCGTCTCAGGCTCTGGCACCGGAAAGCTTTGCGCCTCGTCAACATCCAGCATTATCTGATCAAAAAGGTCATCAGACAGCGAAGACAGCTCAACGTCATTGATCATTGCTCCGCCTATGGCCTCCGCCTCGGCCACTCTTGCTGCGCATTCTGAACAAAATTCCAGATGGCAGGCAACGACCATAGACTGCCCCGCAGAAAGGCTTCCGGCAGCATAGGCCAAAATCATTTCGTCGCTCAGATGATGATGAATCATGCCTCCACCTCCGACAAAATCTTTCTCAAACGCCCAAAGGCAAGCCGCATGCGCGATTTGACCGTTCCCAGCGGCAACGACAAGCGCTGTGCAATTTCCGCATGGGTCGCTTCATCGTAAAAAGCCATACTGACGATTTCCGCCTGATTTCCGGGCAGAAGAGCCAAGGCCTTCGAAACACGATCAACTAGCTCACCACGGTTCACCTCGGTCGTCTGCTGCTCGTCAGACACCAGATGCGAGGCAAAAAACGCTTCATCCTTATAGACAAAGCTTTTTTCCGACCTCAGGCGGTCAATGCGCTGGTTACGAGCGATAGTAAAGATCCATGTGGAAGCGGCAGCCTTGTCAGGCTGATATAGGTGGGCCTTCCGCCAAATCTGAGTAAAGGTTTCTTGCACCAGTTCCTCTGCCATTTGCGGATTTGTTCCAGCTTTGAGAAAGAAGCTTTTCAAGCGAGGAGCGAAATGGTCGAACAACTGCCGGAAGGCATGTCGATCATGATTATCTCCTAACGCAACGAGCATGGCACTGAGCTGGCCAGCGGTCATTCCCCCGCCTCCCTTCGATCTTTTCAAGAGAGCTTGCATCATTGTCACCGTCAAATCCATCCAAAAAGAGTTTGTTCCTTTTACTCAATAAGTACAAAGGCGGATCACAAAAAGTTTGCATCACGGCTCAAGGCATTTTCGGTAAGATGTAAAAAACGCATTTTAAAAATGTGATCCATCGGCACGGATAACCCGAATAAGTAGAAAAATAGCGGAGTTTACAATGCACATTGCAGTCATCGGATCGGGTATCTCCGGGCTTTCAGCGGCCTGGCTTCTCTCCAGAGATCACATTGTCGATATTTTTGAAAAGGATGACCGTCTTGGTGGCCACGCTAATACGCAGCGCGTCGCAACAGTGTCAGGACCTGTCGATGTTGACACCGGCTTCATCGTTTATAATGAGCGCACCTACCCGAACCTGACCCGCCTGTTCGCCCATCTCGGAGTAGAAACAGCGGTGTCAGACATGTCTTTTTCTGCAAGCTTGCGCGACCGCGATCAGGAATATAGTGGGCAGGGCCTCAAAGGTCTTCTCGCTAAGCCATCAAATGCCATCAGTCCGCGTTTCATAAGAATGCTGGCTGACATCAGACGCTTCTATCAGGAAGCGCCGCTTGCCATTGCTTCTGGCAATTTCGAACCGATGACCCTGGAAGCTTACCTCAAAGCCAACAACTATTCCGAAGCCTTCATCCATGATCATCTGGTGCCTATGGGCGCGGCCATTTGGTGCATCCCCTCAGAAGAGATGATGAAGTTTCCCTTCGAAGCATTCATGCGCTTTTCCATCAACCACGGTCTGGTGCAATTTCGTGATCGGCCACAATGGCGCACGATTCCCGGCGGCTCCCAACGCTATGTAGAAATGATTGTCGGTCAAATCTCTGGCGACATTCATCTCAATCAAGCCATATCAGATTTGGAGCGCCGTCCAGGTTCGGTTACCATCCGCACCCGTCAGGGGCTGGAAAAGCGCTACGACCATGTGGTGCTCGCATGTCACGCCGATCAGGCCTTGCAAATTCTTGAAGCGGGAAATGGCGACATAGATCAAGCCGAGCGAGACATTCTCAAGTCGATCCCCTACCACAAGAATTTGGCGATCCTGCACAAAGATCCGGCGCTCATGCCACGCCGTCGCGCAGCTTGGGCCAGCTGGAACTATATTCAGGATAGCCGCGCCAGCGAGAAGACAGCAGACCCCGAGCCGCGGCTCTGTGTGACCTACTGGATGAACAAGCTTCAGCCCCTCACCTGTGACGACAACCTGTTTGTGACGCTTAACCCGATTGATCAGCCCGCAGAGGGAACCGTGCTTCGCTCCCAGCTTTATCATCATCCGGTTTTCTCGATGCAGGCGATTCAAGCCCAGAAGCAGCTTTGGAGCCTGCAAGGTAATCGGCGCACATGGTTCTGCGGGGCCTATTTCGGCTATGGCTTCCACGAAGACGGCATTCAGGCAGGGCTTGCAGTGGCCGAGCAACTGGGCGGAACCAAGCGTCCATGGACGTTGGAAGCCCCTTCAAACCGCATTCATGTTTTCTCCCCCAAAGAAAGCAACAAGCCAAAGAAACCGAGAACGGAAAGTCTGGCGGTTACAGAATGAACAAGGAAGCACCCCTCACCTTCTCGCCAGAAACATGCCTTTACGAAGGCATCGTGACCCATGTGCGCTCCGGTGAGGTTGACCATCGACTAGCCTACAAAGTGACATCGCTTCTTCTGCCATTGGATGCTTTGCAGCAGTCCGACAGGCAATCGCGGCTTTTCTCGATCAACCGGTTCAACCTGATAAGCTTTCATGAAGCCGACTACATGGAACCGTCATTTGAAACTCTTCAAAGCTACCTTGACCATCTGATCGACGCGTCCGGTGTTTTCCCTGAGGTAAGCGAGCGCCCAACGCGCTATACCATTCTTGCTTTTCCGCGGGTCTTGGGACGCACGTTCAATCCTCTCTCGATCTTCTTTTGCTGCGACAGACAGAACCATCTCAAGGCAATTCTCTATCAAGTGAGCAACACATTCGGGCAGCGCTATCACTATATCTACCGCCTCACTTCAGAAGAGAGCGATTTGTCACATGATGCGCGTTTGAGGCACGAGGGCAAAAAGATATTCTACGTATCGCCCTTTCTCGACATCGAAGGAAAATACAGCTTCTCAATTCGCCTGCCGCATGAAAAGCTTTCCTATCAGATTTGGCTCAAGGGCAACCAGCCGTCTGCTCTCATGGCCTCTTTCGCAGCACAAAAAAAAGCCTTCACCACTAGAAATCTGCTTCTGACTTTTGTTAGGCTGATGCAGAGCGGATGGAAGATCCTCGCAGCCATACATCTCGAGGCATTGAAATTATGGCGCAAGGGCGCTCCATTTCACAAGCGCCCGCCCGTGCCGTCCAACACCGTTTCAGCCCTCCACCGCTCGAAACTAGGTAAAGGATTGCATCAATGAGTTTGCAGAAGAATATTTCTCATACAAGATTTGACCAGTCTGGCTCCAAGGCAGGACCCAACAAGACTGCCCATGCAGAAGGAGTGGCGAACACGGTGCAAAAGCGCATCTGGCATCGTTTCCTCAACCCCATTTTCTCAGGCCTTCGCTACGGACATATCGAATTTATTCTCCCCTCCGGCGGCAAACTGGCCTTTGGACCCGGCAATCAAAACGAACCGGCCGTGCAGGTTCACATCCATCATAACCGCACTCTCTGGAGCATCGTGAGCCGAGGTATGCTGGGCGTTGCAGAGAGCTTCATGGCTGCCCATTGGAGCTGCGACAATCTGGCAAAGCTGTTTGATCTTTGCCTCAAGAACCGCGCGTCCTATGACAAACTATTGTCGCGCGGCCGCGCTGCCCGCTGGTTTGCCCATCTCAAACA